>JAYVNL010000365.1:0-8783 GCA_043758495.1 Rhizobacter sp.
TGCTCGGATTCAAGAGCTTTCGCTGCGCCCGAATCCTGATCGCCGGCATCGAAACCATGCACATGATTCGCAAGGGCCAGCTCGGCAACATCAAAGACAAAGACTCGTCTGCAGCGAGCCAGTTCTACTCGCTGGCTTTTTGATCGGCGTCGACCTCGCCGCCAAGATTTGCTTCCTCGCGCTATTGCGACAGAACCGATGTTCGTGCCGCTGGTGATGCTCGGACGCGTGGAAGACGCGCAGCACGCCATGGCGCTTGCCAACGCTGGCGACTTCGGCCTGACGGCCGGTTTCTACGGCACGCAAGCTGAAGTGAAATGGTTCTTCGACAACATCGAAGCCGGCGCCACGTATGCCAACCGGCCACAGGGCGCGACAACCGGCGCATGGCCCGGCTACCAGCCGTTCGGCGGCTGGAAGGGTTCCGGCAGCACAGGCAAGGCCCTCGCCTCCTTCTACTATTTGCCGCAGTACATGCGCGAGCAGTCGCAGACTCGAATCGATCCTTGACGCACCCTCGCGGAGGCCGCCGAGGTGGCCCAGACGATCGCTCTAGCCTTGGCGATGAGGGTGCCGCTGGCGTCGCGCTCGGCGAGTTCGAGGTAGACATGCGGATCGCCGTCGGCGCGGACAACTTCGGCCGTGGTCCAGACGCCTTGCCGAAACGCTTGCTCGACGGCCGTCGCCACCCCTGCGAGCAGTTGCGACAGGGGTACGCCCTTGGCGGCTTCGACTAAGTCTTGCGCAGCCAGCTTCGCAGGATCGACCGGCAGCCAGCTGGTGAACGGTTCGAGCTCCCGGCCGATCGGCACGAACCACTTGCGAGACTCGGCGTCCCACCGGGCGCCCTTGGCTTTGGCTTCGGCCCTGGCGCTGTGAGGGACGTTCAGGTACGTGGTCACGAGGAAAGATTTTCGTCGCGATTGGTGCGGTCTACTGTCGCCGAATTGCAAGGGCCTGTTTGGGTCTTTGTCTTAGCGAGCTGTGCTGTCGCAACAGCGAAGTCAGTGAGCTGCTGTTCGAGGAACGCTAGGTGCAAAGTGCGAGGTGTGCGCCGGACGGCGCCCGCGAAAGAAGCTTCTGATACAGGAAAGCCATTTAGGACTGAGGTACAGGGTTGGGCTCGTCCACTCGGAGGGGTCCTATCGACGCGGCATCCTCGCCTGGGAAATTGAGGTCGCAGCAAGTTGAACGTGGGGAACGAGCCGCTCCTCAGCCGTCTCCATGGTCCATCGCGTCGTCGGCACAGCGACGTTGATGGCAGCGACAGGATGGCCCTCGTGGTCGGTGATTGGTGCTGCCACGGAGATGTCACCAACAAGCGTCTGGTTCATCACGATGGCGTACCCCTTCCGCGCGACTTCCTCGATACGCGCCGCCAGCAACTTCGGATCCGTCTCCGTGGACGAGGTGACGAGGTTCATCGGCGTGGCGCGAATTATCCTGTGTCTCGTCGCCACATCTAGTAGCGACAGTATGGCGCGTCCGGATGCCGTGAACACCGCGGGCAGGCGGTAGCCCACCGCGAAGTCGACGTTCACCAGATGCTTGCCCGGGAAACGCGCCAGAAAGACGATCTCGTGGCCGTCGAGCTCCTGCAGGTTCGACGTCTCGCCGAGCGTGCGGCTGATATCGAGCAGGTACGGCGAGGCGCGCTCGATCAGCTCGCGGGAGCGCAGGTAGTTATACGAGAGCGTGAGCACCTTCGGAGCCAGCCCGTAGAGCGCCGACTCGGGCAGGCGGCGCACGTAGCCGAGCTGCTCCATCGTGTGCACCAGCCGTTGCGTCGCGCTCCGGTCGAGCTGCGCGGCACGGGCGATCTCGGCCATGGACATGGTGCGGTGCGCGTCCCGAAACGCCTCGAGCACCCGGAACGCCTTCTCGACGGAGCCGACGAACAGCGATGAGCGCTCGGGGACGCCGTTGCCCGCCGATGCGTTCGGCCGGCGCGTGCCGTCGCTGGCGGCGGCTGGCTTCGCTTCTCGCGCCGTGCGTGTCACAGCGTAGCTTCTTCCCGCAACAGCCGCGCCATCTCGCCGCGCAGCTTCTCGCGGAGCGCCGGCGCCGGTGGCACGAGCGGCTGCAGCACGCGCGGCGCGTCGATGCCGACGAGGTCCAGCACGGACTTGAGCGGCCCGGGGTTCGTCTCGGCGAAGGCCAGGTCGAGCATGGGCAGCAGCGCCCGGTGCAGCTGCAGCGCTTCCTGCGTGCGCCCGGCCGCGCACGCCTCGTAGAGCCGACGCCAGGTACGCGGCAGCGCGGACGCGGTCACCACGATGCCGCCTTTCGCGCCAGCGGCCATCTGCACTGGGAATAGCGTGTCCTCGCCCGAGAAGACGGTGAAGGACGCATCGATGCCGGCCTGCACCTTGAGGAAGTGGTGCATGTCGGTGTTGCAGGCCTTCATGCCGATGATGTTCGGATGTCGCGAGAGCTCGTGCAGTATCTCGGGTGCGATCGCTATGCGGGTCCGGTAAGGGATCTCGTAGATCATCACGGGCAGCGGCACCTCCTCGGCGAGGCGCACGAAGTAGTCGCGGATGCCTTGCTGCGTCGGCGACGTGTAGTAGGGCGTGAGCACCATCAGCGCGTCGGCGCCCGCGTCGGCAAAGGCCTGGCCGGCGGCGAGTACGTCGTAGTAGCCCGGGTCGAGCACGCCGGCTACGACCGGTATCTTCCCGTCGGCGGCCTCGGCACAGACGCGGACCATGCGCACCCGCTCTTCCTGCCGCAGCGCGCCGTACTCGCCGGTGCCGCCGAGCGGCACGACCCCGCTGGCGCCGCCCCGCAGGATTAGCGCCATCTGCGCCTGCGCGGCGGCTTCGTCGATGCGATCGTCGGCGGTAACGGGCGTGGGGATGGCCGGGAAGATGCCGTGCAGGCCTTCGGAAGTGAGTCTGGTTTTCATGGTCTGAGGGTTATCGGTTGGCGCTGCGGCGCCGCAGCCACTCGGCCAGGCCGATGAGCACGGCGACGAAGGCAAACAGGCAAGTGGAGACCGCGGCGATGGTGGGCGAGACCTCGAGCGTCACCTCGTCCCAGAACTGCTTGGGCAAGGTGGCCGAGAGCCCGCCGGAAGCGAACAGGGCGATGGTGAGCTCGTCGAACGAGGTCGCGAACGCGAACAGCAGCGACGAGAACAGGCCGGCGCCGAGGACGGGGAAGGTGACGTGCCGAAGCACCTGCCACGGCTTTGCGCCAAGGCTCTGCGCGGCCAGGTCGAGCCGCGTGTCGTAGTTGCGCAGCACCGCCATCATCGTCATCACGACGTACGGCACCGCGATTAGGGTGTGGCCGATCGCCAAGCCCACCGAGGTGCCGACCAGGCCGACCTTGGCGAAGAAGTAGAACAGGCCGACGGCGATGATCATGCGCGGGATGATGATTGGCGAGAGCACGAACGCGAGCATCAGCGACTTGGCGCGAACCTGCGAGCGCACCAGCAGGAACGCCGCCGGGGTGCCGATGAGCATCGCTAGCACTGCCGCGCCGATGCCGACGAGCAGCGAACGCAGCGCCGCCTGCATCCAAAGGGGCGACGCAAGCATGGTCTGGTAGTACTGGAGCGTGAAGCCGCTGGGCGGCCACTTCAGCCCCGACTTGGCGAACGAGAGCACGACCATCAGCAGGGCCGGCACGGACAGGAAGAACAGCACGAGCAGCACGGCGCCGCGGAGGCCGAGCGATCGCCCCGGCTCCCGATCACGCTTGCGGCTGCGCGGCAAGGCGTCGATCACGGCATCGCTCAGACGTCCGAGCGCACCCAGCACCGCATCGCCGGCCTGGTGCATCGCGCCACGACCGCCGCGGACCCGCTGCGACGATTCGCCGGTCATGGTCGAAAGGCCCAGCACCTTGTCGTAGAGAGCGAATACCGCGAGGACGACCAGGAGCATGAGCACCGAGATCGCGCCGGCGAACCCCCAGTTCATGGTCTGCAGAACCTGCTCGATGATGAGCTGCGTGATCATCACCTCGCGCCGCCCCCCGAGCAGCTGCGGCACGATGAAGAAGCCGACCGCTGTGACGAACACCATGATCGCGCCGGCCGCCACGCCGGGCAGCGAGAGCGGGAAGTAGACGCGCCAGAACGCGGTGCCCGGCTTTGCGCCGAGCGTTGCGGCGGCACGCGGCAGGTTGCGGTCGATGTTGTCCATCACCGAGAGCATCGTCAGCACCGCCAGCGGCATCAGCGCGTGCACCATGCCCGTGAGCACCGCGCCGAGCGAATAGAGCAGGTTCGACGGCGTGTCCTGCAGCCCGGCGGCCGTGAGGAGCTGGTTGACGACGCCGTTGCGCCCGAGCATGACGATCCACGCGAACGCGCGCACCAGGAAGCTGGTCCAGAACGAGAGCAGCACCCAGAACAGCCAGTTGGCCTTGCGATCCTTCTCGAGCGACGAAATTAGGTAGGCGATCGGGTAGCCGCCCACGACCGAGAGCAGCGTCGTCCAGAGCGAAATCTTCAGCGTGATCAGCATCACGTTGACGTACACCGACGACGCGAACAGCTGCCGGTACTTCGCCATCGTGAAGGCGCCGTCGCTGTAGATCGAGAGAAGCAGCAGCTGCCCGACCGGATAAACCAGCAGGACCAGGAAAAGCAGGACCAGCGGCGCGCCGAGCAGCGTCGGCGTCAGCCAAGCCGGGCGCGGTGCGGCATGGCTGCTCACGCCTGCTCCGGCACGGCCACGGCGTCGCCGCGCTGCCACGAGAACGCCAGCTCGCTGCCCACCGCGTGCGGGCGCGTCGCCACCGATGTGGGATACGAGAGGACGATCGGCTCATCTCCGGAGAAGGGCGATGCAACGTAGAGCTTAGTCAGGCTGCCGGTGATCATCGACTCGACGACGCGGCCCCGTAGCGTGTTGCCGCCGTTGGCCGCCGGCGCAATGTTCTGCGGCCGCACCATCACGCGAACCGCGTCGCCGCTGACGACACGCGCATGCGCCGTGGCCGTGGCCGTGACGCGAGTCGCGCCGTCGCCGAGCGTGACTTCGACTCCGGCGCCGTCGACGGCCGAGACCCTACCGCGCAGCAGGTTCGACTCGCCGATGAAGTCGGCCACGAAGAGGGTCCTCGGCGCGAAGTAGAGATCCCGCGGCGTGCCTAACTGTTCGATCGTGCCGCCGTTCATCAGGCAGATGCGATCCGACATCGTCATCGCCTCTTCCTGATCGTGCGTGACGTAGACGATGGTCGCCCCGGTGTCGCGGTGGATGCGCTTGATCTCGAGCTGCATGTGGTCGCGCAGCTTCTTGTCGAGAGCGCCGAGGGGCTCGTCCATCAGCACGATCGAAGGCTTGTAGACCAGGCAGCGCGCGAGCGCGATGCGCTGCTGCTGGCCGCCCGAGAGCTCCTTCGGGTAGCGCGCCGCCACCTGCGGCAGGCGCACCAACTCGAGGGCTTCGATCGCGCGCTTCGCGGCAGTCACCTTGTCGACGCGGCGCATGCTCAGCGGAAAGGCGATGTTCTCGGCGACCGTCATGTGCGGGAACAGCGCGTAGTTCTGAAACACCATGCCGATGTCGCGCTCGTGCGGCGCGGCATAAGTGGCATCGCGGCCGTTGATGTGCAACTTGCCGGCGTCCGGCACCGCTAGGCCGGCGATCAGTGAGAGCAGCGTCGTCTTGCCCGACCCCGAAGGGCCGAGCAGCGTGAGGAACTCGCCCTCGGCCACCTCCAAGTTGGTGGGCGCGAGAGCGATGACGGGCCCGTAGCGCTTGCTCAGGCCGGTGATCGCCAGCTTGGGCTGCGCCATCACGCGGTCACGTGAGGATCCACGAGTTGAACTTCTCGGTGACCGAGGCCTGGTTGTCAAGCCAGTACTTCGCGTTGATCTGCACGCCGTTCTTGATGTTGTCGGGGTGCGTCGGACAGTTCTTCGCGACCTCGGCCTTGATGTACTTGAACGCGTCCGGCTGCGTCACCCCGGCGGGGAAGTACTCGACCAGCGAAGCCATGCGCTTCGGGTCGGAAGCGAACTTCATGAACTCGCGGCAGGCGTCCGCGTTCGGCGTGCCGGCGAGGATCGACCAGTTGTCGACACCCCAGAGGTTCTGGTTCCAGACGATCGCGACCGGCGCGCCGTCGGCCATCGCCGATTGCGGGCGCGACACCCACGTCGCGATCATGTCGACCTCGCCGGACTTCAGCATCTGCTCGACCTGCGCGCCCGAGTTCCACCACACGTCGACTTTCGGCTTGATCACGTCAAGGTTGGCGAACGCCTTTTCGAGGTTCAGCGGATAGAGCTGCGACGTCGGCACGCCCGAGGCCATCGCCGACTCCTCAAGCGTGTCGAACGGGTGCTTGCGCAGCGAGCGACGAGCGGGGAAATCCTTGACGTTCCAGAAGTCGGCCCACGAGTTCGGCGCCTTTCGGCCCTTGAAGGCATCGGTGCGGTAGGCGAGCACCGTACTGTAGATGTTGGTCGGCACGCCGTAGGCTGACATGTAGTGCGCCGGGATGGTCTTCACCACCGAATCGTTCTCGAGCCCGTGCTTCTCGAGGTACACCTTGCCCTGCGTGGTGAGCAGAAGGATTGCGGGCTGGCTGATCTTTGCCATGTCCCAGGTGAAGCTTTTGGTGTCGACCATGGACTTGATTTGGGCCACGGGCTCCGCGTTCGCCTGCACCCCGACGACCTCGATGCCGGTCTTCTCGGCGAAGGGGCGGTAGTACACGGCGCCATACGCCTTGGTGTAGATGCCGCCATCGTCGCGGACGACGATGCGCTTCGATTGCGCGCGGGCGAACTTCAGCACCGCGGGGGCGCCGAGCGCGCCGAAGGCGGCGACGCCCTGCAGGACGCGTCGGCGCGAAGGATGTGAGAACGAGTCTGTCATAGTGGCTCCTGGGTTCCGCCTAAGTGCGGCGTCGGTGGGGGCGGCAGCAGCCGCCCGGGGTTGAAAAGGTTGCCGGGATCAAGCAGCCGCTTGATGCCGCGCATGAGGTCGATCTCGACCGGGGGCTTGAAAAGCGCCATCTCCTCGGTGAGCTGCTGGCCGATGCCGTGCTCGGCGCTGAATGTGCCGCCGAGCACATAAGCGACTTCGTTGACGGCGTGCTTGACGCGGTGCGACACGGCTTCGGCATCGCCGAACGCGCGCCACTGCTCGAAGCTCGCGAGCGGAATGAAATGGACGTTGCCGTCGCCCAAGTGGGCGACGACGATGACCGGCACGCCGGGCAGGATGGCGTGGGTGGCTGCAGTGGCGCGCTCGATGAACTCCGCCACGGCGGACACGGGTACGGCGCAATCGGTGTTGATGCCCATACCCGCCTTCTTGTTGCCTTCGGAGACGCTGTGCCGCACCTCCCAGAACTCGGCGCGCTGCCGGCCGCTCGCGGCGACGGCGGCGTCGGCGACATCGCCCTTCTCGAGCCCTTCGGCGATCACCTCCTGCAGCACGGCGGTGAGGGCGTCCTCGCGCCCGGTGTTGGCCAACTCGACGAGCACGTGCCACGGGTGCGGCGCCGCGAGCGGGGCGCGCCGTCCGGGCACGTGGGCGAGAACGATGTCGAGCTCGACGTCGTTCATCATCTCGAAGGCCGAGAGAAAGCCGCCGCAGCGTTCCTGGAAGCGGCCGAGCATGGCTAGCGCGGCGCGCGATGACGCGAGCCCCATCCAGGCGACGGCATGCGCGGTGGGTATCGGGTGCAGTTTGAGCGTCGCTGCGGTGATCACGCCGAGCGTGCCTTCGCTGCCGATGAACAGGTGCTTGAGGTCGAAACCGGTGTTGTTCTTGCGCAGCCGATACAGGCCGTCCCAGATGCGCCCGTCGGGAAGCACCACCTCCAGCCCGAGCACGTTCTCGCGCGTGTTGCCGTAGCGCAGCACGCCCGTGCCGCCGGCGTTCGTGGCGATGTTGCCGCCGATCTGGCACGAGCCTTCGGCGCCAAGGCTCACCGGATACAGGCGGCCTTGCTCGGCCGCGGCCGCCTGCACCTGCGCGAGCACGCAGCCCGCTTCGACGTCCATCGAGTGGTTAGCGACGTCGATCGAGCGCACGCGGCGCATCCGTTGCAGGTTCATCACCACGGAGGCCGGCTCACCGCTTCGCGGAATTGCGCCTTCGCAAAGGCTCGTGTTGCCGCCTTGCGGAACGACAGGCACGGCATGCTCGATGCAGGCCCGCACGACAGCAGCGACCTGCTCGGTGGAAGTCGGCAGCACCACGCACGCCGCGTTGCCCCGATAGCGGCCGCGCCAATCAGTGGCGTGCGGGGCGAGATCGGCTTCCACGGTCAGCACCGCAGCCGAGCCGAGCAGCGCTTGCAGCTGAGACACGAGGGACATACGCGCTCGACTCCAGAACATCGAAAGGCGCATCATCGTCAGAGCGCATTGAGATTGCAAGTCTCCTAGTCGCGAACATTGCTAATCGCATTGCGATCGCGGCCTCGGCGGGGTAGTTGTCGATCGGAGCCTCGGTTTCGGTTGGTACGCCGGGCTTCCGAAGAAGCGGCTGCCCGCCTCGATGACCCCCTGGAGCCCGCCACACCTCCGCTTCTTCGTGCCGGCCGGCAAGACGAGCTCAGATCCTGATGCTCTGCTCCGCACGAACCTTGTTGAGCAGCCGGGCGAGCTCGGCTGCTGACAGACTGTACGTATCCGGGAGCCCACCTTCCCCGCCCGTCAGCTTGGTTGCCAATCGAACGACGTCCAGCGATGCCAGTGGTGGGGTCCACTCGTTTTCAGTGCAAGAAGTGACGGTACGCCGAGCCAGCAACGGCGCGGGAGCTGTTCGGTAAGCTGTTGATTTCACGAGCATTGCTGT
>JAYVNL010000366.1:0-2803 GCA_043758495.1 Rhizobacter sp.
ATTCTTGGAACTCCCGAGCCCGCACGACACCATCACGGCTTGGAGCACCGAGCTGGGTGTCGGCCGCCGCAGTTTTACCCGCAGTTTTCGGCGCGAGACGGGCATGAGCTTCGCCGAGTGGCGCCAGCAGGCCTGCCTGTTGATCGCACTACCCCGGCTTGCGGCCGGCGAGGCAGTCACCTCGATCGCCCTCGATCTTGGATACGACAGCCCGGCGGCTTTTGCCACCATGTTCAAACGTCGGCTCGGGATCCCGCCGAGCCACTATCAATCCTGACAGCGCCGACTCTGGTACTCGCGGTTGACATCGTCTGGCGGTGCCTGTGCCCGACATCACGTCGGCAACATCAATACGAAGCCATCCCTCTCGTAGGCGTAAAAACGCCATTCTCTAACCGTTTTCGGTGTGCCTAGAATCACGAGTTGTTGCCGCAGGGTGGCGAAATCATTGAGCACATCCGAGGCGGTTACGATCTTCTCGTACTTGTGCGGCAGTGAAGCTGCTTCGCTGTTTGTGCGTAAGCTGCCAGTGAGGTATGTCGCCAGGCGGGCACGAAGTCCCGCCAGGCGCGAGGCGTTGACTCTATCTCGACTCGCTTCGAGTCCTGCCAGCGGCGTAGTGCCTCAGATCCCTCAAAGGGCTCTAAGCGGGAACATTGTTCGATTGCGTTCCAGACCGCAACTTCAAACAACCTCGGCCGGATTAGTCGAAACCGGCCGAGGCGGATTGAGCGACTACTTCAGATCAAACCGATCCAGGTTCATCACTTTGGCCCAAGCTGCGACGAAATGAGCGACTAACTTCTTCTGCCCGTCCGAGCTGGCGTAGACCTCCGCCAGAGCGCGCAGTTGCGCATTTGAGCCAAAGACGAGGTCGACGCGCGAGCCAGTCCATTTTACGGCGCCAGTTCTTCGGTTGCGGCCTTCGAAGGTGTCGTTCGTGTCCGACGTGGCCTTCCATTCCGTGTCCATGTCAAGCAGGTTGACGAAGAAGTCGTTGCTCAGCGTTCCAGGCCGATCGGTGAGGACACCCAATTCGGACTGACCTGCATTGGCACCCAGCACACGCAAACCGCCTAAGAGCACAGTCATCTCAGGTGCCGTCAACGTCAGCAGTTGCGCCCGGTCAAGCAGGAGGCTCTCGGCCGGCACGGCAAAGCGCGCCTTCTGATAGTTGCGAAAGCCGTCCGCGACCGGTTCTAGGGCGGCGAACGATTCCACATCAGTCTGATCCTGCGACGCATCCATACGGCCCGGCTTGAACGGTATCGTCACAGGATGGCCGGCGTTCTTTGCCGCCTGTTCGACGCCGGCGCATCCACCCAGCACGATGAGGTCAGCCAGCGAGATTTTGACACTGGATTGCGCGTCGTTGAATTCTGACTGGATGCCTGCCAGTGTCTCAAGGACTTTGCTTAGGTGCTCGGGCTGGTTGACACCCCAATCCTTCTGCGGTGCCAAGCGCAGGCGCGCGCCGTTGGCGCCACCGCGCATATCAGAGCCACGATAGGTGGACGCCGAAGCCCAGGCGGTCGAGACCAGTTGGGACACCGTTAGACCCGAGGCCAGGGTCTTGCTCTTGAGTGAGTCGATGTGCTCCTGGGTAACGAGCTCGTGATCAAGCTTCGGGATCGGGTCCTGCCAGATCAGGTCTTCGGCGGGCACGTCCGGGCCGAGGTAACGTGCTTTTGGCCCCATGTCGCGGTGCGTCAACTTAAACCAGGCGCGGGCGAAGGCATCCGCGAACTGGTCCGGATGGGCCAGGAAACGACGGGAGATCTTCTCGTAGGCCGGATCGACGCGAAGCGACAGATCCGTGGTCAGCATGGTCGGAACGAGCTTCTTCGACGCATCGTACGCGTGGGGGATGGTCGCCTTGGCCCCTTTCGCCACCCACTGCTGAGCACCGGCAGGACTCTTCGTCAGTTCCCACTCGAAGCCGAACAGATGCTCAAAGTAATCGTTGCTCCACTTGATCGGCGTTTTGGTCCAGGTGACTTCCAGACCGCTGGTGATCGCGTCGGCACCCTTCCCGGACTTGAATTTGTTGTGCCATCCGAAGCCTTGCGCATTCAGCTCGCTAGCTTCAGGTTCGGCACCGACGTTGTCCGCCGGGGCGGCGCCGTGCGTCTTGCCAAAGGTGTGGCCACCGGCGATGAGTGCGACGGTCTCTTCGTCGTTCATTGCCATTCGAGCGAAGGTCTCGCGGATATCCCGGGCTGCTGCCACCGGGTCCGGCTTACCGTCCGGACCTTCAGGATTGACATAGATCAGGCCCATCTGTACGGCCGCCAGCGGGTTTTCGAGGTCTCGAGTGTGCGGAACTTCGCTGTTGTCGTCCTTAACGAGTACCCCATGGGCTTTGTCGACCCCGGGGGAACCTTGCGAGTAACGGATATCGCCACCGAGCCACTTGGTTTCGCGCCCCCAGTACACATCCTGGTCTGGCTCCCACGTGTCTTTGCGGCCGCCCGCGAAGCCGAAGGTCTTGAATCCCATCGATTCGAGTGCGACGTTGCCGGTTAGGACAATCAAGTCGGCCCAGGAAATCTTGTTGCCATACTTCTGTTTGACCGGCCAAATCAGCCGGCGCGCCTTGTCCAGGCTCACGTTATCGGGCCAGCTGTTGAGCGGCGCGAAGCGCTGCTGCCCGCGGCCGGCTCCGCCTCGTCCATCACCAATGCGGTAGGTGCCGGCGCTGTGCCAAGCCATGCGGACGAACAAGCCCCCGTAATGACCAAAGTCGGCTGGCCACCAGTCTTGTGAGAGGGTCATCACCGCCTCAAGATCTCTTTTCACCGCA
>JAYVNL010000367.1:0-24635 GCA_043758495.1 Rhizobacter sp.
GTAGTACGGGGCAGCGAATTCTTCCAGCCAGAAGCCGGTTTTCTTGCCGGTATCGCCGAGCTGGTCATGCGAGGTCAACACCATCAGGATGTTCATGGGAGGAGGGGTCCTTGTGATTGCGGTTGACGGCCGTCGGCGGCCGATGGGCGCCCGCCGTGCAGCAGGCACCGCGGGCGTGAATAGCGGGGTCGACAGCCTCTGGAGCGCAAGGCCGATTTGCCATGCGCACTGCCACGATAAGTTAGCGCGCGATGCGCGAGCACGCAGCACGATCGCGGCTCGAACGGCTGTAGGACGAGACCACGCCGGGACGGCGCCTTCTGCCCTGGCACCATGTGGCTTGGCATTGACGTGCAGGGCGGCGGGACCCGCGAGGCAACCCTTCGCGCGCGGCGCGGCCGCCTCAGGCGCCGGCGATCGAGCTGATGAACGCCGCGGTGCGCTGCGCGATCAGGTCCTTGTCGTTGTCCAACGTGGCCACGTGGCACGAGTTGTCGAGCCACAGGAGCTCGACGCGGCTGGCGCCGAGCAGTCGCACGATGCGCGGGCCGTTGCGCGGTTTCACCACATGGTCCGGCACTTCGGCATACGCCAGCTCGACGACGCCGGGCGCCTTGATGTCCGAGCCGATGCCCGGCACCATGGCCGGCATCGCCGCATCCAGCGCCAGCCCGGCCAGATCGGGGTTGTCGAGCTGCACCGTGCCGTTGATCGGGATCGCACCCTGGACCAAGGACTGCTGCGATCGGGAGACCCTTGCCTTCCGTGCGTGGGAGGGCAAAGGCCTGCCTGGCGAGCCGGTGCGCGAGGTGCTGATCGAGGCCGTGGAAAAGCGCTTCGGCACGGTGGAGGCGGTGCTGGCCGGCCACAGGCTGGAGTTCCTCTCGGACAACGGCGGCGCCTGAATCGCGCACGACACGCGGCGCATCGCCCGCTCGCTCGAGGGCATCGCTCGCTACATCAACTTCTACAACACACGCCGGCCGCACTCGAGCCACCAAGCTCGAACGCCGGACGTGGTGTGCTTAGCATCGCTGCATCAGCCTTTAGCCGACGCAGCCTGACCCCGCAGGATCCACTTAAAAGCTCTTCGAAATCTGTTCAGAACGGTAGGGCCAGCGCTGTCCGCAACTCGCTGAGAACCTTGGCCGCATTCGCTAGGGGTATCGCCCTCCGTCAGGGCATGGCAATGCCGATGCAGCGGATCCACCGGGCAGCTAAACGGTCTCTTCGGGCTCCTTCGTCAACCGCTCCGCTTTGTCGTCCGACGGCGGGTAGTGGTACCAGGCCTCGTGCGGCGACCACTGGCCGCAGGCAAGGCATTGCGTCTTCGGCCACTTGACGCCGCAGCCCGGGCAAACGCCGCGTGTCCAGAACGTGTTCCAGATCGTTCCGCACGAAGGCACGCAGTCCCAGCGGTCTTCGGACTGCGGCCGGTACTCGCAATGCGGGCAATGGATCATGGCTTCGGGTTTCATAGTGCCGATTGTGCCGACGGAAGCAGCCGAGCCCCACCTTTGCTCCACGGTTCCGACGTGATGCGGTAGAGGCAATGCGGCTGCAACCGATGCCCCTCGGGAACGCCGGGATGCTCGAAATCTTCGTGGGCGTCGCGCATGCCGATGCGCTCCATCACCGACCGTGACTTGACGTTGGCCACGGCTGTGAACGAGACGATCTCTGCCCGGCCGATGCGCCCGAATCCAGCGCTGAGCACCTCGCTCGCGGCCTCGCTCGCCAGGCCCTGCCGCCATGACCTCCGGGTCTTCATTGAGCAGGGCGAAGGGCTCGCGGTCCGAGTCGCGCCATCGCCGCAGGTGCAACCGCCGGGTAGGAAGCTCAATCACGATGGGGCGCTCATAGCTGTATATTCATACAGTATTCAAGGAGGCTCATATGGGCAGTGGCGACGGGGGAGATGAAGGAGGCGATGAATCCGGCCGGAAGCTGCAAAGTCCGGCCCGCCAGCCCGGCCTGCTCGATGCCCTGCGCGAGCGCTTGCGATACGTGCACTACAGCTTACGGACCGAGGAGGCTTACGTCTATTGGGTGCGCGACTTCGTTCGCTGGTCAGGCCTACGGCACCCGCGCGAGCTCGGCATGGCGGAGGTGCAGCGTTTCCTGGTGATGCTGGCCAACGAGCGGCGTGTGGCGGCTTCCACGCATCGCCAGGCCCTGAGCGCACTGCTGTTCCTCTACCGCGAAGTGCTCGGCGTCGACATGCCCTGGCTGCAGGAGCTCGGTCGGCCGGTGGCGAACAAGCGCATCCCGGTCGTGCTCACGCAGGTGGAGGTGCAGACGCTGCTCGCGCGCATGGCCGCGGGCAGGAGCGAAGGCAAGGGCGAAGATGAGGGCGACGGCACCGGCCGCGGCAAGAACGTCACCAGTCTGCTGGCGCAGCTGCTCTACGGCACTGGCATGCGGCTGCTCGAAGGCGTCCGCCTGCGCGTGAAGGATCTCGACTTCGTTCGCCAGGTCATCGTCGTGCGCGACGGCAAGGGCGGCAAGGACCGCGTCGTCATGCTGCCGCGCGCGCTCGAAGGGGCGCTGCGTGCGCAGCTCCTGCACGCCCGGCGCCTCTGGCGGCTCGACCAGGCGCGCGGTGCTGGCGGCGTCTACCTGCCGCATGCGCTCGCTGCCAAGTACCGGCGGGCCGCCGAGAGCTGGGCCTGGTTCTGGGTCTTCCCGGCCGACACCATCAGCACCGATCCGCGCAGCGCCCGCGGCGAGCCGGCCACGCATCGCCACCACATCCACGAGAAGCGATTGCAGCGCGACCTGAAGGCCGCCGTCGAGGCCGCAGGCATCGCCAAGCCGGCGACGGTGCACACCCTGCGCCACTCGTTCGCCACCCATCTGCTGCAGGCCGGCACCGACATCCGAACCGTGCAGTCGCTGCTCGGCCATGCCGACGTGAGCACGACCATGATCTACACCCACGTGCTGAAGTCGTCGGCGGCCGGAACGGCGAGCCCGCTCGACGGTTTGATGATGCCGATGCCGATGCCACCGGGCGACCCCGACGATCCCGATGACGCGGTCGACCGCGATCCGCGCAGCCCCCGTGCCCGCGAGCCCTTGCCGTGCTACCGAGTTACGCCGAGCTTCACTGTCGCAGCAACTTCAGCTTCCTGACGGGCGCGTCGCACCCCGAAGAGCTGGTCGAGCGCGCTGCCGCGCTTGGCTACGGCGCGCTCGCGATCACCGACGAATGCTCGCTCGCCGGCGTCGTGCGTGCCCATGCCGAGGCCGAGGCGAGGAAGACGATCCATCTCGTCGTCGGCAGCGAGATGAGGCTGGTGCAGCCGGGCAGCGGTGCGCCGCACGCCCGCCTGGTGCTGCTGGCGCAGTCGCGGCGCGGCTACGGCAACCTGTCGCACTGGATCACGGTGGCGCGCCGCCGTGCCGCCAAGGGCAGCTACCTCGCGCACCCCGGCGATGTCGAAGGCAAGGTGCCCAACGCGCCGACCCTGGCCGGCCTGCCGGGCTGCCTGGCCTTGCTGGTGCCCTCGGCGTCGCAGTCGTTCGAAGCGATCTTCGCCGAGGCGATGTGGCTGAAGACCTGGTTCCAGGACCGCGCCTCGATCGCCCTCGAGCTGCTCCACCGCGCCGGCGACGACGAGCTCGTCGACCGCGTCGTCCGCGTCGCGAAGTTCACCGGCCTGGCGATCGTCGCTGCCGGCGACGTGCTCATGCACGTGCGCTCGCGAAAGCCCCTGCAGGACACGCTCACCGCCACCCGCGTCGGCCTGCCTGTGGCCGACTGCGGCTTCGCCCTGGCCGCCAACGCCGAGCAGCACCTGCGCTCGCGCGGCCGCATCGGCGCCCTCTACGAGCCGGCCTGGCTCGAGCAGACGATGGTGCTGGCCGGCCAGTGCAGCTTTTCGCTGAAGGAGCTGAAGTACGAGTACCCGCAGGAGATCGTGCCGCCCGGCGAGACGCCGTCGTCGCACTTGCGAAAGCTCACCTGGGAAGGCGCGGCGCGCCGCTTCGGCGCCGCCGGGCTGATCGAGAAATACCGGGCGCAGATCGAGAGCGAGCTGGCGGTCATCGCCACTCTGCAGTACGAGGCCTATTTCCTTACCGTGGCCGACATCGTCGACTGGGCCCGCCAGCAGGCGATCCTCTGCCAGGGCCGCGGCAGCGCCGCCAATTCGATCGTCTGCTACTGCCTCGGCGTCACCGAGGTCGATCCGGAGCGCGCCAACCTGCTGTTCGGCCGCTTCATCAGCGTCGAGCGCCAGGAGGCGCCCGACATCGACGTCGACTTCGAGCACCAGCGCCGCGAGGAGGTCATCCAGTACATCTACGGCAAGTACGGCCGCCACCGTGCAGCGCTGGCCGCGGTGGTCATCAGCTACCGGCCGCGCTCGGCGCTGCGCGACACCGGCCGCGCCCTCGGCATCGACCTGCAGCGCATCGAGGCGGTCTCGAAGAGCCAGCACTGGTTCGACGGCCGCGGCATCGATCCCGAGCGGCTGCGCGAGAACGGCTTCGATCCGGAAGCGCCGGTCGTCAGGCTCTGGATGTCGCTCACGTCGCAGCTGATCGGTTTCCCGCGCCACCTCTCGCAGCATCCTGGCGGCTTCGTCATCGGCAAGGGGCCGATCTCGGAGCTGGTGCCGGTCGAGAACGCGAGCATGAAGGACCGCAGCGTCATCCAGTGGGACAAGGACGACCTCGAGTCGCTCGGCCTCCTCAAGGTCGACATCCTCGCCATCGGCATGCTGAGCGCGATCCGGCGCTCGCTCGGCTACATCGGCGCCAAGCTCGGCCGGGCGCCGCTCCTCATGCAGGAGATCGAGGAAGGCTGCACCGCCACCTACGACATGATCTGCCGGGCCGACACGGTGGGCGTGTTCCAGATCGAGAGCCGGGCCCAGATGAGCATGCTGCCGCGGCTGAAGCCGCGCTGCTATTACGACCTGGTGGTCGAGGTCGCGATCGTGCGGCCGGGGCCGATCCAGGGCGGCATGGTCCATCCCTACCTGAAGAACCGCGGCCTCACGATGGCCGAGATCGATTGTCCACAGGAGCTCTGGCCGGCGCTGGCGCGGACCAAGGGCGTGCCGATCTTCCAGGAGCAGGTGATGCAGATCGCCATGCTCGCCGCCGACTTCACCGCCGGCGAGGCCGATGCGCTGCGCCGCGCCATGGCGGCCTGGAAGCGGCGCGGCGGCCTCAGCCCGTTCCACGAGCGGCTGGTCGGCCGGATGGTGGAGAAGGGCTACACGCAGGAGTACGCCGAGCGCATCTTCAAGCAGATCCAGGGCTTCGGCGAATACGGCTTTCCGGAGAGCCACGCCGCTGGCTTCGCGCTGCTCGCCTACGTGAGCAGCTGGATCAAGTGCCATCACCCCGACGCCTTCCTCACCGGCCTGCTCAACGCCTGGCCGATGGGCTTCTACGCGCCGGCCCAGCTGGTACGCGATGCGCGCGAGCATGGGGTCGAGGTGAGGGCGGTCGATGTGCATGTGAGCGGCTGGGAGAGCGCGATGGAGGGCGCTCGCGCGAGCCCTCTGTGCGCCGTGCGCCTCGGCCTCAACCGCGTCAACGGCCTCGCCGAAGCGGCCGGCCTGCGCATCGTCGCCGCTCGCGCCGAGGCGCCGTTCACCAGCACCGAAGACCTGGCGCGGCGGGCCCGGCTCGACGCCAAGGCGCTGGCCTCGCTCGCCGGCGCCGACGCCTTGCGAGCGCTCACCGGCCACCGCCACCAGGCCGCCTGGGCCGTCGCCGGCATCGACACCCGGCCGACCGAGATGCTGCGGCAGACGCGCGTCGACGAGCCGGTGGTGGCGCTGGCCGAGCCCGCGGAAGGCGAGGAGACGCTGGCCGACTACCGCGCCCTCGGCCTGACCCTGAAGCGGCATCCGCTGGCGCTGCTGCGGCCGCAGCTCGACGCCTTCAAGGTCGCGCCGGCCGCCGAGCTGCGCCACTACCCGCACGGTCGGCTGGCGCGAGCGAGCGGGCTCGTCACGCACCGGCAGAGGCCGGAGACGGCCAAGGGCACGGTCTTCATCACCCTCGAAGACGACACCGGCGCAGTCAACGTCATCGTCTGGCCGAAGGTCGCCGACGCGCAGAGAAAGCCGCTGCTCGGCGCTACCTTGCTCACGGTCTACGGCCAGTGGCAACGCCAGGGCGAGGGCAGCGAGGCGGTGATGCACCTGCTCGCCAGCCGCATGATCGACCACACGCCGCTGCTCAACGGCTTGGTCAGCCGCAGCCGCGACTTCCGCTAGCGGCCACCGCTCACGGCCGGCGCTCCGGCAGAATCGCTCGCGTGAGCGCTCAGATGATCACCGCCGACTTGCGCCGCTGGATCGTCGCGCAGGCCACCGCCGGCCACGCGGCCGAGACGGTGCTCGACGCGATGAAGGCGAGCGGCTGGGACGACGAGATCGCCGTCGATGCCCTCGAGACGACGATGCGCGATCACCTTCGCCTGCCCGCCGAAGGCTCCGCAGAAGCCGAGTCCACGGCTGCTGCCGCCGTCGAGCCACGGCCGGTACCGGGGCCGCACATTTCTGCAGGCCGGCCGCTTGTGCGCGCCGTCGACCGCGACGTCAGCGTCGTCATGGCGATGGCGCAGCCGCGCGTTGTCGTTTTCGCCGATCTGATCCCGGCCGAGGAATGCGCGGAGCTGATCGCGCTTGCCCGCGAACGACTGGCGCGATCGGAGACTGTCGAAACCACGACCGGCTCGAGCGCCGTCAACGAAGCGCGCACCAGCGACGGCATGTTCTTCCAGCCGGCCGAGTTCCCGGTCTGCGCCCGCGTCGAGGCCCGCATCGCGGCGCTGCTCGACTGGCCGCTCGAGAACGGCGAGGGCCTGCAAATCCTGCGCTACGGCCCGGGCGCCGAGTACAAGCCGCACTTCGACTACTTCGATCCGGCCGAAGCCGGCACGCCGCTCATCCTCGAGCGCGGCGGCCAGCGTGTCGGCTCGATCGTGTGCTACCTCAACACGCCCGAGGCCGGCGGTGCCACCGTGTTCCCCGACGTCGGCCTCGAGGTCGCGCCGGTCCGCGGCAACGCCGTCTTCTTCAGCTACGACCGCCCCGACCCGGCCACCCGCACGCTGCACGGCGGCGCGCCGGTGACGGCCGGCGAGAAGTGGGTCGCGACGAAATGGATGCGCGAGCGCCAGTTCGAGTAAAACGCCAGGCGCCAGTCAGGCGTGAGAAGCGCCCTGCACGAAGCCGAACGGCCGGGTGCGCTCGATGCGGCGATGCTTGCGCTCGTCCCACGTCTCGGGGCCTTCGAGCTTCCAGCGCTCGACGTGGCCGGCCAGCTCGTCGCGCGACAGCCGCCGGAAGGCGCGCCCTGCCGCGTCGCCGCGCCATGATGCGATGCGCAGCCGCCATGGCAGCGCCGCCCGCGCCGCTGCGATCCAGTGCACGCAGGCACGTTCGCGCCAGAACGATTGCCGCTCGAAGTTGACGCGGCCGGCGAAGCCGGTGTTCGACTCGAAAAGCACATAGCCGTCGTCGCCGGCGAGCTCGACGATGCTCTGGACCACGTCGCCCGGAAAATCGCCGTTGCCGCGATAGACGAGGCAGACGCGCGCAATCCGGTCGGCGGCGATGCGATCGACCTCGACCTCGTCGCGATAGACGACGATGTCGCGCCGCTGCCAGAGGGTTCGCCAGGTGGGTTTCATCGCAGGCCTTCGCTCGCTTGTCGTCGAGTGCCGAGCATAGGCCGCTGCCTGCATGGAGTCTGCGTCGAATCTGTGACGAGTCGCAACATCGTCACGACGCGGGCGGCCGGACCTTCAGTACACCACCACGGAGCGGATCGACTCGCCGCGCTTCATCAGCTCGAAGCCTTCGTTGATGTCCTCGAGCTTCAGCTTGTGGGTGATGAGCTCGTCGATCGAGATCTTCTTGTCCATGTACCAGTCGACGATCTTCGGCACGTCGGTGCGACCGCGGGCGCCGCCGAACGCCGAGCCGAGCCAGCGCCGGCCGGTCACGAGCTGGAAAGGCCGCGTCGCGATCTCGGCTCCGGCGGGGGCCACGCCGATGATGATCGACTGGCCCCAGCCCTTGTGGCAGCACTCGAGCGCCTGCCGCATCGTCGTCGTGTTGCCAATGCATTCGAAGCTGTAGTCGGCGCCGCCGTCGGTGAGCTGCACGATCTCGTCGACCACGTCGGCGGCGTTCTTCGGATTGACGAAATGCGTCATCCCGAACTTGCGTGCCATGGCTTCGCGGCCGGGGTTCAGATCGACCCCGATGATCTTGTCGGCGCCGGCCATCTTGGCGCCCTGGATGACATTGAGGCCGATGCCGCCGAGGCCGAAAACAACCACGTTGGCGCCGACCTCGACCTTGGCCGTGAAGATGACCGCACCGACGCCCGTGGTGACGCCGCAGCCGATGTAGCAGACCACTTCGAACGGCGCGTCTCGCCTGATCTTCGCGAGCGCGATCTCGGGCACCACGATGTGATTCGCGAAAGTCGAGGTGCCCATGTAGTGGAGGAGGGGCTTGCCGTCGATCGAAAAGCGGCTGCTGCCGTCGGGCATCAGGCCCTTGCCCTGCGTCGCCCGGATCTTCTGGCAGAGGTTGGTCTTCCTCGACAGGCAGAACTTGCACTGCCGGCACTCGGGGGTGTAGAGCGGGATCACGTGGTCGCCCGCGGCCAGCGAGGTGACCCCGGCGCCGACCTCGAGCACGACGCCTGCGCCCTCGTGGCCGAGGATGGCCGGGAACAGGCCTTCCGGATCGGCACCGGAGAGCGTGAATTCGTCGGTGTGGCAGATGCCGGTCGCCTTCAATTCCACCAGCACCTCGCCGGCGCGTGGACCGTCGAGGTCGACGGTTTCGATCGACAGAGGTTGGCCGGCCTTCCAGGCCACGGCGGCGCGAGTCTTCATGAGGTGCTGACTTTCTCCCGCTCCCGCTCGCGGGAAAGGGCAGGGGTGAGGGCGCTGGCACTGCGGATCATGTCCGCCGCTTTCTCCGCGATCATGATCACGGGCGCGTTTGTGTTGCCGCTGACGATGCTCGGCATCACCGACGCATCGACGACGCGAAGGCCTTCCATGCCGTGCACCCGCAACTCGGCATCGACGACGTCGAGCGGGCCCGGGCCCATGCGGCAGCTTCCGACCGGGTGGTAGATCGTGTCGGCGTGGCTGCGGATGAAGGCCTCGATCTCGGCGTCGCTCTTCGCCGATGCCGACGACGCCAGCTCGCGCGCACCGTGGCCGGCCAGCGCCGGCTGCTCCAGGATGTGGCGCATCGCCTTGAAGCCGCGTACGAGGCGGGCCAGATCGTCGGCGTCGGCGAGGAAGTTCGGGTCGATGAGCGGCGCTGCCATCGGATCGGCGCTGGCCAGCCTGACGCTGCCGCGGCTCTTCGGCCGCAGCAGGCAGACGTGACAGGAGTAGCCGTGGCCGAACACGGTCTTGCGGCCGTGATCGACGAGCTTGCCGATCACGAAGTGGAGCTGCAGGTCGGGCCGCGTCTCCTCGGGCCGGCTCTTGATGAAGCCGCCGGCTTCGGCGAAATTGGTGGTGAGCAGGCCGCTGCGCCGGCGCCGCCATTCGACGATGCCCTTGATCGCGGCGATGGCACCGTGCAGCGACAGACCGAACAGGTCGCGCAGGTGCGGCGCGTCGAGCACCTGAACGACGTCGACGTGGTCGTGCAGGTTGCGGCCGACACCGGGCAGGTCGTGGCGCACCTCGATGCCGTGGCGGCGCAGCTCGTCGCCGGGGCCGATGCCCGACAGCATCAGCAGCTGCGGCGATTGCAGGGCGCCAGCGGCGAGCAGCACTTCACGGCGCGCCTTCGCCAGCGAGGCGACGCCGTCGCGACGGAACTCGACGCCGACGGCGCGGCGGCCTTCGCAGACCACGCGAGTCGTGTGAGCGCCGGTCAGCACCATCAGGTTCGGGCGCTGCCGGTTCGGCGTGAGGTAGGCCTTGGCAGCGCTGAAACGCTCGCCGTTCTTGTGCGTGACCTGGAAGAGGCCGACGCCTTCCTGGCGGGCACCGTTGAAGTCGGCGTTGACGGCATGGCCGGCCTCGCGACCGGCCTCGACGAAGACCGAGCCGAAACGGTTCGGGCTGCGCAGATCCATCACGTTGAGCGGGCCGCCGCTGCCGTGGAAGGTGTCGGCGCCGCGCTCGTTGTGCTCGGCGCGCTTGAAGAGCGGCAACACGTCGGCCCACGACCAGCCCGGGTTGCCGGCGGCGGCCCAGCCGTCGTAGTCCTCCGCCTGGCCGCGAAGGTAAATCATGGCGTTGACCGAGCTCGAGCCGCCGAGCACCTTGCCGCGCGGCTGGTAGCCCCGGCGACCGCCGAAGCCGGCTTGCGGCACGGTCTCGAACTTCCAGTTGGCGCCGCCGGTCTTGGCCAGCAGCGCCAGGCCGGCCGGGCAATGCAGCAGCACGCTGCTGTCGGCCGGCCCGGCCTCGAGCAGGCAAACGCGCGTGGCCGCGTCTTCCGAAAGGCGCGCCGCAAGTACGCAGCCGGCCGAGCCGCCGCCGACGATCACGTAGTCGAAGTCGAAGGCACCGTCGGCCGGTTCGTCGTTCATTGCTTCACTTCCTGTAGGCCTGGCGCGAGCCGTCTTCGAAGACCTCGTCGTCGCGGCAGTGCATGAGGCCGCTCTCGCCTGGTGTCGTGGCGCCGTTGTTCGGATTGACGCGCTCGCCGGGTAGCTCGCATGACTGCGCGGCCAGCGCCGACCCGCAGGCCAGCGCGGCGGTGGTCGAGAGCAGCCCCGCAATCGATCGATGCATCTTCGAATTGTGACGTGCCGCGTGGGCTTCCATATCGCGGGGGCGTCGTCCTCCGCCTCGTGGGTCTGCTGCTCCGGGCCAACCTCGGCAGCAACGAGAAGAAGATCGAGCGCTGCCTTGAGCCGCTCCATTCGCTCGAAGACCCACGCTTCACCCAGGAGCTCGGTGCCTTGCTCGGGCCGCCTCCGGTCGACGGCACCCGCCTTCACGCCCCCCTCAACGGCGACCAGATCTTTCCGCCCACGCTGGCGGCCATCCGCGCCGCCAAGCAGACCATCACCTTCGAGAACTATATCTACTGGTCGGGCAACATCGGCCGAGAGTTCGGGGAGGCGCTCTCGAAGCGGTTGGCGTCCTTGATCGGATCGCAGCTAAAGCAGCTGTTCCGGGACGAACCAGCCCAGCAGCATGTTGTGCACGCGCAGCCAGAAGGTCGACTCCGGCTCGACGCCGAGGACCACTTCCTTGTCGTCGTCGAGGGTCAGCCACTGCAGCGCGTTGCTCTTGGGCTCCAGGCGAACTCGGTAGGCGCTGTCGAGCTTGCTGATGTTGATCACGCGCAGCAGTTCCTTGGCGAGCGCCGGGTTGTCGATGAACATCCCGAGTTCGGTGTTGGCACTTGCCGATCGCGGGTCGAGGTTCATCGAGCCGATGAAGACGGTCTCGCGGTCGATGATCGCCGTCTTGGCGTGCAGGCGGCCGAGCGACGAGCCGAACATGCCGAGCCGCTTGGTCGTCTGCGTGCGCGTCGGGCTCAGTTCGTAGAGGTCGACGCCGGCTGCCAGCATGCCGGGCCGGTACTTCGAATAGCCGTTGTGGACCAGCGGCTCGTCGGTGGCCGCCAGCGAGTTGGTGACGACGGTGACCTTCACATGGTCGCGCTGCAGGTTGCGAAACGAGGTCATGCCAATCTCGCCCGGAATCATGTAAGGCGAGGTCAGAACCAGATCGCTCTTGGCCTGCCAGACCTGCATCATCACGCCGTTGGTCACGCTCGTCTCGAAGGCGATCTTCGGCGTCATCGCGAGCAGCTTTTCGGGCGGGTCGGCGAAGGCGCGGGCCTTGCCCCAGAGCAAGCCGACCTGGCCGGCATCGAGCTCCTCGGCGAGCGGGCCGTAGCCGAGCACGTCGGTGGCCGGCGGGTCGATCGGCGGCGACGGCGGCAGGTTGGCCACGGTCGTGTCGAATGCCTTCCGCTCTGCTGCCTTGTCGCCGACCGGCCGGCCGACCAGGCTGATCGGAAACACCACTTCGCTGTTCCAGTAGCGGTCGAAGATGGCAGCCAGGTCGCTCACCACTGCGCCCATCACAAACGCGTCCATGTCGACGAAGTTGGCTTCGGCGCTGCGCAGGAAGTATTCGTCGGCGATGTTGCGGCCGCCCGCCACGGCCATCACGCCGTCGGCGATGAAGAGCTTGTTGTGCATGCGGTGGTTGAGGCGGCCGAAGTCGAACAGCGACGCCGTGTAGCGGCCGGCGACGCCGGCCGAGCGGGCACAGCAGAACGGGTTGAAGATGTGGACTTCGAAGTTGGGGAAGGCCGACAGCCCGTGCAGCAGCTCGTCGGTGTGCGTGGTGTAAAGGTCGTCGACAAGCAGGCGCACGCGCACGCCGCGCAGCGCCGCGTCGCGCAGGGTCGTCATCAGCAGCCGGCCGGTGCGGTCGTTCTCGAGCTGGTAGTACTGGACGTCGAGCGAGCTGGTCGCGCGTTGGGCGAGCTGGATGCGGGTGTCGAGCGAGAAGGCGCCCAGTGGCAGCAGGCGCACGCCCGATTGCTCGTCGGCCGGTGTCGAGGCGCGTGCGATCTTCACGAGCGGGCTGGCGGCGTCGACCGGCAGGGCGATCGTGTCGACCCGACCGACGTTGACGGGCAGGCTGCCGCAGCCACCGAGCCCGAGCAGTGCTGCTGCGAGCGCCAGCATGGCGAAGTAAGATGAATGACGCACCTGCGACCGATCGGAGTCCGACATGAAGAAAATCCTCGCCCTTTGTGTATTGATGCTGTCGCTACCGACATCGTCGTACGCAGCACTCGATGTCGGAGATGCAGCACCAAACTTTACAGCCCAGGCCGCGCTCGCCGGCAAGGTCTACAGGTTCTCGCTCGCCGACTCCCTGGCCAAAGGGCCGGTGGTGCTCTACTTCTTCCCGGCGGCTTTTTCGGTCGGCTGCTCGATCGAAGCGCATGAATTCGCCGAGTCGATGCCGAAGTTCGAGGCGCTGGGCGCCACGGTCATCGGCGTCTCGTCGGACGACATCGGCACACTCGGCAAGTTCTCGGTGCAGGCCTGCCAGGGCAGGTTCCCGGTCGCGTCCGACGACAACCAGAGCGTGATGAAGTCGTACGACGCGGTGATGGCGCTGCGACCGGACTACGCCAACCGCGTCTCGTACGTGATCGCGCCGAACGGCAAGGTCATCTACAACTACCAGAGCCTGAACCCGAGCCGCCACGTCGAGAAGACACTGGCGGCGCTGAAGGACTGGTCGCAGACGAAGAACAAGCAGTGACGCCGGCCGTGACGTCTCGCCGCATGTCCACGACACCCAGTCTCTCAACCGGCCAGTTCGGCATTGGCTGGGCCGCCGCGCTCATCACCATCCTCGTCCTCGACGGCCTCTGGCTCGGCTTCATCGCCAAGGACCTCTACAAGCGCGAAATGGGCAGCCTGTTGGCTAACCAGGTCCGGGTTCTTCCGGCTATCGCCTTCTACACCCTCTTTCCAGCGGCACTGGTTTTCCTCACCGTGATGACGCCGCCCACGGGCTGGCTGGCCGCGGCCCTGCGCGGGGCCGTGCTGGGCCTGGCCGCCTACGGTGCCTACGACCTCACCAACCTGGCGATCCTCAAGGACTGGCCGATCCGCATCAGCCTCATCGATTGGGCCTGGGGCGGCCTGATCTGCGCCGCCGCCGCCGCGGCCGCCTACGCTGCCACCTGGGGCCGAAACTAGCGCCGCGATCAGCCGCCGGCGCCGGTGACGCGCCAGACCACATTGCCGACGTCGTCGGCCACGAGCAGCGCACCGGTCTTGTCGATGGCGACGCCGACCGGCCGGCCTTTCGCTTCGCCCTTGTCGTTGAGAAAGCCGGTCAGCACGTCGATCGGCTCGCCTGCGGGCTTGCCATTCACGAACGGCACGAAAACCACCTTGTAGCCGCTGTAGGGCTTGCGGTTCCACGAACCGTGCTGGCCGACGAACATGCCGCTCGCGAATGCCGCCGGCAGCGTCGTGCCGGCCGACGACACCAGGCCCAGCGAGGCGGTGTGCGGCCCGAGCGCGTAGTCCGGTGCCAGCGCCTTGGCGACGAGGTCGGGCCGCGGCGGCGAGACTCGCGTGTCGACGTGCTGGCCGTAGTAGCTATAGGGCCAGCCGTAGAAGCCGCCGTCGCGCACCGAGGTGAGGTAGTCGGGGACGAGGTCACTGCCGAGTTCGTCGCGCTCGTTGGCCACGGTGTAGAGAACGCCGCCGGCCCAGGCCATGCCGTTCGGGTTGCGCAGGCCCGAGGCGAAGACGCGGCTGCTGCCGGTCTTCGGGTCGATCTCCCAGATCGCGGCCCGGCCTTCTTCGGCCGCCATGCCGTTCTCGCCGACGTTGCTGTTCGAGCCGACGGTGGCGTAGAGCTTGCTGCCGTCGGGACTGGCGACCACGTTCTTGGTCCAGTGGTGATTGATGGGGCCGGCCGGAAGCGCCGCCACCACGCGCGAAGGCGAATCAATCGCGGTCGCGCCATCGACGTACGGAAAGCGGACGACGCCGTCGGAGTTGGCGACGTAGAAGTCGTTGCCGACCAGCGCCATGCCGAACGGCGAGCTCAGCTTGTCGACGAACACGTTCTTCGTCTGCGCGCTGCCTTCGGGGCCGATGCCGCGCAGCAGGGTGATGCGGTTCGCGCTCGGCGTGCCGGCGCCTGCGCGCTTCATCATCAGTTTCATGACGCTGCCCCTGATGCCGTTGCCATCCTCCGGCTTCGGCGGCGCATTGGTTTCGGCGACGAGCACATCGCCGTTCGGCAGCGTGTAGAGCCAGCGCGGATGGTCGAGGCCGGTGGCGTAGGCGGTGACGCGCAGGCCGCTGGCGGCGAGCGGCTTGTCGCCGGCCGGCCAGCCGACGGCGGTGGCGACGTTGACAGTCGGGATCAACGAGGTTGCCGGCGCTGGCAGTCGTGGCGACGGTCCGGTGCCCGCCGCGACCGGCAGGGTAGCGACATCGCCGCAGGCGACGACAAAGGCGGAACAGCCGGCCACGACGAGGGGTGCGGCGATGGGGAAGCGTGTTTTCATGTGGAAACCTAGGCAATCGGGCCGCCTGCCGCGGACTCGACGCAGCTGCCGGCAGCCTGTCGCCGTCACACTGGGTTCACGGCTTTACGAAGGGCGAGATGCTAAGTCCATCGCCATTGCCCGCATCACCTCTGCGGCGGCCGCGAACGCGCAACGGATGCCTCGCATGTAGGAGCGCGCCGACGTTGCCGGCGCCGCCCAGACGACCGGGGCGGGCGGCCGCTGCTGCTTCAATCGCGCATCGCCGGCCGCCATGCTGAATCTCGTCCCGAAACGACGAGGAGCCACGCGATGAACACCGATAAGCCGATGCTGACTGGCCTTTTCCGAGACCGCGACAGCGCCGAGCGCGCCTACCAGTCCATCTCCGACCGCGGCTACACGCGGGACGATGTCGACGTGGTCATGTCCAACGACACCCGCAAGCGCCACTTCACCGGCTCGGCGTCGGGCCGCGATACCGAGCTCGGCAGCAAGGCCGCGGAAGGCGCAGGTATCGGAGGCGCCATCGGCGGCAGCCTCGGCGCCATCGCGGCCGCCATCGCCGCCGTCGGCACCACGATCGCGTTGCCGGGGCTCGGCCTCGTCATCGCCGGGCCGCTGGCGGCTGCGATTGCAGGCGCCGGCGCCGGCGCCGCGACAGGCGGCATCGTCGGCGCGTTGATCGGCTGGGGCATCCCGGAAGAGCGCGTGAAGGAATACGACCAGGGCATCCGCGACGGCGGCATCCTGATGGCGGTGCGGCCGAAGACCGACGAAGACGCCAGCTTCTTCGAGGGCTCGTGGCGCGCCCAGAAGGGCGAGCACGTCTACCGTTAGGCGATCACTTCGCGGGGTTGATCTCGAGCAGCTCGATCTCGAAGCGAAGCGTGGCGTTCGGCGGAATCAGTCTGCCGGCACCGCGATCTCCGTAGGCGAGCCCGGGCGGACAGATGAGTTCCGCCTTGCCGCCCACCTTCATTCGTTGCACGCCTTCGGTCCAGCACTTGATGACGCGATCAAGTGGAAACGTGGCCGGTTCGTTGCGGACATAGGAGCTGTCGAATTCAGTGCCGTCGAGCAGCGTGCCGCGGTAGTGAACCTTGACCGTGTCGGCGGCCGTCGGGCTCGCGCCTCGACCCTGCCGCAGCACGCGGATCGTGAGGCCGGGTGGTGCCGCGCCACTGGCCGCGGCAGAAACCGCGCCCTGTGCGGACGCAGCGAGCGAGAGCAAAGAGGCGACCGAGAGTGCCAATGCAGATGTGGTGATCGACGCGGGAGATAGCAGGCGGGGAAAGCTCATCACATCATTGTCTCGCACTGAATCGCATGGAGTAAGAACGACAGCCGCGCCGCATCCGGCGCTCACCTTTCCGAGGCCCTTTCATGAAGCACATCCTGTTCGCCACCGTCCTCTCGCTGTCTGCAGCAGCCGTCGCTGCCCAGCCAGCATCGACTTCCATGCGCCTGCGCGGCACCGTCGAGAAGGCCGACGCGACATCGCTCGTCGTCAAGCAGCGCAACGGCGAGAGCATCACGCTCGTCTATGCGGACAACTTCGTCGTCAGCGAAGTGCTTGCCATTGACCCGGCCGCGCTGCAATCCGGTACGTTCATCGGCACGGCCGCTGTGCCAGCCGCCGACGGCTCGCTGTCGGCGCTCGAAGTGCTGGTGTTCCCCGAGGCAGCACGGGGCACCGGCGAGGGTCATTTCCCGTGGGATCTGCAGGCGGGCGCGACGATGACCAACGCCACCGTCGCGTCGATCACCGCCGACAACGGCGTTCGCACGATGACGCTGCGCTACAAGGACGGCGAGAAGACCATCCGGGTTCCGGAGGGTGTTCCGATCGTCTCGGTGAAACCAGGCGACCCCTCGCTGCTGGTGCCCGGGGCCAAGGTCATCATCACCGCGCAGATGCGCAACGGTCAGCCGACCGCGCTGCGCGCCGTCGCAGGCCGCGACGGTTTTCAGCCGCCGATGTGAGGTCGGCCGCCGCTGCGGCCTATTTGCTCCAGGTGTCGCGCAGTCCGGCGATGCGATTGAACACTGGCGCAAGAGCCGTGTGGTCGAGGCGGTCGGCGACGAAGTAGCCGTGACGCTCGAACTGGAAGCGCTGCTCCTTCGCCGTCGATGCCAAAGATCGCTCGATGAAGCCGCGGACGACGCGCTTGCTGTCCGGATTGAGGCTGGCCTTGAAGTCCTTGCCGCCGGCATCGGGCTGGGCCTCGGTGAAGAGGCGGTCGTAGAGGCGGAACTCTGCCGCCAGAGCATCGTGCGCGGACAGCCACGTGATCGCGCCCTTGACCTTGACGGCATCGGCGCCGGGCGTGCCGCTGCGGGTGTCGGCGACAACCTTGGCGAGCACCGCGACGACCTGGCCGCCGGCATCTCTCTCGGCTCCGGTGCACTCGATCACGTAGCCGTATTTGAGGCGGACTCGGTTGCCGGGAAAAAGGCGGAAGAAGCCTTTCGGCGGCACCTCGGCGAAATCGTCGCGCTCGATCCAGAGGTTGGGGCCGAGCTCGAACTCGCGCTCGCCGAGTTCGGGATGCTGCGGATGCCGAGGCGCCCGGCAAGCCTCGCGGTGGTTGGCGCTGCCGAAGAGATCGGTCCAGTTGACGAACTTCAGCGGCAGCGGCTCGAGCACCGCCATCGCCCGCGGCGCCTTGGCATCGAGGTCGTCGCGCAGGGCGATGTCGAGGCTCGCGTAGTCGGTCCAGCCACCGGCCTTGCTGGTGCCGGCGCGATCGCAGAGCAACCGGATCGACTCGGGCGTGTAGCCGCGCCGACGCAGCCCGGCGATCGTCGGCATGCGTGGATCGTCCCAGCCGTCGACGATGTGCTCGTCGACGAGCTGCCTCAGCTTTCGCTTGCTGGTGATCACGTAGGTGACGTTGAGGCGGGCGAACTCGTACTGGTGCGGCCGCGGCTGCGCCAGCAGGCCGAGGCCGCAGAGCGTGTCGAGCAGCCAGTCGTAGAACGGCCGTTGGTCCTCGAATTCGAGCGTGCAGATCGAGTGCGTGATGTTCTCGAGTGCGTCTTCGATCGGGTGGGCGTAGGTGTACATCGGGTAGATGCACCAGGTGTCGCCGGTGTTGTGGTGGGTCGCCCGCTTGATGCGGTAGAGCGCGGGGTCGCGCAGGTTGATGTTGGGGCTCGCCATGTCGATCTTCGCGCGCAGCACCGCCGCGCCGTCGGCGAGTTCGCCGTTCTTCATGGCGCGTAGCTTGGTGAGGTTTTCGGCCGGGGTGCGCGTGCGGAACGGGCTGTCGGTGCCGGCTGCGCCGAAGTCGCCGCGCGCGGCCCGCATCGCCTCGGCGCTCTGCTCGTCGACGTAGGCGTGGCCGGCGACGACGAGCGCTTCCGCGGCTTCGTACATGAAGTCGAAGTAGTCGCTGGCGTCGTAGAGATGCGGAGTCGATGTGCCGCCGAGCGCCGGCTCGGGTGCATGCCAGTCGAAGCCGAGCCAGTGCACGGCATCGACGATAGCGTCGACGTATTCCTGCTCCTCCTTCTCCGGATTGGTGTCGTCGAAGCGGAGGTGGCAGATGCCGCCGTAGTCGCGGGCGAGGCCGAAGTTGAGGCAGATGCTCTTGGCGTGGCCGATGTGGAGGTAGCCGTTGGGCTCGGGCGGGAAGCGGGTGCGGATGCGGGCCGGATCGGCCGGTGCGCCGGCGTGATGGCGAGCGCCGCCGGGTGTGCCGGCGAAGCGGCGGTTCGCATAGGTGCCGTCGGCGAGGTCGCGCTCGACGATGTGGCGCAGGAAATTGCTGCCGGCGGGGGCGTCCTTGGAGAGGGTCATGTCGGCGTCGATTCGCCTCGCTGAAGAGCCGCGGATTCTAGGGTCGGCTGCTTGCGGCCTTGACGTTTCGACATCTCGGCGGCGTCAACGCCATCGGGGTCGGCTGGCGCTCGGGGACCCCGCGCGCGCTGTTGCGTGCGCCGACAGTGGCTCGTCGATCGGCACGACGACCGGTTCGACGACCGACGCTGACCCCTGGGCTACATCGCCTTGAAGAGGTGCCCGTAGAGGCGACTCACGCCGAGCTTCTCGGGCCGGCCTCGCAGTGCCAGGCTGAGCTTGCCGGTCTCGTCGCGCACGGCAGAAGCGATGGCGTCGGCGCGGACCACCAAGCCTCGGTGGATCTGCCAGAACCGTGACGCGTCGAGCCCCGGCACGAGGTCGCGCAGGGAGGTGCGGATGAGGTGCTCTCGCTCGGCCGTGACGACGCGCACGTACTTGTCGGCGGCCTCGAAATACAGCACATCGCCGATCGGCACGATGTGGATCGCATTGCCGACGCCGGCCTGGATCACCTGCAGCGGTGGGGCCGCCGCCGCGATCGCGGCGGCGGCCCCGTTGATCCCCGCGCCGAGCAGGCCACGCAACTGCTCGACGACCCTGCCGAGCTCGGCTGAGGCCGCAGGTGGCGTCGTCACGCGCGTTGCCAGTGCCTCCTGCAGGCGCCGGCAGGTCGCGGCCAGTCGTGCCGGCTGGACCGGCTTCAGCAGGTAGTCGAATGCGGCGCGGTCGAAGGCTTCGACCGCGTACTGGTCGTAGGCCGTGACGAACACCAGCAAGGGAAACAGCCGGTCGCCGTCGGGCCAGTCTTCGGCAAGGGCCCGCGCGGCCTCGAGCCCGGTCATGCCGGGCATGCGGATGTCCATGAAGACGATGTCCGGCGACAGCTCGAGGGACTTCAGGACCGCGCTCTCGCCGTCGCCGACGCTGGCCGCGATCGCAAGCTCCGGCCAGGCGCGACGCAGCTCGGCGGCGAGGCTGGCCGCGAGCAGCGGCTCGTCTTCGGCGATCAGTGCAGTGGCCGTCATGGCGGCAGCCGGAGCGGCAGGCGGACCGACGCGACAGTACCTTCGGCGCCGGCGGGCGACGGCGCGAAGATGAACGAAGCGGAAGTGCCGTACAGCGTCGCCAGGCGCTCACGAACGTGGGCGAGGCCGAAGCTGGCGTCGTTGCCGGCACCGGCAGCGATGCCCGCGCCGTCGTCGCGCACCGAGACCACGAGGCTGTCGCCATCGCGTCGCGCGACGATGTCGATGCGGCCACCGGCGAGCTTCGGCTCGAGACCGTGCTTGATGCAGTTCTCGACCAGCGGCTGCAGCAGCAGCGGCGGCACCGGTACTGCCGCGAGCTCGGCGGGCAGGTCGAAGCGCGTCTGCAGGCGGGGACCCATGCGGATCTGCATCAGCGCCAGGTAGTCGGCCAGCCGCGCGAACTCGTCGGCCAACGGATGGAAGCGCTCGCGCGAGCCGGCCAGCGAAGCGCGCAGGAAGGCGATGAGGTGATCGAGCATGGCCTGGGCACGATCGGCGTCGACGCCGATCAGCGCCCGCAGGTTGGCGAGCGTGTTGAACAGCATGTGCGGTTCGAGTTGCGACTCGAGCAGCATCAGCTGCTGCTCGGTAGCCTGCCGCTCGGCGCGTTCGACATCGATGCGCTGCGTGGCGATGAGCTGCCGCGAGTGGAAGAAGTAGGTGATCGCGATGGCCGGAACGACGGCAACCACGAGCAGCGACAGCGTCTGCTGCCGGTCGGAGTTGAACGGCCCGGTCTGGTGCAGGCCGAGCAGCAGGTTCGCGATCTCGTTGCCCGCTGTATAGCCGAGCACGGAACCGACGCCGATGATCCCCGTCATCCAAAGCCAGCCCGGCCAGAAGCCGCTCGCGCGGTCGATGCCTGTGACGGCCGCCGGCCGCCAGCCGGCGATCACACCGCGGCCGCCGTCGATGAACAGCCAGCACATCAGCGAGATGCAGAGCGAGTAGACCAGCGTGCTCGAGAACGAGTGCGGCTTCAGCGCCCAGAGGAACATCGCGACCAGGACGGCAGCGCCGGCGGTCTTCACCCCGCGCATCGCGAAACCGCGCCAGCGTTGGCCAGCCGACGCTGGGGGAGGGCAAGGTGCGGCGGTCGTCACGGTCACGATTCTCGGCGACGCTGCCGGCGAACCCGTCGAGAGGCTGCCGGTCACACGGCGACCGGCGCGGCAGCGCGGCCGCGCCACATCTGCCAGCCGCGGGCCGCGAAGGTGCCGCCGAAGAGGCCGTAGGCGAACCCGACCGGTACCGCGAAGAGCGTCTCGTGCGAGAGCGCGGGGTGCATCGCCAGGCTTGCGCCGGCGGCGTACTTGATGGCGAACAGACCGACGATGAGCGCCAGCGGCAACCAGCTGCCGGCGACGTGGACGGCATCGCGCGCTTCTGTCCATCGCGCTCGCGGCGCCGGCAGCAGCCGGGGCGCGGCCGCCAGCGCCACGCCGAGGCCGGCGAGCCAGGCCAGCAGCGCGCCAGCGCTGAAGCTGAAACTGGTCGTAACGCCGGCCAGCGACAGGGCGATGAGCACCAGCGGCAGCAGCGCGACGCGTGTCGAGGAGAGCGTGCGCGGCCGCGATTGCGAAACGCCGAGGGCGATGAGCCCGGCCAGCACCGCCCAGATGTGAGCGGGAGTGCCTTGAAGGATCTGCAGCAACGTCATGAGGGTCTTTCCTCTGAGCGGCGCCGTGGCGCGACAGCGGCAATGTGCCGGGCCGCAGACGCCGCCGCGACCGCCTCGCGACGAAACGCCGGGGCGCGGCGCCAGGCGCCGGTGGGCCGGTGCGAGCGGCACCGGGCCACGGCTATATTCGTCGCGACTGCGCTGCTTCCGCGCGGAGGAAGCTCGATGCACGCAAGAGATCGTTGGCTGCCGTGGCGTGACGCAGCACTGATGCCGATGATGCTGGCGATCGCCGCCTGCGCCTCGTCGCCGATGCCGCCGCCCCTGCCGCCACCGCCCGGCACACCGGCGCGGATGGCGCCGTCACCCGCTGTCGCCGCGACGCCGCCGGCCAGAACACTGCCGGCCAGAACACCGCCGCCGGCGGCATCGGCAGCCAACGACGGCCCGCCGCTGCCGGTGCCGCCGCCACGGTCGGCCGCCGTCGCGGCCCGCTTCCCCGCGCCCGCGACATCATTCGCCACGCCCGCCTTCGCGCCCGGCCGACAGTCCTTCACCGACAGCGACGAGTCGCGCGCCATCCTCTACGGCCTCGAGCGCAGCAGCGTTGCCGGCCGACGCACCGAAGTGAAGGTGCTCGACCTCGGGGTGTCGCAGAGCGGCCAGCCGATCGAAGCGATCTCGTTTACGAGGCCACTGGTGCGCGAGCCCGCCGCCGCCGCGTCGGCCGCGTCCGGGCCCGTGCCGACACGGCGGCCTGCGGTCCTGCTCGGCGCCGGCCAGCAGGGCGACGAGCCGGCCGGCACCGAGGCGCTGCTCGTCGTTGCCCAGGACCTCGCCGCAGGCCGCTTCGAGGCCGTGCTCGACCACGTCGACATCGTCGTTCTGGCGCGCGCCAATCCCGACGGCGCCGCCGTGTTCCAGCGCGGCGCCGCCGACGGCAGCGACGTCAACCGCGACCACCTCCTGCTGCGCACGCCCGAGGCGCAGGCGCAGGCCCGGCTGCAGGTCGACTTCGCGCCGGTCGTGGTGATGGACCTGCACGAGTACCCGGTCGGCGGTGCCTTCGACCGCAAGTTCGGCGCCGTCCAGCGTGCCGACGTCCTCCTCCAGTACGCCACCACTGCCAACCTGCCGCCGTTCGTGACCAAGGCAGCCGAAGAATGGTTCCGGCTGCCGCTCGTCGCCAGCCTGCGCGGCGCCGGCCTGCATGCCGACTGGTATGCCACGACTTCGGCCGACCTCGCCGACAAGCGCCTGGCGATGGGCGGCGTCGGCCCGCAGATCGGCCGCAACGCGGCCGGCCTGCGCAACGCCGTCAGCCTGCTTGTCGAGACGCGCGGCGGCGGCCTGGGCCGCACCGACTTCGGCCGTCGCGTCCAGGCCCAGATCGCGGCGGTGACGAGCGTGCTGGGCAACGCGGCGCTGCACGCGGCCGACCTCGTCAAGCTGCGCCAGTTCGTCGATCGCGATACCGCTGCGAAGGCGTGCCGCGGCGAGGTCGTCATCGAGGCCGCGCTGGCGGCCAGCGAATACCCGCTCTCGGTACTCGATGCCGACAGCGGCGCCGTTCGTACCGTCAACGTCGGCTGGGATTCGGCGCTCGAGCTGCGGGCGCTGAAGAGCCGGGCGCGACCGTGCGGCTATTGGCTCGCCGCCGACCAGACCGATGCGGTGCGGCGGCTGCGGCTGCTCGGCATCGAGGTCTCGCAGCTCGAGGAAGCCGTCGAGCTGCGTGGCGAAAGCTATCGCGAGATTGCCCGCCAGCCGGTCGCCGGCGACCCTGCCGCTCATGTCGGCGAGGGCACGCGCGTGGTCGCGCAGTGGGTGCCGTCGCTGCTCGAACTCGCCGCCGGCGGCTACTACGTGTCGCTGTCGCAGCCGTTGGCGAACCTGGCGCTGGCCGCGCTCGAGCCGGAAGCGCCGGCGAGCTTCGCGGCCAACCGCGTCATCACCGGACCCGCTGGTGAGGCGCGCATACTGCAACGCCCCGAGGCGCGCATGACCAGCCTGCCGTGAGCGAACTGTAAGAAGACGGCGCCGGACCGGACCAAGGGCGAACGACGGAAGCAAAGACAAGGCATGGACATGGAAGCGACAGCGTCGCCCGCAGCGACCACCGCGCCGCCGGAGCGCAGCATCTACCGGCACAAGCTGCCGATCCGCCTGATGCACTGGATCAATGTCGTCTGCCTGACGATCCTGCTCGGCAGCGGCCTCAACATTTTCAATGCCCACCCGTCGCTGTACTGGGGCAACGATTCCTACATCGTCGAGCCCTGGCTGTCCCTGAGCGGCCGCAACACGGCGACGGGGCCGGTCGGCACCACCCGCTTCGCCGGGCGCGACTTCGACACCACCGGCGTGCTCGGCGTCTCCAGGGTCGACGGTGCCGTCACCGCGCGTGGCTTTCCGAGCTGGGCCACGATCCCCGGCTCGCAGTGGCTTGCCATGGCCCGCCACTGGCACCTGTTCTTCGCCTGGCTGTTCGTGATCAACGGCGTCGTCTACGTGCTTTACACGATCTTCAGCCGCCACCTCGTTCGTGATCTGGTGCCGACGCGGGCCGAGCTCGGGAACATCGGCCGCTCGATCGTCCACCACATCCAGTTCAAGTATCCGACCGGCGACGCAGCAACGCGCTACGACGTGCTGCAAAGCCTGGCCTACCTCGTCGTCATCTTCGGCTTGCTGCCGCTCGTGGTCGTCGCCGGCCTGGCGATGTCGCCGCGCCTCGACACCGTATTCACGGGCTGGGTCGATCTGCTCGGCGGCCGGCAGTCGGCGCGCTCGATACATTTCCTGGCGGCGATGGGGCTCGTGCTCTTCGTCGTCGTGCATGTCTTCCAGGTCATCGCCGCCGGCGTCTGGAACGAGATGCGCTCGATGATCACCGGCTGGTACAAGGTGCCCGAAGATCGCCCGGCCAAGAAAGCCGTGCCATGACCAAGACCTACACCCTGATGCGCGCTCGCCAGCGCGATCGACGCCATCTGCTGCGCGGCGCCTTCGCCGCGGCCGGCGCCGCGGTCCTGTCCGGCTGCGACCGGCTGTCGCAGAACGAGGCCTTCGTGGCGACGCTGAAGAGCGCGCAAAACTTCAGCCACGCCGCCGCCGGCGTCGTCGCGCCGAAGTCGGCGCTGGCGCAGGAATTC
>JAYVNL010000368.1:0-2780 GCA_043758495.1 Rhizobacter sp.
GGATGCGACTACGTCACCGGAAACGTTGATCGTCCGGCCAGAAGAACCGCTCTTTTTCGCCAACGCGGAAATCGCCTTGGCCCAGGTTCGTCGACTCGCAGAGGAGCGGGGCGACGCGCGGGTTGTGGTGCTTAGCCTCGAAAACAGCACTGACCTGGACAGCACGGCGATCGAAGCGTTGACTGAGCTGGAGGCCTGGATTGCAACGTCGCAGCGCAAGCTGTTGCTCGCCCGCGTCAAGGAGAGTGTTCGAGAGCTTCTCCTGCGGAGCGGGGGTGCCGTCTCACAGACACCGTGCTTTTGGAGCGTCGCTGATGCGGTTGCTGCCGCTCGGGCGTAGCCGATTGCGCAAGCGTTCGGTCTCTACCGCATTGACGCGGTAGCCGTTTTCACGCAGCGAGTCGCAGATCGACGTTCGATCGCTGGATGGTTGCGGCGACGTCCCAGGGCGACCGCTCGGATCTCGCGCTTGGCGGCGTTGTTGTCCATCTCGATGCGCCCGTTGTCGGCGTAGCGGGTGAGCGCGGCCCATCTCTTGGCCAAGTCCAACTTGGCTGATATTCGTCGGCTGGCCTGCCGCGGATGGCTTCGGGTCATCGAACATGCGTGCGTCGAAGTGCATTGTTCAGACCCTCCCTAGCGGGCGCCGAGCGATCGACGCAAAATCATTCGATGGACGCGATCGTCGAAGCGGCACTGAAAAAGTGGCCGAACGTGCCGCACTGCTACGGCTGGCTCGCGCTCGATGCCCGCGGCGACTGGTACATGCGCGACGACCGCGTCCAGTCGGCGGGCCCGTTTCCTCGCGTCAAGGGCAGCCGCATCGAACACGACAAGCTGCGCGAGTTCATCGCCCGCAACTATGCCGCTGACGAAGGCGGCCGCTGGTTCTTCCAGAACGGGCCGCAGCGTGTCTATGTCGAGCTCGAGGCAGCGCCCTTCGTATGGCGGCTGGCAGCCGACACCGACTCGAAGACGGGGCCGCACATCACCAGCCACAACGGGCTGGAAGCCGAATTCCGGTCGGCGCACGTCGACGAGGCGGGCCGTCTTTTCGCCGCCACCGACATTGGCTTCGGCATCGTCCACACCCTCGACATCGAGGCCGCGGCCGATGCCGTCGAGCGCGGCGAGTGGCTCGCCGAGCCGGTCGCCTTCGCGTCGCTCGAAGGCCGCTTCGGCTTCCGGCTCAGCCCGGCCGCAGCACCTCAGCTGCCGTAGAAGACCAAGTCGGCTTCGTACGCGACCTGCTGGAACTGGCCCATGCGGTGACGCCACGGGCCCGCAGGAAAGCTGGCGCGAGGCCGGCTTTTTGCGAAGAAAAAATTCCTACTTCGCGGCGTTGACCATGTAAGTCACGACGGTCCGGATCTCGGCCTCGCTGGCGGCCGAGCCACCCTTCGGCGGCATCGCGCCCTTGCCCTTGATCGCACTGGCGGTGAGTGCGTCGATGCCCTGGCCGATGCGTGGCGCCCAGGCTGCCTTGTCGCCGAACTTCGGCGCCCCGGCGACGCCGGCGGCGTGGCACACCGAGCAGATCTGCGTGTAAAGCACGGGCACTGCGACGGCCGCGACTGTCGTTGCCGTCACGGTCGCGGCGGCGGTCGTCGCCATGGCAGTGACCGCCGCGGCAGCGACCTGCGTCGGCGTGCCGACGTTGGCTTTGGCGGCGGGCGCCGAAGCGCTGGTGATAGCAGGCGCGGCCGGCATGGCAGGCGTTTCGGCTGCGGCAGGAGCCGTCGTTGCGGCATCACTCGAAGCGGCGGCCGCCGCCATCGCCGGCTCGGCGAACTTGGCGCCGCCCCGGTTCGCCATGTAGACGACGGCGCGGCCGATCTCGAAGTCGCTGTAGTCGCCGCCGCCCTGCGCGGCCATCTGGCCCTTGCCAACCAGTGCCGAGTGGAGGAGGGCTTCGTATCCGGTCTTGATGCGCGGACCCCAGGCCTCGGCGTCGCCGAACTTGGGAGAGCCGAGAAGACCGGCGGTGTGACAGGCTGTGCACTGTGCTGCGAAGACCTGCTCGCCGGTCCTCATCGAGGCCGGATCGGCCATGTCCTTGACATCGACGATGCCGACCGGATGGATACGGGCCGCGACGGCAGCGGCGCCAAGTGCGTCGCTGCCGGCTGCAGGGCGCTTGTCGGAGGTAACGAACATCACCAGCAGCACGATGCCGACGATCGGCACCACGAACGCGTAGAGGACGGCGAGGATCAGCTGCTTCGGGGTCTTGATGGGGCCTTCATGCGGGCCGTCGATGTCGTTCGGTTCGTGCGCTTCGGTCATCAATTCCTCGGGGCGGGTTCGGGTGACGCGGCGACAGGCAGCATGGCGCCACCGGCAAGAAATCGATTCGCGTCGAGCCGCGAAATTATAGGGCCGCACCTCTTGGCCGCCGGGCTACGCCGCGGGGTCGCGAATAGAATACGACCTTGTTGCGCCCGTAGCTCAATGGATAGAGTACTGCCCTCCGAAGGCAGGGGTTGCAGGTTCGATACCTGCCGGGCGCACCAGTAAATCCGGGGACCTGCGCTGATTTTGTGACTTCAGCCGTAAGTTGGCCGTTTTGGCGTATTTAACGCGTTTCACTCATTGGCCAATTTTTGCTTCACTTCTGATTCAAGCGGAAGCGCGGCCGGCTTTCGGAGAAGCTTCCGAGCGCGCTGAAACTCCCCGCTTTCACGGGTGGCACCTATCTGGCGAGCGACGGTTCTGTCGCAATAGCGCGATGAGGCCAAGCATTGGTGCGAGGCCGACACCGATCAGAAAGCCAGCGAGTA
>JAYVNL010000369.1:0-8669 GCA_043758495.1 Rhizobacter sp.
GCCTAGTGTCGTGAGTTAGAAGTTCATTGAACTAACCCATGTGGGGCCGACAAATCTTGTACTGTGAGCAGGCGACGAGGCGGCGATGGGTGGAAGACCCAAGGCAGAACTGGTTTTGATCCGCTTCGCGCCTGCATCGTCCTGGCATGCGCCCAAGGTGTCGACAACAAGGGGGTGGCGAGCCGGCAGCGCGTGACGCCTCAGACCGTGTCGAAGTGGCGGGCCCGATTCGTCGAGCATCGGCGGGAGGGTCTGCTCGATACCCCTCGGCCTGGTGCGCCGCGCACGATTGACGACACCCGCGTGGACGCCGTGATCGCCAAGACGCTTGAGGAAGTTTCCGACGGCGCGACGCACTGGAGCACCTGCACGATGACACGCGAAGCCGGCTTGTCGCAGACGGCTGTCTCGCGTATCTGGCACGCCTTTGGACTGCAGCCGCATCGGCAAGAGAGCTTCAAGCGATCGAGATGAGCGACGTAGATGGCGAACCGGCGGTCGCTGTCGAACTCGTAGAGCGTGATGCCGCCGGGAATGCTCCTGAAGAGTCTGGCGACGCCGCCGTCGGCCACCGCGACCACCCGCGTGCCGCCTGCCGCCGCGATGTCGATGGCCACGAGGCGGAGGCCGATGCGGCCTTCCGCGAAGGTGTCGCGCAGCGCTTCGGCAACGACGCCTTCGACCGGGATGAGCAGCGGCGGCAACTCGGCCGCGCGCACGCTCCATGCGAGCGCGGCGGCGACGGCGAAGAACAGCAGCCGGAAGCTCACGCCGCTATTCGCGCACGTCGACCACGAAGCCGGGCTTGGCGAGCGTCGACAGTCGCTTCGCGTCCCGGTTGGTCATGTGCACGCAACCGTTGGTCTCGGCGCGGCCGAGGCGCTCCGGCCGCGGCGTGCCGTGGATGCCCCAATGCGGCTTCGAGAGGCCGAGCCACATGTTGCCGACCGGGTTGTTCGGACCGGGCGCGATATCGGTCTTGACGGTGCCTGCAGCGGGTCGAGCGGCCCGCCGATGCTGATGGGGAACGCGGCCACGACCTGGTCGCCGCTGCCGCGCACGAACAGCATGCGGTCCGACTTGTCGATCTCGATCGAGGTCGCCTTGCCCGGCGCCAGTGGTTTCGCCGACGGGCCGGAAACAGCGGCGACGACGATGTCGACGCCGGCATCGAAGCGCTGGCCGCGGTTGAGCTCGCGCAGCAGCGCCGGGCTCGTGTGGAAGCGCTCGCCGAGCGCCTCCTCGATCGATTCGTAGCCGAGCGACTTCGGCTTGGCGCGCTTCATCATGTCGGCCGGCACTGGGGCGTAGGGGCCGGCGGCATCGGCGGCGCTGATGCGGTGGACCATGAACGGTGCAGCGCCGCCTTCCTGCAGCGCCGACCACGTCGCGGCATCGACGCGGCCGCCCGCTTTCAGCTCGTGCGCGGCCTGGAACGCAGCCACGGTGCGCCGCCCATGGAAGCGATGAAGGCCAGAAAGGCGCGGCGCGACCGGGCGGCGGTCATGATGGGAGCCTCGGTGCGGTGATGTCGCTGCCGCCGATCAGCTTGTCGATGGCGGCGAGGAGGTCTTCGGCGAACACCGGCTTGGCAAGGAAGCCGTCGTAGGCCGTGAATGAATGTCGCACCACGGATTCGGGGGTCGCGCTGACCATGAGGATCTTGAGCGCCGCCAGCGACGGATCGGCCCGCAGGGCGGCGCCGATCTCGGCGCCGTTCATCTCCGGCAGCAGGAAATCGAGCAAGACGAGGTCGGCACCGACCTCGGCGGACTTGCGGATGCCGCTGGCGCCGGTGGTCTCGCCGAAAGCGGTGTAGCCCGACATTTGCAGGAGCATGACAACCGAGTCGACCAGGTCGGCGATGTCGTCGATGACGACGATCGTCGGCCGTTGCGGGGCGGTGGCGGATGCAGGGAACATGAAGCGAGCCCTCGGGCAGCAAGGTGAAAGGCGAACTTCGGCAATCGCCATGCCCCATCGCAGGGTTGCGCGCCGGCGGCGACAATCCCGGCCCCATGCCGAACCTCCCGCACGACGCCTTCGCGCACGACCCCGACAGCATCGTCCATGCGCTCGCCAACGGCGTTCGTGTGCTCGTGATCCCGCTGCCCGCTTCGCAGACGGTCAACGTCAGCATCTTCATCCGCACCGGCAGCAGCCACGAGAGCAGGCGCCTGAACGGCATCAGCCACTTTGTCGAGCACATGGCCTTCAAGGGCACGCACGGGCGCAGCTGCCAGCAGATCAACCTCGATGCCGAGCGGCTCGGCGCCGAGGTCAACGCCCACACCGACAAGGACCACACGGCCTACCACATGCGCGGCATGGCAAACGATGCCGGGCGTTTCATCGCGATGCTGGGCGACATCGTTCGCAACAGCACGTTTCCCGCCGACGAGCTGGAAAGGGAGCGTCAGGTCATCCTCCACGAGGTCATGGAAGACGACGAGGATTCGCTGTCGACGGCCGACAAGCTGTTCGACAAGACCTGGTTCGGCGACCACCCGCTGGCGCAGCCGGTGATCGGCAGCCGCCTCAACATCGGCCGCTTCTCGCGCGATGAACTGCTCGGCTATGTGGCGGCGCAGTATTCGGGCGCCAACGTCGTCGTCGCCGTGGCCGGCAACGTCGATGTCGCTGGCGTGATCGGCGACGCCGAGGCGGCGTTCGGCTCGATGACACTCGGCGCGGAAAACGCCGTGGCGGCGCCGCGCTATGTCGGCGGCGTCGCATCGCGCGTGCAGGCCGGCACCAGCCAGAGCCACATCGTCATGGGCTATCCGATCGCGACGCTGCACGACGCCGACCCGCACGTCGGTGTCGTCGCCGCGGCGCTGTTCGGCGAAGGCATGAGCTCGCCGCTGCTCGACGAGATCCGCGAGCGCCGCGGCCTCGTCTATCACGCCGACTGCACGGCCGAGATCGGCGAGCTGTCGGGGCAGTTCGTGATCGAGGCCTCGACCGGTCCCGAGCACGTCGACGAGTTTTTCGTTGCCGTGCGCCGGCTGCTGCTCGCGCAGGCGGAGAAGGTCGGCGAGGTCGACCTCGAGCGGGCGAGGAACCAGATCGCCGTGCGCCATCTGCGCGACCACGAGCGGCCGTCGCGCCGGCTCGAGCAGGCCGCGCTCGATGTCTTCGCCTTCGGCCGCGTGCGCTCGCGCGCCGCGCTCGCTGCGCGCATCCGCGAGACCACCGCCGACGAGGTCGGCGCTGCCTTCGCGGCGATGCTGGCGCGGCCCGCATCGGTGGCCGTGGCGGGGCGGCTGAGGAAGGGCGCGCCGGAGCGCATCCGGGCGATGTTCGGCGTGTAGCTGCCGCGCTCGAAGGCGCCGTTTCGCGCCTTCACATCTGAAGCATCTGCACGCAGATGTGCGCAATTCGCGACCGGGGCCGCACCTAGAGTGCGTGACATTGTTCCCCGCGAATTACAAAACCCGTGCTCGAGACCCTGCCGCGAAGCGCCCAGCCATGGGCACGTGATCTGCGTACGGATGTCGGAGCCGGCACGTGTATCCATTCGTCGCCGGCTCGCCACGAAAGCACATCCGAAGTGCCAGCACTTGCTCACGGCTCTGCGTCCGTCGGCCGACTCGATCGTCGGTCCGTGGCCGAGCCGTGGTCGCCGTCGGCACCGCGCGTTGGCCGCTGGCACGTTCGCGAAGAAGCCATCATGGGCACCGCCATCCGCGCCGAGCTGTGGAGCGACGACGCCGCCGCCGCGGCCGCCGCGATCGATGCCGTGATGGCCGAGATGCATCGCATCGACCGCGCCATGAGCCCGCACAAGGCCGACTCCGAGCTCTCGCGCATCAACCGTGACGCCGGCCGCGGCGCCGTGCCGCTGAGCGAGGAGATGGCGACGTTGCTGGCGCGAGCCGCGGCGTTCTCGGCGCTCACGCAAGGCGCGTTCGACATCACCTACGCGGCCGCCGGCCAGCTCTACGACTACCGTGCTCGCGTTCGTCCCGACCCCGAAGCGCTCGCGCAGGCGCAGGCCGCCGTCGGCTGGCGCCACCTCGAACTCGACGCCCGCGCCCGCACCGTCCGCTTCCACCGGCCCGGCATGCGCATCGACCTCGGCGGCTTCGCCAAAGGCCACGCCGTCGACAACGCCGCGGCCTTGCTGGTGCGCCGCGGCATCCGCCACGCCATGGTCAGCGCCGGCGGCGACAGCCGCGTCGTCGGCGACCGCCGCGGTCGGCCCTGGATGATCGGCGTGCGCCATCCGCGCCGTGCCGAGAACGAGGTGGTGGCGATGCTGCCGCTCGAAGACGCGTCGATCTCGACCTCGGGCGACTACGAGCGCTGCTTCGACGATGGCGGCAGGCGCTTCCACCACCTCATCGATCCCGCCACCGGGGAGTCGCCGCAGGGCGTGCACAGCGTCACCGTGATCGCCGACGACGGCCTCGCCAGCGAAGCGCTGTCGAAGGCCGTGTTCGTGCTCGGCGCCGAGCGCGGCATCGCGCTCGTCGAGGCCCAGCGCGGTGTCGACGCGGTCGTCGTCGATGCCGCCGGCGCACTGCATTTCTCGAGCGGCCTCACGCAGCCGACATGAACAAGACCAGGAGGCGGACATGAACCGAATCGAAGCTCGCAGCGCGATCGCGATCGCGATCGCAGCGGCCGCGGCCGCGTTCCTCGCCGGTTGCGGCAGCGGCAGCAGCAGCGGCGACACGACGGTGACGGTGAACGGCGACGTCGCCATCGCCTATGCCCAGCGCGTCAACACGATCGGCCAGAACCCCACCAACGGCGGCCCGAGCGCGCCCGGCGGTGACCTGATGATCCGCGAGAAGTCGTCGGCCAGCGCTACCGAGCACAACATGACGGCGCGCTTCACGCAGGGCAAGGGTGACGCCTCCGGCCCCGAGGTGTCGTACGACGGCAAGAAGATCGCCTTCGCGATGCGCTGTCCGGCCGCGAACACCTCGACCATCGGCACGCCCGCGGTGCCGGCCTGCACCGGCCGCTGGAACATCTGGGAATACGACATGACGACGGGCGGCCTGACCGGCGGCACGTTCCGGCGCGTCACGTCATCGACCGACGACGACGATGTCGATCCGGCCTTCCTGCCGGCCGGCAAGGGCTTCGTGTTCACCTCGAACCGGCAGACGAAGTCGAAGCTCAACCAGGCCCTCGGCCACAGCTACTTCGCGCTCGACGAATACGAGCGCGAGCGCGTCTTCAACCTGCACACGATGGCGGCCGACGGCACGGCCGTGGAGCAGATCTCGTTCAACCAGAGCCATGACCGTAGCCCGACGGTGCGCCAGAACGGCGACATCATGTTCTCGCGCTGGGACCACGTCGGCGGCCGCAACCACTTCAAGGTGTTTCGCGCCAAGCCCGACGGCACCGACCTGTTCGTGCTCTACGGCGCCCACAGCGACGGCAACAGCTTCCTGCACCCGCGCGACATGGACCCGAAGGGCAAGTACGCCGGCTTCGTCGCCAGCGACCTGATGCCGCTGTCGCGCACCCACGAAGGCGGCGCCCTGGTCTTCATCGACGCTGCCAACTACTCGGAGCAGAACACGCCCGCCAACGCCACCGTGCCGCCGGTCGGCGGTCAGGTGCAGGCAACGGCCAAGCTTCTCAACTTCGGTGGCGGCGCCTCGCAGTACGGTCGCATCACGACGCCGTACCCGCTCTGGGACGGCACCGATCGCGTCCTCGTCTCGTACACGCCGTGCGAAGTCAGCCGTGCTGCCGTCATCGTCTCGTGCGCGACGCTCACGCCGGCCGAGATGGCGCGCATCGGCGACGACAACCGCCTCGTCGCCGACGAGCAGGCCGACACGCTGCAGGCCAACGTGCCGCCGTCGTACGCGGTCTACATGTTCGATCCGAAGCTGCAGACCCTCCTGATCGTGGCGGCGCCTCCGGCGGGAATGATGAACACCCACCCGGTCGCGATCCAGGCGCGCACCGAACCGAACGCGACCTCGCCGACCAACGTCGACCCGGCGCTGGCGGCGCAGAACATGGGCCTGATCGAGGTGCGCAGCGTCTATGACACCGACGGCCTCGGCCGTATGGGCGACGCGGTTCTCACCGCTGCCGACCTGCCCGCCGGCTGCACGACGGCGATCCCGAAGAAGGCGCCGAGCGATCCGACCGACACGCGGGCCCAGGTCGCCGACATCGTGCGCATGAAGGACCCCGCCGACGCCGCCTACGGCTGCGCGCCGGGCCGCTTCATCCGTGCCGTCCGTGCCGTGGCGCCGCCCTCGGGCATGACCGGCATGCGCAGCGCCATCGGCGAGACCGAGTTCGAGATGCAGCAGATCCTCGGCTACGCGCCGATCGAGCCCGACGGTTCGTTCAAGCTGCAGGTGCCGGCCGATACGCCGATCGCGCTCGCGGTCATCGATGCCAAGGGCCGTGCCTTCCAGACCCACACCAACTGGATCCAGGTGAGACCGGGCGAACGGCGCACCTGCGACGGCTGCCACAGCCCGCGCCGCGGCGGCGCGCTCAATTCCGGCGCCGTCGTCAACAGCGTCCCTGCAGCGCTGAAGGCGGCACTCGCCAGCGCCCATCTCTCCGGGGAAACGATGGCGTCGACGCGCACCCGCCTCGACCCGACGGCGCTGCGCCTCGTCGCCGACATGATGTACACCGACTTCTGGGCCGACACGACGAAGCCCGGCGTCGTCGGCCGCGGGGCGATCGCGGTCCGCTACACCGGCAACGCCAGTGCCGCCGACGACCTGCAGACGGCGGTGCCGGCGAACGGCATCGTCAACTACCCCGAGCACGTCGCCACGATCTGGACGCGGGCACGCGGTGCCAACACCTGCACCAACTGCCACAACGACCCCGACAAGCTCGACCTCTCGGCCTCGATCGGCGGCAGCGGCCGCACGACCTCCTACGACGAACTGATGCTCGGCGATCCGGTGATCGACCCGGTGACGGGTTTGCCGCGCACGCGGATCGAGGAAGGCGTGGTCGTGATCGAGCGCGGTCCGGCGCTCGTCGACACCGCGGCCAGCGAAGGCGAGGCGCTCGGCCTGGCGAGAAAGAGCCGTCTTGCCGAGATCATGTTCGGCGAAGCGCTGATGGCCGGCAGCGGCGCCCGCACAGCCCACCCGAGCCCGCCGGCCTCGGCACCCGACCACGGCACGATGCTCAACGCCGCCGAAAAGCGCGTCGTCGTCGAGTGGATGGACCTCGGCGGCAAGTATTACAACGACGCCTTCGACCCCGGCGCCAACGTCCGCGCCGTGAACGGCCTGAGTCAGGCGACCTTCGTGTCGCAGGTGATGCCGATCCTGCGCTCGACCTGCGCCGCGGCCTGCCACCAGGCGATCGGCAGCAGCCGCTCGGCAGTGCCGGTCGGCACCTCGTTCCGCAATAACCGTTTCGTCCTCACCGGCGACGCCGAGGGCGACTACAACGTGACGCTGACGATGATCTCGAACGCCTGCATCCCGGCGTCGAACTACCTGCTGAAAAAGCCCTCGACGGCGCCGCATCCGGTCGGTGCCGTCGCCGGCCCGGCGTCGGCGCCGGCACCCGCCGTGATTCCGGTCGGCAGCGCCAAGTACAACACCCTCGCCGCGTGGATCGCGACCGGATGCTGAAGGCCGCGACGCCCGCGCTCACGAAGGCGATCGGCGCCGTCGCCGTCGCTGCTGCGCTGGCGAGCTGCGGCGGCGGCTCGACCGGCAACCCGTTCAGCAACCCGGCCTCGGTCGAGAACCCAGCCGGCGCCGGCGGCCAGCACCTCGCCTTCGCCTACTTCCAGAAGTGCATCAACCCGATCTTCGTGGCGCAGCTGCAGATTCAGCTGAACGGCACGACCTCCACCAACACCTGCGCCGGCTCGGGCTGCCACGACACCGTGACCGGCACCGGCGGCGCCTTTCGCGTCGTCGGCGCGGCGCAGCCGGTCGACCTGACCAACGCCGCCAACACGGCCGACGCGATCCGCATGACCGACATCTACAAGAACTTTTACTCGGCGCAGGGCGAAGTCGTGCTCGGCTCGACGGCGCAGAGCCGCCTCATCGCCAAGCCGCTGCTGCTCGGCGTGCTGCACGGCGGCGGCCTCATCTTTCCGAGCGAGACCGACCCCAACGCCAGGCTCATCAAGTACTGGATCACGCACCCGGCGCCGCTCGGCCAGGACGAATTCAGCACCGCCACCTACACCATGTTCACGCCGCCCGATCCGGTCGCGGGCACGTGCAACACGCAATGAGCACGGCGATGGTTGCGGCCTCACGGAGCACGATGCGCAGGGCCGTGAACGTGGCCCTGACGTTGCTCGGCTGGCTCGCCGCGATCGCCCTCGTCGCCGCACTGTTCGGCGCGTCCGGCGCCGAGGCAGCGGAGACGACGGCGAGCGGCGAGCGACTGCAGGTCGCCGATCCCTACCTCGAGCTGCGCACCGGCCCGGGCCGCGGCTTTCCGATCTTCTTCACGGTGCCGCGCGACGAGACCATCGCGATCGAGCTGCGCCACACCGACTGGTTCAGGGTGCGCAGCGAAGGCGGCAAGGTCGGCTGGGTCGAGCGCAGCCAGCTCGAGTCGACGCTCACTGCCGGCGGCGTGAGGAAGACCTTTCGCGACGTGCTGCTCGACGACTACCTGAGCCGCCGCGTCCAGCTCGGCGCTGCCTACGGCCGCTTCAAGTCGGAGCCGATGCTCAA
>JAYVNL010000370.1:0-8645 GCA_043758495.1 Rhizobacter sp.
TCCAGTACGGCCTGCTTCTGTTCCTGGTGGCGAGCGGGCTCACGCTGATCTTCGGGATCATGGGCGTGATCAACCTGGCGCACGGCAGCTTCTACATGCTGGGCGCCTACCTCGCCTTCGCGCTGTCGCCGATCTTCGGCGACCAGTTCGCGTTGCGCCTGCTGGCCGGCGTTGTGCTCGCGGCTGCGTTCGGCTACGTGCTCGAGTGGGCGTTCTTCAGCTTCCTGTACCAACGCGACCACCTGCAGCAGGTGCTGCTCACCTACGCGCTGATCCTTGTGTTCGAGGAGTTGCGCAGCCTCGCCGTGGGCAACGACGTGCACGGCGTCTCGGTGCCGCCCTGGCTTTCCGGCAGCTTTCGCCTCGGCGGGCTGATGGAGTACCCGTGGTACCGCGTGTTCGCTTCGGTCGCCTGCCTCGTGGTGGCGCTCGCGCTCTACGCAGTGGTCAACCGCACGCGGCTCGGCATGATGATCCGGGCCGGCGCCAGCAACCGAGACATGGTGCGCGGCCTCGGCGTCGACATCCGCCAGCTCTACCGCATCGTCTTCGCCGGCGGCGTGGCACTCGCGGCGCTGGCCGGCATGATCGCGGCGCCGCTCTCCTCGGTATATCCGGGCATGGGCGGCAGCGTCCTGATCGTCTGCTTCGTGGTCGTCGTGATCGGCGGCATCGGCTCGATCACCGGGGCGCTGGTTGCCTCGCTGCTGGTCGGCTTTGTCGACACCTTCGGCAAGGTATTTTTCGCCGAGTGGAGCGGCGTCGGCGTCTACCTGCTGATGGCGATCGTGCTGGTGTGGCGGCCCGAAGGGCTGATGAAACGTGCTGCCTGACATCGGCCGCCGCGAGGCCGGCGGCTGGCTGGTGCCGGCGGTCGCGGCGCTCGTCGTCGCCGTGCTGCCGTTCGCGATCTCGCCCTATGCGCAGGACGTGGTCGTGCGCATCGCCATCTACGCCGTCTTCGCGCTCAGCCTCGAGCTGCTGGTCGGCGCCACCGGGCTGGTGAGCCTCGGTCACGCCGCCTTCCTCGGCATCGGCGCCTACGCGACGGTGCTCGCCTCGGGCGACTCCGGCGGGCCGCTCTGGTTCCTCCTGCCACTCGCCGTCGGAGCCGCGGCGACCTATGCCGTCTTCGTGGGCGTGCTGAGCCTGCGCACGCGCGGCGTCTACTTCATCATGGTCACGCTCGCCTTCGCGCAGATGGCCTACTTCGTGTTCCACGATACCCAGATCGGCGGCGGCAGCGACGGCATCTTCCTTGCCGCCAAGCCGACGTTCCAGGTCGCCGGCAAGACGTTGATCGACCTCGGCCAGCGTCTCCACCTCTACTACGCCGTGCTCCTGGCCGTGGTCGCGACCTACGCCTTTATTGCGCTGCTGCTCGGCTCGCGCTTCGGCCGCGCCCTCGCCGGCATCCGCGTCAACGAGCAGCGCATGCGCGCGGCCGGTTTCTCGACGACGCCGTACAAGCTCGCCGCCTTCGTGATCGCCGGCGCCATCGCCGGCGGCGCCGGGCTGCTGCTCGCGGTGAAGGATGGCGGCGTCAATCCGGAATTGATGTCGTGGCACGAGTCGGGCGCGGTTCTGCTCATGCTCATCCTCGGCGGCATCGGCAGCCTGCGCGGCGCCGTCGTCGGTGCCATCGCCTTCACGCTGCTGAAGGAACTGTTCCAGTCGGAGGCGCTTCTCGGGCCGCTGGCCTCGCACTGGCAGCTCACCCTCGGCCTCACGATCATCGCGTTCGTGGCGGCACTGCCGCACGGCTTGATCGGGCTGGCCGAGCGCTGGCGAGGCATGCGGCGTGGCTGACGAAGAACCGCTGCTTCGAGCGGTCGATCTCGGTCGCCGCTTCGGCGGCCTCGCTGCCGTCGACGCCGTCTCCATCGACCTGCGCGTCGGCGAGATCCACGCCGTCATCGGCACCAACGGCGCCGGCAAGTCGACGCTCGTCAACATGCTCTCCGGCGAGCTGGCACCGAGCGCCGGCAGCGTCCGCTTCGCCGGCCACGACGTGACGCGCTGGTCGCAGCCGCGACGCGCCCGCGCCGGCCTCGGCCGCAGCTACCAGCGGACGACGATCTTCCCCGAGTTCAGCGTCGTCGAGAACTGCCGGCTCGCCGCCCAGGCGGCGGCACCGCGGCCGTGGCATTTCTGGGAGCGCGCTGCCCACGACGCCGCCGGTCTCGCCACGGCCCGGCGCGTCCTCGACGCGGCCGGCCTGGGCGACGAGAGCCACCGCGTCGCCGGCACCCTCAGCCACGGCGGCAAGCGCCAGCTCGAGATCGCGATGTGCCTCGCGACATCGCCGCGCGCTTTGCTTCTCGACGAGCCGCTCGCCGGCATGGGCGCCGAAGAGAGCGGCCGCATGCTGGCGCTGCTCACAGCGCTCAAGGCAACGCAGGCGATCCTGCTCGTCGAGCACGACATGGACGCGGTGTTCAAGGTCGCCGATCGCATCACCGTGATGGTCAACGGCCAGGTCATCGCCAGCGACGTGCCGGATCGCATCCGCACCGACGAGGCCGTGCAGGTCGCGTATCTGGGAGACGCCCACTCATGACCGCGCTCCTGACCATCGACGGCCTCCACGCCCGCTACGGCGACAGCCACGTGCTGCGCGGCGTCAGCCTCGAGATTCCCGCCGGCACCTCGCTCGGCCTGCTCGGCCGCAACGGCATGGGCAAGACGACGCTGATCCGCACGGCGATGGGCTATGTGCATACCGCGGCCGGCACCGTCTCCTGGAAGGGCCGGCCGATGACCGGCGCGCCGCCGGAGAGGATGGCGCGCCTCGGCATCGGCTACGTGCCCGAGGGCCGCGGCATCTTCCCGAACCTGTCGGTGCGCGAGAACCTGGTGATGACCGAGCGCGCCGGCGCCGACGGTGGCCGCGCCTGGACGCTGGGCCGCGTGCTCGCCACCTTTCCGCGCCTGGCCGAGCGGCTCGACCACGGCGGCCAGCAGCTCTCGGGCGGCGAGCAGCAGATGCTCGCGATCGGCCGGGCCCTGCTCACCAACCCGTTGCTGCTGGTGCTCGACGAGGCGACCGAAGGGCTGGCGCCGCTGGTCGTGGCCGAGATCTGGCGCACCGTCGCCGCCATTCGCGCCACCGGCATCGCCACTCTGATCGTCGACCGCAACGCGCGCGCCGTGCTCGCGCACACCGACCGCGCGGTCATCCTCGAGAAGGGCGTCGTCGTTCTCGCCGGCGAGTCGGCTGCGATCGCCGCCGACGGCGCGGCACTCTCCCGCCACCTCGGCGTACAGTGAGCCGACCAGGGGGCATACCATGATTCTTGAGATCGCCGATATTCGCATCCATGCCGGTCAGAACGCCGCCTTCGAAGCCGCCATCGGCCACGGCGGCAGGACAGTGGTTTCCCGCGCCGCCGGCTATCGCCGCCACGAAGTGGTGAAGGGCATCGAGTCGCCCGAGCGCTACGTGTTGATGATCTGGTGGGACACGCTCGAGGACCACACGGTCGGCTTCCGGCAAGGACCGCTTTTCGCCGAGTGGCGTGCCATCGTCGGCCCCTTCTTCGCGTCGCCGCCGAGCGTCGAGCACTTCGCCGCGGCCTGAGATCGGCCCGCCGGCGCCGCGTCATATGCGCGGCCCGCAGAAGCAAACGCGAAAACTGTTCTTCGCGAAGGCGTAGCGCCTTCCTACATTGCAGCCTTTGGCGCCTCGCGCCAGGTGCCCCGCATGAACGCGCCCTCGGCGATTTCCCTTTACGCCCGCGACACCCCGGGCTTCGCCGAGCGCGTCGCCCACGCCGGGTCGCTGCTCTCGCAGATGGCGGTCGCGCACGGCGGTCGCATCGTCCAGGCGTCGAGCCTCGGCGCCGAAGACCAGGTCGTCACCGACCTGATCGCCCGCCACCGACTCGCGATCCCCGTCGCCACGCTCGAGACCGAGAAGCTGCATGCGGAAACGCTGGCGCTGGTCGGCGCCATCCGGCAGCGCTATGACATCGATGTCGAGCTGCATCGGCCGAACGAAGAAGCCGTCGTCGCCTTCGTCGGCCGTCATGGCGAAGACGCCATGCGCCAGAGCGTCGAGCTCCGGAAAGCCTGCTGCGGCATCCGCAAGCTCGAGCCCTTGGCGCGCATGCTTGCGGGCCGCGACGCCTGGGTCACCGGCTTGCGCCGCGAGCAGTCGAGCGAGCGCGGCGAGGTCGCGTTCGAGGAGCGCGACAGCGAAGGTCGCACCAAGCTGAACCCGCTCGCCGACTGGAGTTGGAGCGACATCTGGCACTACATCCGCACCTTCGACGTTCCCTACAACGCCCTCCACGACAAGTTCTTCCCGAGCATCGGTTGCGCGCCGTGCACGCGCGCCATCGCCGTCGGCGAGGACTTCCGCGCTGGCCGCTGGTGGTGGGAGCAGGGCGCGAAGGAATGCGGCCTGCACGTCGAGGCAGCCGCGAACGAGGACGCCGCAGCGCCCGAACTCGACACCGCTCAGCTCGACGCGCTCGAGGAAGAAGCCATCTTCATCCTGCGCGAGACCGCGGCGGCGTTCGAGCGGCCGGCGCTCCTCTTTTCCGGTGGCAAGGACTCCTGCGTCGTTCTTCATCTTGCCGAGAAGGCGTTCAAGCTCAGCGGGCAGACCGGAACGCGGCTACCGTTTCCGCTTCTGCACGTCGACACCGGCCACAACTTTCCGGAAGTGATCGAGTTCCGCGACGCCCGCGTCGCCGAGCTCGGCGAGCGCCTGCTCGTGGCGCACCTCGACGACTCGATCGCGCGCGGCAGCGTCCGCCTGGCGTCGGCCGGGGAATCGCGCAACGGTCACCAGAGCGTGACGCTGATGGAGGCGATCGACGAGCACCGCTTCGATGTCCTCATCGGCGGCGCCCGCCGCGACGAGGAGAAGGCGCGCGCCAAGGAGCGCATCCTGTCGCACCGCGACAGCTTCGGCCAGTGGCAACCGAAGGAGCAGCGCCCGGAGCTGTGGACGCTCTTCAACACGCGCCTCAAGCCCGGCGAGCACATGCGCGCCTTCCCGATCAGCAACTGGACCGAGCTCGACGTCTGGCTCTACATCCAGCGCGAGCGCATCCCGCTGCCGACGCTCTACTTCACGCACCCGCGCCAGATCGTGCGCAGGAAAGGCCTGCTGGTGCCGGTGACGCCGCTCACGCCGCCGCGCCCGGGCGAGGTCGCCGAGACCGCCGCGGTGCGCTTTCGCACGGTCGGCGACATCACCTGTACCTGCCCGGTCGAGAGCACGGCCGCGAGCACCGCCGACATCGTCGCGGAGACGCTCGCCGTCACCGTCAGCGAGCGTGGCGCGACGCGGATGGACGACCGCACCTCCGAAGCGTCGATGGAGCGGCGCAAGAAGGAGGGCTATTTCTGATGGCCGGCAAGAAACCGCTCCGCTTCCTCACCGCCGGCTCGGTCGACGACGGCAAGAGCACGCTGATCGGCCGGCTGCTGCTCGACAGCCGCGCCATCCTCGCCGACCAGCTCGACGTGCTTCAGATGCGCGCCGCCGGCGCCCCGATCGACCTCGCGCTCCTGACCGACGGCCTCGAAGCCGAGCGCGAGCAAGGCATCACCATCGACGTCGCCTTTCGCTACTTCGCGACCCGCGAGCGCAAGTTCGTGATCGCCGACGCGCCGGGCCACGAGCAGTACACGCGCAACATGGTCACGGCAGCGGCGGGCAGCGACGCTGCGGTCGTGCTCGTCGATGTCACCAAGCTCGATGTCGGCTCGGCCGCCCACTGCGATGGAGCGCTCGTCGAGCTGTTGCCGCAGACGCGCCGCCATGCCCTGCTCGCGCAGCTGCTGCGCGTTCAGCACATCGTCTTCGCCGTCAACAAGCTCGACGCCGTCGACGAGCCGGCGCATGCCTTCGCCCGCGTCCGCGACGCGCTCGCCGCATTCGCCGCCGCCGCCGGCATCGTGCCGGCCGGCATCGTGCCGATCTCGGCACTGCGCGGCGACAACGTGACGACGCCCTCGCCTCTGTCCGGCTACGTCGGGCCGACGCTGCTGGCCCTGCTCGAGCAGCTGCCCGACGACGTCGAGCCGGCCGATGGCTTGGCGCTGCTGCCGGTCCAGTTCGTCAACGGCGGTGCCGGCGAAGGCGGCCACGGCAACGGTCACCGCGCCCGCGTGCTCTGGGGCCGGGTCGCACGCGGCAGCGTCGCCGTCGGCGACACGCTCACGGTGTTCCCGAGCGGCGAGACAGCGGTGGTCGCCGAGCTCCATGCCGCGTCGGGCCGGGTCGAGCGCGTCGAGGCCGGCCGCTCCGCCGGTGTCGCCTTCGATCGCCAGCTCGACGTCTCGCGTGGCGACTGGCTGGCCGCGCCCGGTTCGCAGGCAGCGTCGTCGCGCTTTTCGGCAACGCTGGCCTGGCTCGACACCGAGCCGGCCATCGTCGGTCGCAAGTACTGGCTCCGCCACGGCAACCGCTGGCTACAGGGCCGCCTCGGCTCGGTGGAGAGCCGCCTCGACATCGCGACACTGGCGCCGCGCGAGGCCGGCGAACTGGCCGTCAACGACATTGGCAGCGTCACCTTCGAGACGCAGCAGCCGGTCCCGGTCGAAAGCTTCGCCAGCCATCGCGTCGCCGGCGCCCTGCTCGTCGTCGACCCTGCCACGAACCGGACCAGCGGCGCCCTGCTGGTTCGCGAACCGTTGCTCTGACGAATGCCGCGTGCGCGGCCTTCGTCACTTCACTCCGTAGATCTGGTCGAACACGCCGCCGTCGGCGAAGTGCGTCTGCTGCGCCTTGGCCCAGCTGCCGAACACCTGGTCGACGGTGAAGAGCTGGATCGCCGGGAAGAGGCTTACGTATTTCGCGGCGATCGCTTCGTCGACCGGGCGGTATCGATTCTTCGCCGCGATCTCCTGGCCTTCGGGCGAATAGAGATAGGCGAGGTAGGCCTCCGCAACCTTTCGCGTGCCGTGCCGGTCGACGACCTTGTCGACGACGGCCACCGGTGGCTCGGCGAGGATGCTGGTTGGCGGGTAGACGATCTCGAAGCGTTCGGCGCCGAACTCCTTCATCGCCAGGTAGGCCTCGTTTTCCCACGCGAGGAGAACGTCGCCGACACCGCGTTCCGCGAAGGTCATGGTCGAGCCGCGAGCCCCGGAATCGAGCGTCGGCACCTGGCGGAACAGCCGCGTCATGAAGTCGCGCGCATGCGCGTCGCCATGGTGCTGGCGCAGGGCGAAAGCGTATGCGGCCAGATAGGCCCAGCGGGCAGCGCCGGATGTTTTCGGGTTGGCGGTCACGACCCCGACGCCCGGCTTGACCAGATCGCCCCAGTCGCGAACGCCCTTCGGGTTGCCCTTTCTGACAAGGAACACGATGGTCGACGTGTAGGGCGAGCTGTTGTGGCCGAGGCGCCTTTGCCAGTCGGGTGCGATCTGCTTCGAGCGTGCCGCGATCTCGTCGATGTCCCAGGCAAGGGCGAGGGTGACGACGTCGGCCTCGATGCCGTCGATCACCGAGCGGGCCTGCTTGCCCGAGCCGCCGTGCGATTGCCGGACGATGACGTTGTCGCCGGTCTTCCCCTTCCAGTAGCGCGCGAAGGCGGCGTCGTATTGCTGGTAGAACTCTCGCGTCGGGTCGTAGGACACGTTGAGAAGGGTCACGTCGGCCGCGTTCACGCTCGTGGCGACCAGCAGCGACGCGGCAACGACGAGTGAGGTCAGAAAGCGGATCGTGCGCATGGCATTCGGGCCCCAGGACGGCATCGCGCCATCGACTGAGTCATCCTAGGCACGAAGACGCAGGCGTTCAACGAACCATTCGTCGCATGCTTATGCGGCCGGCGACGACGGTGCGAAACCGGCCGCAAAAGGCCAAGGCAAACCTTCCATACCGGAAGCCCCGTTTGCTGGGACAATAGTGCCCCCTCGCGGTGCTGTGCTGTGCTGGCGCCGTTGCTCATTCTTCAGGATCGCTATGGCCACCCGTCGCCCCGTTTCCACGCCCAAAGAGCCTGCAGCCACCGCGCCCGTCACGACTCCGGTCGCCGCGACGGCGAGTGCCTCGCTGAAGCTGCGCCAGACCCAGGCCGAGTACGTCGCGGCCCGCCCGAGCGGCGAACCCGGCGTCAAGCCCATGATGTCGAGCTCCAAGATGTACGTCTGTCGTCGTTGCCAGGCCAATTTCAAGACCGGCGACGGCAAGCCCGACGCCCGCCTGCCGGGCCTCGGCAAGTGCAACAAGTGCCTGGCCGCAGCTGCGGCCTCGGCATTGGCGGCCTGAGAGCCCGGCCCTCGTCTTTGCCTTGGAGCGGGTTTTCGGGTAACGAAGGGTAACGACACTGGAGGGTGGCACGAGACCGGCCGATATGCCGGGCTCGTGCCCCGCCTCTCGACATGATGGATTTGCTCGCGCGCCTGTTGGGCACCGTTCTCGCGGTGCCTTTGTACCTCTGCAGGCCGATCCTGCGCATCAGGGAAGCCCGTGACCGCGGCGCGCGCATCCGCGCTGCACGAGCCAGCGCCGGAGCCCGTGTCGAGCCGACGCTGCCGCAGCCCCGTCTTCAACGGCCGTCCAGTGCTGCGATGCGAGCCATGCGCGACGAGTTGCGGCTGGCGATTGCGAAGAACGCCGCCGAAGGCCGCGCCTTCATGCACCTGGCCCGCTTCGAGCGCAAGTTCTCCAAGAGGGGCGT
>JAYVNL010000371.1:0-2761 GCA_043758495.1 Rhizobacter sp.
GCGTCGCGATACTCGCGCGTCATGACGTTGTATTCCGCCGTGATGCGCACCATCGCTGGCTTGTACAGGCGGTTCAGCTTGTCGTCGCGCAGCATCGTCCGGTCCGTGCTGACCTTTAGCAGTGTCCCGCTGGGCAAACGGATGTGCGCGTTGGGGCGCATGCTGCCGCCCAAATCCTCGATCTCGCCGCGCACGTAGCGTTCCACACGGACCCATTGATCGGCGTCGTCGGCACGAAAGTCGCTGTCGGCGCTGATGACGATGGGGCGCGACAGCATCGGCGCGGTGATCTCGATACGTGAATGGCGCGACCCCCGCGCCGACTTCTGCCAACGCTCCACCACGCCACGCCGCCGCGGCTTCAATGAATCAATCAAGTCCGATTCGCCCAGACGCCGCAGGTCTGCCAGCAATTCCGGATCCGCAATGGGCGCGGTCTGGATTCCAAGTGAGCCTTCAACGACGGCCACCTCCAGGCTCGCGGTGCCGACAGTCGCGCCTTCCCCTCGAACGAAGTCGTCGACGTCTTTCGCAAATGCACGCAGCAATGCCAACGGCACACGAGCTGGCGAGACGGCATAGCCCGCTGAATCATCGTGCAGGCGGATGAGGATGGACTGCGCTTTCATACCGGCGATTATCGAGACTGCAGAAAATCCCGCACCGGAAGTTACCTCGGCCCGGATCGGATGGATTCCACGATCCGCATCGTTTCGACGCTCACCGTGGCGACGCGGGCGAGCAGGTCGATCACGCGTTCCTTGTGGTCGGCGAAGCGGTAGGTGTCGAATTTCTCGCGGATCGTCGGGTCCTTGGGCTTCTTTTCCTTGTGCTGGTCGAGCACCCATTCCAGGGCGCTGCGATTGCCGAGCACATAGCGCCACGCGCTGGCCGGGATGCCGCTAAGCGTGGTCTCGCTGTCGATGACGATGCGGCCCTCATCCTTGTCGGCCTTGAGCGACAGCTTCGGCGACTGACCCGCGGCAAGCACCTTCCCTCGGCTCGTTCGAACGCGAAGAAGAGCTTGAGCAGCGGCAAGTCGATGTCGTATGCGCATTTCAAAGCACGACCTTGACCATCGGATGCGTCGACAGCGTTCGGTAGAGCTCGTCGAGTTGCTCGCGGCTGGTCGCGGTCACGGTCACCGTCACGCCGATGTACTTGGCGCCGCTGCTCGGGCGCAGCTCGATCGTCGAGGCGTCGAAGGCCGGGTCGAAGCGGCGCGCGATCTCGGTGACGGCGTGGACGAAGCCGTCGACGTTGCTGCCCATCACCTTGATCGGGAACGCCGACGGGTACGCGATCAGCGACGGCTCGGGGGGGACGTCTGCCATTTCTTCAGATCGACTGCGCCCGCTTGGCGCGCTGATAGGCCTCGTAGAGCTTCGCGTAGACCGGCCCGGGCTTGCCGCGCATCGCGCCATGGCCGACGCCTTCGCTGTCGAAGGTCGTCACCGGCAGCACCTCCTTGGTCGCCGAGCTGAGCAGGATCTCGTCGGCGGCAGTCACCTCGGCCTCGGCGATCGGGCGGAGGTTGTAGGCAATGCCGCACTCTTCGCAGAGCTCCTTGATGAGCTCGTAGCGGATGCCTTCGAGCACGTGCTCGCTCTTCGGCGGCCCGAGCAGCGCGCCCTCGTGAACGATCCAGACGTTCGACGCCGCCGCTTCGGTCAGCCAGCCGTTCCTGAACATCACCGTCTCGATGGCGCCGTGGTCGGCCGACATCTGCCGCGCCAGCACGTTGCCGAGCAGCGAGATGCTTTTGATATCGCCGCGCTCCCAACGAAAGTCGTTGGCACTGACGACGGCGACGCCATGGTGGCGCTGCTCGCCCGACGCCGGCTTCATGGCGCTGGCCATCATGAAGACGGTCGGCGTGACGCCCGCGGGCATCACATGGTCGCGCAGCGCCACACCGCGCGTGACCTGGATGTAGACGATCTGGTCGCCGTCGCCGCCGCGCTCGGCCAGCGCCGCGACGAGCTTCCTGCAGCGCTCCAGCCATTCCTCGCGGCCGTGCGGGTTGGCGATGCGCAGCTTGGCGCAGCTCCGGTCGAGCCGCGCCATGTGCTCGTCGAAGCGGAACAGCTTCTTGCCGTAGACCGGCACGACCTCGTAGATGCCGTCGCCGAAGATGAAACCGCGGTCGAGCACCGACACCTTGGCCTCGGCGAGCGGCCCGTATTCGCCATTGAGGTAGCAGAGCGAGTCGGGCAGGTGGGTGGTCATGGCGCCTCCGGAAAAAACATTGTCACTTCACCCAGAGCCGGATGGCGTCCCAGGCGCGGCCGAAGATGCCCGCTTCCTCGACGGCTTCCTGCACGACCAACGGGACTTCGATGATCGGCGAGCCTCCCGCGGTGGCAACGAGGATGCGGCCGACGCGCTGGCCCTTGGCGAGCGGTGCCACCAGCGGGTCGCTGCGCTCGACCTTCGTCTGCAGCTTGGCGCCCTCGCCGCGCGGCACGCTCACGAAAACGCCCGCCGCCGGCCCGAGCTGGGCCACGTTCTGCTTGCCCTTCCAGACCGGCGCCGTCACGACCGCCTTGCCGTCGTCGAACAAGCGCACCGTCTCGAAGGCCTGAAAGCCCCAGTTGAGGAGCTTCTGGCTCTCGTTGGCGCGCGCCTCCATCGACGTCGTGTTCATCACCACCGTCATGATGCGGCGCTTGCCGGCGCTGCCGTTGGCGCCGAGGTTCGGATACTCGCGCTGCGCTGTGGCCAGCAGGCAGTAGCCGGCGGCCTCGGTGAAGCCGGTCTT
>JAYVNL010000372.1:0-2753 GCA_043758495.1 Rhizobacter sp.
CTCATGCGCCGCGACGCTCGCGCCGAGTCGCCTTCGCCCTAGACCGCGCCGTCGTAGCCGTTCTGCCGCCAGGCCTCGAAGACGGCGACCGCGACGGCGTTGGAGAGGTTGAGGCTGCGCTGGCCGGGACGCATCGGCAGGCGCAGTCGCTGCTTCGGGGCGATGCTGCGCATCACGTCGTCGGGCAGGCCCGCGGATTCGCTGCCGAAGACGAGCCAGTCGCCGGCCGCGAAGACAGCGTCGCCGGGGGCGCGCGCGGCGCCGGTCGAGAACGCGTACAGCCTTGTCGGCTCCGGCGCGGCGGTCGCGACGAAGGCCGACCACGACGCGTGGCGGGCGACGTCGACATACTCGTGATAGTCGAGCCCGGCGCGGCGCAGCAGCGGATCGCTCATCGCGAAGCCGAGCGGCTCGACGAGGTGCAGACGGCAGCCGGTGTTGGCGGCCAGGCGAATGACGTTGCCGGTGTTCGGCGGGATCTCGGGATGGACGAGGACGATGTTGAACATCGGGGCGAAGGTCGCGAGCGTCACGCCCGATCGTCGCCGGGCGGCGGCGTGCGCGCGAACACCCAGATCGCGACGCTCGCCGCGCCGGCCTGCTTCAGCGCCCGGCTCGCTTCGGCGGCGGTGCTCGCGGTGGTCATGACATCGTCGACAAGGGCGACACGGCGGCCGGCGAGCTCGGCGCGTCGTCGCGGCTCGACCGCGAAGGCACCACGAACATTGCCGGCGCGCTGCTCGGGCGGCAGCGCCAGCTGATGCGGCGTCTCGCGCATGCGCAGCAGCAGGTGCGCGTCGGCAGCGAGATCGAGGCGGCGGGCGACGCGTCGCGCCAGTTCCCAGGCCTGGTTGTAGCCGCGCTCGCGCAGGCGGCCGGCAGCGAGTGGAATCGGCAGCACGAGCTGCGGAAGTGGCGCGACGCTTGCGATCGCCGCGGCGGCCATCGACGCGGCGAACACCGCGGCGAGGTCGAGCGCGTCGTGGAACTTGAAGTCGGCGATCAGCTGGTCCCAGGGCGCGCGGTAGTCGACGCAGGCAACGGCGGCATCGAACGCCGGTGGCCGCGCCAGACAGGCGCCGCACACCGGCACGGCGGCCGGCGCCGGCAAGGCGCAGCGCGGGCAGCGTCGCGTCGCTGCCGCGAAGCGGGCGAAACAGGCAGCGCAGACGCGGTCGCGGCCCCAGCCGTGGCAGACCGCGCACAGGCTCGGCCATCGCAGCGCCGTCACCGCCGACGACAGTGCGGAGGCGGGCGGCCGGCGGGGTGCGAGCATCACCTCAATATACTGCCCGGCATGGCTGCCGACGATCGCATGACCGGCGACCCGGCCGCTTCCGGCAGGCCCGGCCGGCGCGTCGACGAGGTCGCCGTCGGCCGCGCGATCCGCCGGATCGTCGCGGCGCCGTCGTTGCCCTGGCTTCACGAAGAGATCGCCCGCCGCCTCGGCGAGCGGCTGCTGCCCATGCGGGCCACGCCGGTGCGGATGATCGACTGGTGGGCCAGCGTCGGTGGCGGCGCGGCGACCTTGAAGGCCACGTACCCGAAGGCTGAGCGCGTGGCGGTCGAGCCGCGCATCGCCGCCGCGGCGATCGCGGCGCGGCCCGCAGCCGGACGGCCCTGGTGGTCGTTGACGCGAGCGCCGACGGTCGCGCTCCACGACGACGCCGACGACGCCACGATCGGCCGCGGCCAGCTCGTCTGGTCGAACATGGCGCTGCATTTCGTTCGCGACCCGCCGGCACTGTTCGCACGCTGGCACGGGCTCCTCGATGTCGAAGGCCTGGTCGTCTTCTCGTGCCTCGGCCCGGGCACGCTGCGCGAGCTGCGCACGCTCTACACGGCCTGCGGCTGGCCGCCGCCGACGCCGGACTTCGTCGACATGCACGACCTCGGCGACATGCTCGTCCACGCCGGTTTCGCCGACCCCGTGCTCGACCAGGAGACGCTGACGCTGCGCTGGAAGAACGCCGAGGCCCTGCTTGCCGAGCTGTACCAGCTCGGCGGCAACACCGCGCCGGACCGCATCGCCGGGCTGCGAACGCCGGCCTGGCGGCGCCGGCTGCTCGATGCCCTGCAGGCACGCACCGATGCCGATGGCAGCATCGCGCTCGGCGTCGAGGTTGCCTACGGCCACGGTTTCAAGGTGGCGCCGCGGCCGCGACCCGGCGAGCCGGTGGCGATAGCGCTCGAGGACATGCGCGCCATGGTGAGCCGGCGCCAGCTGCGCTAAAATCTGCTGGTTTGCCGAGGCTCGTCACAGCCTCGGATCGCAGCGCGGCTTCACCGGTCGCCCCTCTCACGTCAACGGCGCTTCGAAGCAGCGCACATCGAACAGGTCTCCGGGGCAAAATCGGCAGATGTCAGCTCTCAGTGTCCAGGCACCGCACGGTTTCGCGCCGGCCGCGTCTTTGCTGCGATTCGGCGGCGCCACCAGCAGCGGCGGCGATGACGATGGCGCCATCCAGTGGCTGTTGAAGCGCAACTGCTCGATCGCGCCGGCCCAGTTGCTCGGCTTCTTCGCCACGCTCTGCGCGGTCTCGCTGGCGATCGGTGCCGCCTTCTGGTCTCGCGGCGCGCCGTTGATCCTGCCCTTTGCGGGCGCCGAGCTGTGTGCGCTCGCGGTGGCGCTCGTTGTCTATGCGCGCCACGCCACCGATCACGAGAAGATAGTGCTGCGGCGTGGCCGGTTCACCGTCGAATGCAGCCTCGGCCGCCGCGTCGACCATGTCGAGTTCGCACCTGCCTGGGTG
>JAYVNL010000373.1:0-8606 GCA_043758495.1 Rhizobacter sp.
ACTACGCCGGCCAGTCGGCCCGCCTGGGGCTGGCGTACTACCTCGGTTTTCTCGCCGTCGTGAGCGTCAGTCTCGGCGTCCTCAACCTGTTGCCGCTGCCCGTCCTCGACGGCGGACACCTCATGTATTATCTTTTCGAGGCCGTGACAGGACGTCCGGTCTCCGAGCTGTGGCTCGACAGGCTGCAGCGAGGCGGGGTTGCCATCATGTTGATGATGATGTCCCTGGCGCTCTACAACGACATGGCCCGCCTGCTGGGTCTCCAATGACCGATTGCATGCATTCCCGTTTGTCCGCTGTTTCGCGCGCGCGTTTCCGACCGCTCCGCCTCGCCCCGCTCTCGCTCGCCCTCGCGTTCGCGCTGCATGCAGGCGCGGCCCGCGCGGTCGAGCCTTTCGTGCTGAAGGACATCCGCGTCGAGGGCCTGCAGCGCAGCGACGCCGGCACGGTGTTCGCGGCGCTGCCGTTCCGAATCGGCGACACCTACACCGACGACAAGGGTGCCGCCGCCTTGCGGGCGCTGTTCGCGACCGGCCTCTTCAAGGACGTGCGCATCGACATCGACAAAGGTGTCGCCGTCGTCATCGTCGACGAGCGCGCGGTCATCGCCAGCATCGACTTCGTCGGCATGAAGGAGTTCGAGAAGGATGCCCTCGTCAAGTCGCTGAAGGACTTCGGCATCGGCGAAGGGTTGCCGTTCGACAAGGCGCTCGCCGACCGCGCCGAGCAGGAATTGAAGCGCCAGTACCTGACCAAAAGCCTGTACGGCGCCGAGATCGTCACCACGGTGACGCCGCAGGAGCGAAACCGCGTCAACGTGACCTTCACCATCACCGAAGGCGGCGCTACCAAGATCAGCGAGATCCGCATTGCCGGCAACAAGGCGTTTTCGGAGAGCACGCTGAAGGGCCTGTTCGAACTCAACGACGGTGGCTGGCTCAACTTCTACCTGAAGGGCGACCGCTACTCGCGCGCCAAGCTCAACGCCGACCTGGAAACGCTGCGTGCGTACTATCAGAACCGCGGCTACCTCGAGTTCGACGTCGAGTCGACGCAGGTGACGATCTCGCCCGACAAGCAGGACATCACGATTACCGTCAACGTCAAGGAAGGCCAGCTGTACACCGTGACAGCGGTCAAGCTCGAAGGCGAGTTCCTCGGCAAGGAAGAAGACTTCCGCACGCTGGTCACGATCCAGCCCGGGCGGCCGTACCGTGCCGAGTCGGTCGCCGCGACGACGCGCGCCTTCGTCGACCGCTTCGGCACCTTCGGCTATGCCTTCGCGAAGATCGATTCGCGGCCGGAGATCGATCGCGCCAATGCCCGTGTCGTCGTCACCCTCGTCGCCGAGCCGCAGCGCCGCGTCTACGTCCGTCGAATCAACGTCGCCGGCAACACGAGGACGCGCGACGAAGTGGTCCGGCGCGAGTTCCGCCAGTTCGAGTCGTCGTGGTACGACGGCAGGAAGATCAAGTTGTCGCGTGATCGCGTCGACCGCCTCGGCTACTTCAGCGAGGTCAACGTCGACAGCGCCGAGGTGCCGGGCTCGGCCGATCAGGTCGACCTCACGGTCACGATCAAGGAAAAGGCCACGGGCAACATCTCGCTCGGTGCCGGCTTTTCCTCGGCCGACAAGCTCTCGCTCACGGCCTCGATCAAGCAGGACAACATCTTCGGCTCCGGCAACTCGCTCGGCGTCGAGCTCAACACCGGCAAGTTCAATCGCACGCTGGTGCTCAGCACCTTCGATCCCTACTTCACGATCGACGGCATCTCGCGTTCGATCGACGTCTACTACCGCACCACCAAGCCGATCAACAGTCAGGGCGAGCAATACGAGCTGGTGACGCCGGGCTTTTCGGTGCGGTTCGGCGTGCCCTTCAGCGAATACGACACGGTGTTCTTCGGGATCGGCGCCGAACAGACGCGGATCAAGGGCGCGACCCAGCTGCCGAACAGCTACTTCCTCTACCGCGAACAGTTCGGCGAGACCAGCACCTCGATCCCCTTGACGATCGGCTGGTCACGCGACAACCGCGACAGCGCCCTCGTGCCGACGGCCGGGCGCTACACCCGCATCAACCTCGATTACGCCGCGCTCGGCGATGCGCGCTACGTGCGAGCCAACCTGCAGGGTCAGCAGTACTTCGCGATCAGCCGCGCCTTCACCTTCGGCATCAACGCCGAGCTCGGCTACGGCCGTGGCGTCGGCGGCCGACCGTACCCGATCTTCAAGAACTTCTATGGCGGCGGCCTCGGCACGGTGCGCGGTTTCGACCAGGGCTCGCTTGGTCCGGTCGACGTGACCGGTGCCTTCATCGGCGGCAACAAGCGCTTCAACCTGAACAACGAGCTCTACCTGCCGGTGCCGGGCGCCAACGCCGACCGGACCTTGCGCATCTTCGTCTACGCCGATGCCGGCAACGTCTGGGGTCAGGACGAGAAGATGACCTTCAGCAGCCTTCGTGCTTCGGCCGGCGCGGGCATCAGCTGGATCTCGCCGGTGGGCCCGCTCAAGCTCAGCTACGGCACACCCATACGCAAGAAGCCGGAAGATAGAATCCAGCGCCTTCAGTTTCAGATCGGGACCGCTTTCTGATGAACAGCCTCACGATGAAATCGCTTCTCGCGGCAGCCCTGCTGATCGGCGCTGCGGCGAGCGCCTCTGCGCAGGAGCTAAAGATCGGCTACGTGAACAGCGACCGCGTGCTGCGCGACGCCGTTCCCGCCAAGGCCGCGCAGGCCAAGCTCGAGGTCGAGTTCTCGAAGCGCGAGAAGGACCTCATCGATCTCGGCAATCGCCTGAAGACGGCCAGCGACAAGCTCGACAAGGACGCACCGACGCTCGGCGAGGGCGAGCGCACCCGGCGCCAGCGCGAGCTCGTCGACCAGGACCGCGACCTGCAGAAGAAGCGCCGCGAATTCCAGGAAGACCTGACGCAGCGAAAGAACGAAGAACTGTCCACGGTCGTCGAGCGCACCAACCGCGTCATCAAGCAGATTTTCGAGACCGAGAAGTACGACCTGATCCTCCAGGAGGCGGTGTTCTTCAGCCCCAAGGTCGACATCACCGACAAGGTGATCAAAGCACTCAACGCCCAGGGCGGCAAGTGACCGGACCCACGCCCGGCGCCTGAGCTCCACCCCTTCGGCGAATGGGCGATGTCGAGCTTCGCGAAATCGCGGCTCGTTTCGGTGGCGAGCTGCTCGGTGACGCTTGCATCCGGATCGCGCGGATCGCGACGCTCGATACCGCGACGGCCGACGCGATCGCCTTTCTCTCCAACCCTAGGTATGCGAAGCAGCTGGCCACCACGGCCGCCGGCTGCGTGATCGTCGCGCCGGCGTTCCAGGACCAGGCCGCGGCCCGCGGCGCGGCCATCGTCAGCGACGATCCCTATCTTTACTTCGCGCGCCTGACTCAATGGTGGGCGGCGCGCAGCCGGCCCGCGGTGATGGCCGGCGTGCACGGGACGGCGCAGGTGGATGCCGCCGCCGAGCTCGGCGCCGGCGTCGCGATCGGGCCCTTCGCCGTCGTCGAGGCGGGTGCCTTCGTCGCCGCTGGCGTGGCCATCGGCGCCCATTCGTTCGTCGGCCGCGGCGCGCGCATCGGCGCCGGCACGCGGCTCGGTCCGCGCGTCGCGGTGCTGTACGAGACCTCGCTCGGCGAACGATGCATCGTCCATCCGGGTGCCGTCATCGGCGCCGACGGCTTCGGCTTCGCACCCGATCGCGGCCGCTGGGAAAAGATCGAGCAGCTCGGCTCGGTTCGCATCGGCAACGACGTCGAGATCGGCGCCAACAGTTGCATCGACCGCGGCGCCGTCGGCGACACGGTGATCGGCGACGGCGTCAAGATCGACAACCTGGTCCAGATCGGCCACAACGTTCGCATCGGTGATCACACCGCGATCGCCGGCTGCGTCGGCATCGCCGGCAGTGCGGTTATCGGCGCCCACTGCATGCTCGGCGGCGGTGTCGGCATCAGCGGCCATGTCACGATCGTCGATCGCGTCGTCATCTCGGGCGCCACCCAGGTTTCGCGCAGCATCGCCAAGGCGGGCATGTACAGCGGCTCGTTTCCTTTCGACGACAATGCCTCGTGGGAGAAGAACGCGGCCACCCTTCGCAATCTTCACGCCCTGCGCGAGCGCGTGAAGGCGCTGGAAAAGAAGTCGCCATGATCACGATGGACATCCATGAAATCCTCAAGCACCTGCCGCACAGGTACCCATTCCTGCTCGTCGACCGCGTGCTCGAGCTCGAACACGGCAAGCGCATCAAGGCGCTGAAGAACGTCAGCGTCAACGAGCCGTATTTCGTGGGCCATTTCCCGCATCGGCCGGTGATGCCCGGCGTCATGATCCTGGAAGCGCTGGCGCAGTCGGCAGCGCTGCTGTCGTTCGACGCCGCCGACAAGCTGCCCGACGAGAAGTTGATCTATTACTTCGCCGGCATCGATTCGGCGCGCTTCAAGCGGCCGGTCGAGCCGGGCGATCAGCTCATCCTCGACGTCGAGCTCGAGCGCATGAAGTCGAACATCTTCAAGTTCAAGGCACGCGCGACGGTGGGCGGCGAGCTCGCCGCCGAGGCCGGCCTGATGTGCGCGGTGCGCACGCTGGAATAGTGCGGGGCTCGGGGGCGATGGCGGACATCCACGCGACGGCGCTCGTTGAGGCCGGGGCCGAGCTGGCCGAGAGCGTATGCATCGGTGCCTACAGCATCGTTCGCGCTGGCGTGCGCATCGGTGCCGGCACCACGGTCGGGCCGCACTGCGTGATCGAAGGCGCAACGACGATCGGCTGCAACAACCGCATCTTCCAGTTCTGCTCGCTGGGCGCGATTCCGCAGGACAAGAAGTACGCCGGCGAACCGACGACGCTCGAGATCGGCGACCGCAACACGATTCGCGAGTACTGCAACTTCAACGTCGGCACCGCGCAGGACGCCGGCACCACGAAGATCGGCAGCGACAACTGGTTGATGAACAACGTCCACATCGCCCACGACTGCGTCGTCGGTGACCAGACGATCATCGCCGGCTACGCCGGGCTCGCCGGCCACGTGCAGCTGGGCGACTGGGCCATCGTCGGCGCCATGAGCGGGTTGCACCAGTTCGTGAAGATGGGCGCCCACGCCATGACCGGTTTCCAGAGCCATGTCTCGCAGGACGTGCCGCCCTACATGATGGTCGACGGCAACCCGCTCGTCGTCCGCGGCTTCAACGCCGAGGGCCTGCGCCGACGTGGCTTCGGCCCGGAGCGCATCGCCGCCGTCAAGCAGATGCACCGACTGCTCTACCGCTCCGGACTCGCGTTCGACGAAGCCCGCGCGCGGATCGTGGCGATGGCCGACGCGTCCCCCGAGGCCTCCGCCGACATCGCCATGATGGTCGCTTTCCTGGCGACCTCCGAACGAGGCATCGCCCGCTGATCGTTCGCTTCGCACCTGCATGAATCCTGAATCTCCGCGTTTCGCGATGGTCGCGGGCGAAGCCTCGGGCGACCTGCTCGGGGCCTCGCTGCTGGCGAGCCTGAAGGCGCGCTGGCCAGCGCTCGTGGCCGAAGGCATCGGCGGCCCGCGCATGGCCGAGCAAGGCTTCGACGCCTGGTGGCCGCACGACAGGCTGGCGGTGCGCGGCTACATCGAGGTGCTCGGCCATTTCCGCGAGATCCTCGCGATCAGGAACCAGCTCACCGAGCGGCTGATGCGCGACAAGCCCGATGCCTTTATCGGCGTCGACGCGCCCGACTTCAACCTCGACCTCGAGGTCAAGCTGAAGGCGCACGGTGTGAAGACGATCCACTTCATCAGCCCGTCGATCTGGGCCTGGCGCGGCAAGCGCATCGAGAAGATCCGCCGCGCCGCCGACCTCGTGCTGTGCGTCTTCCCGTTCGAGCCGGAGATTTACGCCAGGCGCAACATCAACGCCGTCTACGTCGGCCACCCGCTGGCGAGCGCCATCCCGTTCGAGGTGCCGCGTGCCGCCAGCCGCGCCGCGCTCGGCGTCGGTGGGGGCGAGACCCTCGTCGCCATGATGCCGGGCAGCCGCAAGTCGGAGATCCAGTACATCGCGCCGCGCCTGTTCCGCGCTGCCGCCGAATTGCACCGCGCCCGCCCGGGCATCCGCTTCGTGATCCCGGTCGTGACGGGCCTGCGCCACGCCATCGAGCCGCTGCGCAAGCAATACGCGCGCGATGTCCCGATCACGCTGCTCGACGGCCGCTCGCACGAGGCGCTCGCGGCCTGCGACGTCGCCCTTGTCGCCAGCGGCACCGCAACGCTCGAAGCGGCGCTCTTCAAGCGGCCGATGGTCGTGGTCTATGCCATGCACGCGCTGACCTGGCAGATGGGCAAGCGCATGAACTACCAGCCGTGGGTTTCCTTGCCCAACATCCTCCTGCGCGAGTTTGCGGTGCCTGAGCTGCTGCAGGGCGACGCCACGCCGGAGAAGATCGCCGCTGCGACCTTGAAATGGATCGACGATCCGGAAGCGGCCGAGTCGCTGCGGGTCCGCTTCGAAGGCATCCATCGCGACCTCATGCGCGACACCGGCGCGCTCGCGACTGCGGCCATCGAAGCGGTCCTGTCGTCGGGTGAGAATGACATGCCCGCCGCGCCGCCGGCCGCCCCTCCCTGAGTCCATGCACGCCCGCACCTTCCTCCGCGCCGACAAGCTTCGCCTGCTCGTCGACGTGAGCGGCCTGATGGCCGGCGTCGACGAGGTCGGGCGCGGGCCGCTGGCCGGGCCGGTGGTCGCCGCAGCAGTCATCCTCGACGAGAGGCGAACGATCCGCGGCCTCAACGACTCGAAGCTGCTCGCCGCCGAGGAGCGCGAGCGGCTCGACGTCGAGATCCGTGGCAAGGCCGTGTGCTGGAGCATCGCCGCTGCCAGCGTCGACGAGATCGACCGCCTCAACATCCTGCGCGCCGCGCTGCTTGCGATGCGGCGTGCCGTCGAGGGCCTGGCGCAGCAGCCGCAGATCGTGCTCGTCGACGGCAACCAGCGGCCCGAGCTGACGATGGCGGTGCGAACCGTTGTCGGCGGCGATGCCAAGGTGCGCGCGATCTCGGCGGCGTCGATCATCGCCAAGGTCTACCGCGATCGCCTCTGCATGGAGCTGCACGCCGAGCACCCGCAGTATGGTTTCGACAGCCACAAGGGCTATTCCACGCCCGACCATCTCAGCGCCTTGCGCAAGCACGGCGCGTGTCCGCACCACCGGCGCAGTTTCGCGCCGGTGCGCAGCGTGCTCGACCGGTTGTTCTAGGGGGCCGCCGCCACCGTGGCCGTCGTGCCCCGCAGCGTCACCTCGCGCAGCAACCCCCTGCTGGTGCGACTGCGCAAGCTCGTCGCCGACCCGGGTGGCTACCGCAAGCTCGGCATCCTCCTGCTCGAGGGCGAGCATCTCTGCGCTGCCTGGCTGGCGCGGCAGCGCGGCCCGGTGCTGCACGCGCTGGTCGACGAGGCGGCGATGGCGCAGCGATCCTTGCAGCCGTTGCTGTCGGCGGCGACCGAAGTCGTCGTCGTCTCGGCCGAGGCGATGGCGAGTGTGAGCGGCCTCGAGTCGGCGCCGCTGATCGCGTTCGTGGTCGGCGCGCCGGCAGCGGAGTCGGTGCGCGCCGGCATCGCGACGCTGGTGCTCGACCGGCTCCAGGACCCTGGCAACACGGGCGCGTTGCTGCGCAGCGCCGCCGCATTCGGCTTCGGCCAGGTCGTCGCGATGGCCGGCACGGCGTCGCTGTGGTCGCCCAAGGTCGTTCGCGCCGGCATGGGCGCGCATTTCTCGCTCCATCTCGTCGAAGGCGCCAGCGCTGCTGCCCTCGACGGCCTGGCGCTGCCGCTGCTCGGCACCGGTTCGCACGCGCCGATGCGCATCGATGCCGAGCCGCTACCGTGGCCGTGCGCCTGGCTGCTTGGCCACGAAGGGCAGGGCCTGTCACCGGCTCTGGCCGAGCGCTGCATGCGGACGTTGCGAATTCCGCAACCCGGCGGCGAGGAATCGCTGAACGTTGCCGCCGCCGGTGCGGTGTGCCTCTACGAATCGGCGCGCCAGCGCCACACCGCGAATGACGACCGAGGACAAGCATGATCGGCCCGCCCACCTACGACGACGTGATCGCTGCCGCCGCGCGCATTCATGGCCACGCCCACCGCACGCCGGTGCTGACCTCGCGCAGCGCCGACGCCGAGACCGGTGCCTCGCTCTTCTTCAAGTGCGAGAACCTGCAGCGCATGGGCGCCTTCAAGTTCCGTGGTGCCTTCAACGCCCTGTCGCGCTTCGACGCTGCGCAGCGCCGTACCGGCGTCGTCGCCTTCTCGTCGGGCAACCATGCGCAGGCGATCGCGCTCTCGGCATCGATCCTGGGCATGCCGTCGACCATCGTCATGCCCGACGACGCGCCGGCGGCGAAGGTGGCGGCAACGCAGGGCTACGGCGGCACCGTGATCCGCTACGACCGCTACCGTGAAGACCGCGAAGCGATCGGCCACCGCCTCGCCGAGCAGCACGGCATGACGCTCATCCCGCCCTACGATCACGCCGACGTCATCGCCGGGCAGGGCACCGCCGCCTTGGAGCTGCTCGAGGACACCGGCCCGCTCG
>JAYVNL010000374.1:0-24429 GCA_043758495.1 Rhizobacter sp.
CGCGTCGCCGGCAAGCTGGTCGCGCGGGCGGCGCTGGCGCCGCTGTCGTCGCAGCCGCTGATGGCCAGCGGCACGATCCGTACCTCGCTGTTCGCGGCCACCGACGAATCGGGCATTCCCGACGCCGTCGCCGTTCAGCTCGCCGAGATCTTCGCCACCGACATCGATTTCCGCCACGAGCTGAGGAAGGGCTCGACCTTCTCGGTTGTCTACGAAGCACTCAGCGCCGACGGCGAGGCGATCGGCTGGGGCCCGGGCGGCGGCCGCGTCCTCGCTGCCGAGTTCGTGAACAAGAGCCAAACCTTCTCCGCCATGTGGTGGAAAGACGGCGACGGCAAAGGCGCCTACTTCGGTCTCGACGGTCTGAGCAAGCAGCGAACCTTCCTGGCCAGCCCGCTCGAGTTCTCGCGCATCACGTCGGGCTTCTCGATGCGCATGCACCCGATCCTCAACACCTGGAAGCAGCACAACGGCGTCGACTACGGGGCTCCGATCGGTACCGCGGTTCGCGCCGTCGGCGACGGCGTCGTCGAGTTCGCCGGCTGGCAGAACGGCTACGGCAACGTCATCCACATCAGGCACAGCAACGACCGCTCGACGGTCTACGCACACCTGAGTCGCATCGACGTCACCAAAGGCCAGAAGGTCGATCGGGGCATCACGATCGGCGAGGTCGGCATGACCGGCTGGGCGACGGGCCCGCATCTGCACTTCGAAGTCAAGATCGACGGTGTCCAGCAGGACCCGCTGCTGGTGGCGCAGACGTCCGAGGCGGCCGTCGTCGCGCCGGCTTCCAAGGCGCGCTTCACGCAGGTGGCGCTGAACATCCGCGGCCAGCTCGGCGTCGCCGAGACGCTGGCGCGCGCGCCCCTCCGCGGCGAATAGCGCAGCGGTGCCGTGAGCACCGTTTTCGTCGGCCTGATGTCGGGCACGTCGCTCGACGGCATCGATGCTGTCGCGGCCAAGTTCGGCGCCGATCCCGACGCCACGCGCCTGCAGATCCTCGGTCATGCCCGGCACGATTTCCCGACGGACTTGCGCGCCGAGCTGCTGGCGCTGAACCGAGCGTCGGCCGACGAGATCCATCGCGGCGCCCTTGCCGCCAACGCCCTCGCCCGTGCCTGCGCCGGATTGGTCGAAACGCTGCGCCGGCAAACGCGTCTGGGCCGCGACGACATTGCAGCGATCGGCGCGCACGGCCAGACGGTGCGGCACCGGCCGGGCGAGTTCGACGGCACCGGCTACACCGTGCAGCTCAACGCGCCGGCGCTGCTCGCCGAGCTGACCGGCATCGACGTCGTCGCCGATTTCCGCAGCCGCGACGTTGCCGCCGGCGGCCAGGGCGCACCGCTGGTGCCTGCTTTCCACCGCGCCGTCTTCGGGCGCGACGGCGGCGGGGTCGCCGTGCTGAACCTCGGCGGCATCGCCAACCTCACCGCTGTTGACGGCGCAGGGAACACGATCGGCTTCGACTGCGGGCCGGCCAATGCGCTGCTCGACCTGTGGTGCGCGCGCTTCAGAGGGGCGCCGTTCGATACCGGGGGTGCCTGGGCGGCCACGGGTCGCGTCGACGGGCAGCTGCTCGCGGCCTGTCGCTCGGAGCCGTACTTCACGCGGCCAGCGCCAAAGAGCACTGGTCGCGACCTGTTCGACGCCGGCTGGCTCGATGCCAAGCTGGCGGCGGTCGGCGCGCATCGCCTGCCGCCCGAAGATGTACAGGCAACGCTGGCCGAGCTGACCGCCAGCACCAGTGCCGATGCCTGTCGCGCCGCTGCCGGCGCCGCCCGCGAGCTGATCGTGTGCGGTGGCGGCGCCTTCAATCTCGATCTGATGGCACGTCTCGCCCGCCTGCTGAAACCGATGCACGTCGTTCCCAGTGGCGAGCGCGGCCTGCCGCCGGACCAGGTCGAGGCCACCGCCTTCGCCTGGTTGGCACGGGCCTTTATCAAGCGGCAGCCGGGCAACATCGCTTCAGTGACGGGGGCGGCCGGCCCCCGCGTGCTCGGCGCACTCTACCCGGCGCGCTGAACGCAGCGGCCAAGAAAAAGCCGCCTCTCGGCGGCTTGTTGTGAACGCCGTTCCAGTTAGGCCGAGAAGCTGGAGCCGCAGCCACAGGTCGTCGTCGCGTTCGGATTCTTGATCACGAACTGGGCGCCTTGCAGGTCGTCCTTGTAGTCGATCTCGGCGCCGGCCAGGTATTGCAAGCTCATCGCGTCGATGAGGAGCGTGACGCCGTTCTTGGCCATCGAGGTGTCGTCGTCGTTGACGATCTCGTCGAAGGTGAAGCCGTACTGGAAGCCGGAGCAGCCGCCGCCCTGCACGAACACGCGCAGCTTGAGATCAGGATTGCCCTCCTCGTCGACGAGTTCCTTCACCTTGTTGGCGGCGCTGTCGGTGAAGACCAGCGGCGGCGGCGGAGCATCGAACTCCGCGGTCTCGAGGACGATTTCGGCAACTGCGCTCATGCAATGCTCCTGATGTATTCGGCGAACGCCAATTATCGGCGAATCGCGGCGGGACCCGCAGGCCCAGGCTTATTAGATGCGGCGCCAGCACCGCAAACGCAAGAGCCGCCCGAGAGCGGCTCCCTCACAACAGCGAAGAAGTGATCAGCGCTTGCTGAACTGCTTGCGACGGCGCGCGCCGTGCAGGCCAACCTTCTTGCGCTCGACTTCGCGCGCATCGCGCGTCACGAAGCCAGCACGGCTGAGGTCGGGCTTGAGCGCCATGTCGTAGTCCATCAGCGCGCGGGTGATGCCGTGGCGGATCGCGCCGGCCTGGCCGGTTTCGCCACCACCATGAACGTTGACCTTGACGTCGAAGGCGGCGTCGTTGGCGGTCAACACCAGTGGTTGACGAACGACCATGATCGAGGTCTGGCGGCCGAAGTACTCTTCCACAGGCTTGCCGTTGACGAGGATCTGGCCCGTGCCCTTCTTCATGAAGACGCGCGCCACCGACGACTTGCGGCGACCGGTTCCGTAGTTCCAGTTGCCGATCATTTCGCAGCGCCTTGAAGAATGTCGAGCGGTTTGGGTTGCTGCGCGGCATGCGGGTGAACAGCGCCCGCGTAGACCTTCAGCTTCTTGATCATCGCGTAGCCGAGCGGTCCCTTGGGCAGCATGCCCTTGACGGCCTTCTCGATGGCGCGGCCGGGATGGCGAGCCTGCATGTCCTTGAACTTGATGCCGTGGATGCCGCCGGGGTAGCCGGAGTGCCGATAGTAGATCTTGTCTTCGGCCTTGTTGCCGGTGACGCGGATCTTGTCGGCGTTGACTATGACGATGAAGTCACCCGTATCGACGTGAGGCGTGTAGATGGCTTTGTGCTTGCCGCGCAGGCGTAGGGCGACTTCACTGGCCACCCTGCCCAAGACCTTGTCGGTCGCGTCGATCACGAACCACTCATGCGTCACTTCGGCGGGTTTGGCGCTGAAGGTTTTCATGGAGAGTTTCTGGCTTCGAGTCTCGCCTTTGCAATGTGGAAGGGCCCTTGCACTCGGCGCCGCGTCGAATGGCGGGCTCTCCTGCTCATGGCTTTTTCCTGCACGCTCAAAGAGCGTCTTTCCGCTGAGACAAACCGCGAAAAGCCGGCGAGTATAGCAGTCCAGATCTGACACATCCGGGCTGTCGGCTGTCGCGAACCCATCGACTTGGAAGCACACCCTAGACGATGCCTCTACACTGCGGGTTAACCCTAGAAAACTAGGTCAGGTTAACTTTCATGAGCCTTCTCACTCCCGATCGCATCGACACCCCGAACGAAACCGCTGACCCCAGCCAAGCCGTAGCGCCTGGAAGGGCGCATGCCGGCCGGTCCTGGGTGCCGGTGCGCTCGCTCGGTCCTCGCCACCGCCCGCGCATCGCCGCGCATCTACTCGCACTCGACGAGCGATCACGCTACCTTCGCTTCGGCTATGCCGCCAGCGACGCTCAGATCGCACGCTATGTCGACAACATCGATTTCGAGCACGACGAGGTGTTCGGCATCTTCAACCGGCGCCTCGAGCTGATCGCGATGGCTCACCTCGCCCACCGCGGACCCGAGGTGGCCCGCGGACGCACCGCGATGTCGGAGTTCGGTGTTTCGGTGCTGGCGAAGGCACGCCGGCGTGGCTTCGGGGGTCGCCTCTTCGAGCACGCGATGCTGCATGTCCGCAACCGTGGCGTCGGCGCGATCTTCATCCATGCCCTCAGCGAGAACACGGCAATGCTGAAGATTGCCCGGCGCGCTGGCGCCACCGTCGAGCGCGACGGTTCGGAGACCGAGGCCTGGCTGCAGTTGCCGCCCGACACGATCGCGTCGCACCTCGACCAGTTGTTCGACGATCGTGCTGCCGAGATCGACTACCGGATGAAGCTCCATGCCCGTCGTGTCGACAGCCCGACTGACGACGACCGAGGCGATCCACCGCTCGCCCGCTAACATGTCCCTCCCCTCCCACCCGCTGCCGGTGGGCGGGAACTCGGGAGGCTACGGCCGGTGATGGACGTGATTGCTTGGACTGCTGCAGGAGTAGGCATGACGCTGGCCATGGTCGCGTTGGCTTGGCTCGCGTTCGCTCGCCGGCGGCCGGCGGCGGTGCCGGCGCTGCCGAGGGAATGGGCGCTGTCGGCCCGGCCGGTCTTCAGCAGCGACGAGCGCCGCCTCTTCAAGCTCCTGCGAGAAGCGCTGCCGCATCACATCGTGTTGTCGAAGTTGCCGCTGGTGCGCTTCTCGCAACCGAGCGATCCGGAGGAAATGCGCTTCTGGTACGACCTGCTCGGCGCCATCCATGTGACCTTCGCCATCTGCAGTGCCAACGGCCGGGTGCTCGCAGCCATCGACCTCGACACCGACCGCGGCAATTCGCGCCGCGTGCTGCAGATCAAGCAGTCGGTCCTCGGCACCTGCCGCATCCGCTATCTGCGCTGCCCGGTCGACAACCTGCCGTCGGCAGCCGAGCTGCAGCTGCTGGTGCCGAGCAGCACCTCGGCGACGGCGCGCGGGCCGATGCCGGCGATGCCGCCGCGCGACATCGACGAAGCCCGCGATTCGCTGGCGACGACGGTGGCGACGCGGCGGGCGCAGCGCAGCGCACTCTGGCAGGACTCGTCGCTGTTTCAGGATTCCTTCTTTGCCCCCGACAGTCGCCAGGACAGCCTCGGCAGCAGCGAATACGCGAGCCTCGCCGGCCTGCCGCCGCTGCCGCAGAAGGCGGCGCGATCCTTCGCCGCACCGGGCCGCGAAGACGATGGCGACGAGATCGGCGCCGTCGTCGTCGACACCACGACGCCGCCGGCGTCGCGCTCGCATCACTAGCGCCGCCGGCGCCGTCGCGCCCTACGCCGAGCTGACGCCGGCGGTCGCCCTCGACGCCCTCGACGCCGTCGGCCTGCACGGCGACGGCCGGCTGATCCAGCTCAATTCGTACGAGAACCGGGTCGTCCAGGTTTTCCTCGAAGACGGTCGCGCCGTCGTCGCCAAGTTCTATCGCCCGGCGCGCTGGAGCGACACGCAGATCCTCGAAGAGCACGCGTTCACGACCGAGCTGGCGGGGCACGAGATCCCGGTCGCCGCGCCGCTACCGCTCGTGCGTGACGCCGACTCGCCGCATGCGTCGACGGTCACGCTTGCCGGCGCGACGCTGGCGCACATGACGCTGCCGTCGGGCGCCGAGTTGCGCTTCGGCGTCGCCGAGCGCCAGGCCGGGCGCGCGCCCGAGCTCGAAGACCCCGAGGTGCTGCGCTGGCTCGGCCGCTACATCGGCCGGCTGCACGCCGTCGGCGCCACGGCCCCGTTCGAGCATCGCCTGACGATCGACGTCGCCACCTACGGCGATGCCAGCCGCGGCTTCCTGCTCGATCAGCGCCTCGTCACCGACGACGTCGCCGAGCGCTGGGGCAACCTGTCGGCGCAGGCACTCGACACTTGCCGGCGCGCTTTCGATCCGGCCGACGCGAAGGCGCTTCGACTGCACGGCGATTGCCATCCCGGCAACGTGCTCTGGACCGGCGCCGGTCCGCACTTCGTCGACTTCGACGACGCCGTCACCGGCCCGGCGGTGCAGGACCTCTGGATGCTGCTGTCGGGCGACCGCGCCGCAATGACGAGCCAACTGCTCGACGTGCTCGAGGGCTACGAATCCTTCATGGAATTCGACTGGAAGGAGCTGCGCCTCGTCGAGCCGCTTCGCACGCTGCGCATGCTCCATCACAGCGCCTGGATCGCGAAGCGCTGGAGCGACCCGGCGTTCCCGATCGCGTTCCCGTGGTTCGCGAGCCCGGCCTACTGGGCCGACCAGTGCACGCGTTTATCGGAGCAACTCGTCGCGATGGCGGAGCCGCCGCTCGGCAGCCCCGCCTGACCGAAAAAGCTCAAGCCAGCAGCAGCGAATTCACCCGCTTCACATAAGCGGCGGGATCGTCGAGCTGGCCGCCTTCGGCCAGAAGCGCTTGATCGAAGAGGATGTTCGCGAGCACGTCGAAATGCTCACTCGTTTCCAGCTTCTTGACGAGCGCGTGCTCGGCGTTGACCTCGAGGATCGGATGGCCCGCCGCCGGCGCGCCCTGGCCGGACTGCTTCAGAAGGCGCGCGAGGTGGCCGCTCATGTCGCCTTCGTCGACGACGAGGCAGGCCGGCGAGTCGACCAGCCGGGTCGTGACGCGCACGTCCTTCGCGCGCTCCTTGAGCGCAGTCTTCAGGCGCTCGAGCGTCGGCTTGAATGCCTCGGCCGCTTCTTCCGCCTGCTTCTTCTCGCCTTCGTCCTCCAGCTTGCCGAGATCGACCGAGCCCTTGGCGACGCTCTGCAGCGCATGGCCGTCGAACTCGTAGAGGTGTGAGAGCAGCCACTCGTCGACGCGGTCGACCAGCAGCAGCACCTCGATGCCCTTCTTCCGGAAGATCTCAAGCTGCGGGCTGTTCTTCGCCGTCGCCAGCGTGTCGGCGGTGACGTAGTAGATTGCCTCCTGGCCCTCCTTCATCCGCGCGACGTAGTCGGTGAGCGAGACGGTCTGTTCGGTCGCGTCGGCGGCGGCGGTGGAGTGGAAGCGGAACAGCTTTTGCAGCCGCTCGCGGTTGGCGTGGTCCTCGCCGATGCCTTCCTTCAGCACCACGCCGAAGTCCTTCCAGAAGGCGGCGTAGCGCGCTTTCTCCGCCGCGTCCTCGTTGTCGGCAAGCGCTTCGAGCATCGACAGCACGCGCTTGGTCGAGCCCTCGCGGATCGCCTTCACGTCGCGGCTTTCCTGCAGCAGCTCGCGCGAGACGTTGAGCGGCAGGTCGGCCGAGTCGATCACGCCCTTGACGAAGCGCAGGTAGACCGGCATCAGCGCCTCGGCGTCATCCATGATGAAGACGCGCTTCACGTACAGCTTGACGCCGCCGCGCTTGTCGCGGTTCCAGAGGTCGAACGGTGCCTTCGCGGGGATGTAGAGCAGCTGCGTGTATTCGCTGCGGCCCTCGACGCGGTTGTGCGTGTAGGCCAGCGGCGCCTCGGTGTCGTAGCTGATCTGCTTGTAGAACTCTTCGTACTGCTCCTTCGTGATGTCGGCCTTCGGCCGCGACCAGAGCGCTGCCGCCTTGTTGACCGGCGCCCATTCGTCCTTCATCACCTGCTTGCTGGTCGCCTCGTCCCACTCCTCCTTCTGCATCAGGATCGGCAGCGAGATGTGGTCGGAGTACTTCGAGATGATCGACTTCAGCTTCCACGCCGAAAGGAACTCCTCTTCGCCGTCGCGCAGATGCAGGATCACGCGGGTGCCGCGCTCCGGTCGCGTGATGGTCTCGACCTCGAAGTCGCCGGCACCTTCCGAGCTCCAGCGCACGCCTTCTTCGGGCTTCAACCCGGCGCGGCGCGATTCGACCGTGATGCGGTCGGCGACGATGAAGCCGGAATAGAAGCCGACTCCGAACTGGCCGATCAGCTGCGCGTCCTTCTTCTGGTCGCCCTCGAGCGCCGACATGAATTCGCGCGTGCCGCTCTTGGCGATGGTGCCGAGGTTGGCGACGGCCTCGTCCGACGACAGGCCGATGCCGTTGTCGGTGATCGTGACGGTCTTCTTCTCCGCATCGAAGGCGACGCGGACCTCGAGGTTCGGCTGGCCTTCGTACAGGTCGGCATTGTTCAGGGCCTCGAAGCGCAGCTTGTCGCAGGCGTCGGAGGCGTTGGAGACGAGCTCGCGCAGGAAGATTTCCTTGTTCGAGTACAGCGAGTGGGTCACGAGGTGCAGGATCTGCTTGACCTCGGCCTGGAAAGAAAGAGTTTGCTTGGCCATGGAGTGAGCTTTTTGTTCGAGTGAAAAACGGCTGCCGTATCGCCGCATAGGGATTTGGGCACATGACGGCAGCGGCTGCCATTTTCAAGCATGCGATCCTTGGAATCGGCCGTCACGCGCATGGTGACTGCCGCCCGCTACGTCACGTTCCACCACGACTGGCGCGACTTCATCGGCCGCGCCGCGAGCCCGTTCACGCCGATCAAGGACCACGTTCTGCTGCCGTTCGCCAGCCGCCTCGAAGAGGCCGACGCAGCGATGGCCGAGATGCTGCGGCCCGAGGTCATCGACCGCGTCGTGGCGCTGATTCCCGATGCGTGGCTCGACGACGAGCCCACGTTCGCCAGCAAGCGCGAGCACCGCGCCGCGTACGCCGCCTGGCTCGGCGCGCGGCTGCGCGCGCCGCGCGCCTTCGCAGAGGAGGCGGCCCGTGCCCGATCCCTGCACGTATGACTACGCGCTCGTGCGCGTGGTGCCGCGCGTCGAGCGTGGCGAGTTCGTCAACGTCGGCGCCATCGTCTCGTCGGATGCCGAAGGTTTGCTCGAAGCGCGCTTCGCCGTTGACGAAGCGCGGTCGAAGGCGCTCGACCGGCGCATCGATCTGGCCGCCGTTCACGCTTCGCTGGCGGCCACCGCGGCGGTCTGCGCCGGCAGCGACGCGGCCGGCACCATCGGCCGCATGGCACTGCGCGAGCGCTTCCACTGGCCAGTGGCGCCGCGCAGCACGATGATCCAGACCTCGGCCGTTCATACCGGTCGAAGCAGCGACCTCGAGAGCGCGCTCGATCGCCTCGTGCGGCCGCTGCACGATTAGCGCGACTGGCGGCCTGACTGCTGGTTGTTGATGGTCAATGGCCGACACGGGCGGAAGGCGCCCGGGAACGCGATCCACTTCTGAATGTTGCTCACGCTGTTGATCACGCTCTCGAACCGGGTCTCTGCTTTGCCCAGTGTTTGATTGAGCGCAAATCTCGCCGATGAATTTTTTGCCTCAGTAGTCAGCCGACGATGCTTGAGTAACGTTCGTACTGCGGCGCACCAGGAGTATTCAGATGTCCCTCAATCGACGCAAAGTCCTTGTTTTATTCGGCGCCAGTGCGGCCACTGCGTTGGCCGGCTGTGGCGGCGGCGGTGGCGGTAGCGGCGACAACCCTCCGCCGACACGCTTCGTGTCGCTGTTGAATCTCAATCCAGAGTTCCAGTCCGCAGACATTGCATTTGGCGCCACCACGGTGGGCTCGGCTTTGTCGTTCCCGGCCCTGACTCAGCGCTTCGAGGTCGAGTTCGGCAACTACACCGTGGCGGTGCGCGACAGAACGAGCGGGTCCGTTCAGAGTTTCGAGAACGTCGTCGTCGACGACAACTCGCCGTCGCTGTTGGTGTTCTACCGTCATTTCGGATCATCGCGACTGGGCTCGTCGCCGCCAGGAATCATCAATTACTTCGACTCAGGCGTCGCACTCGACGTCGACCTCCTGGACGATGCCGGGAATGCGCAACTCGAGACCTTGCCGTATGAAACCGGTGTGCCACAGCGCTCGCGCAGCCTCAATTGCGTGCTGCGGCTCTTTGCAGCGGGAAGCTCCGTACCCGTTTACGACTCAGGGCTGCAACAAAGACCCGATTCGATCCTGATTTTCGCGCGTTACCAGGCCGCATCCGCATCCTCAGGACAGGTGGCTGTTGTCGCGCTGAATTACCTCTCGGGATCGGTTGGTGCCGTGAGCTGGCTCAACACATTGGGTTGACCTCGAATCCAGCGTCATTCGGCAGACACTGAGCGACCCAGGCGGGTCTAGCGCGGCAACGAGTTCACTTCCCTTTCCCAGCGCTCGATCAGGCGCTTGCGCTCGGCTGCCTTGCCGAACTTCTGGAAGTCGTACTTGACGAGCCGCACCGTGTCGAGCGTGGGAACCTTCGGATCGACCTTGAAGGTCTTGTTGGCCGGGTACTGCAGCGAGTTGGCCTTGGCGCCGAGGCTCTGCCCGACCGGGCTCATCAGCCAGTCGTAGTAGCGCTTCGCCGCATCGCGGTTCTTCGACCCCTTCACGAGCGCGATGCCGCCGATCTCGTAGCTCGTGCCTTCGCACGGCGCTGCGCTCCTGACCATCGTGAAGCCCTGCTGGCGCTCGTTCTCGAAGCCGAAAATGAAGCTGACGCCGATGCCGACCTCGCCCAGCGCCACGCTCTTGGCCTGTGCTGTGCCGCTGCGTGTGTACTGGGTGACGTTGCGATGCAGCTTCTTCAGGTATTCGAAAGCGGCGTCTTCGCCCATCAGCTGCACGAGGCCGGCGACGATGGTGTAGCCGGTGCCGCTCGAGCCCGGATGCGAGGTCTCGATTTCGCCCCTGTACTTCGGGTCGGTCAGGTCGGCCCAGCATTTCGGCGGCGTGAGGCCCTTTTTCTTCAGCACCTCTTCGTTCCAGCCGAAGCCGATCGCGCTCGTGTAGAAACCGCCGACGAAGTTGCCGCTCATCGCGTATTGCCGGACCGACCAGGCCTGCAGGTCGCCAAGGTAGTCGGGCCGGTAGGCGTCGAGCAGGCCGAGCTCGGCGGCCTGCAGGAAAGGATCGCCGGTGCCGCCCCACCAAAGGTCGGTCTTCGGGTTCGCGGCCTCGGCGCGGATCTGCGCCAAAGCCTCGCCGGTCGCCTTGCGGACCTGCAGGACCTTGACGCCGGTCTGCGCCTGGAAGTCCTTCGCAGCGAGCTCGCACCAGGCCTGGTCGGTCGAGCAGATGGCGCTGAGCTGCTGCTGCGCTGCGGCCGTTCCGACGAGACCGGCGACAACGACAGCGACGGCGAAGCGGGAGATCGAGCGACGATTCATCGTGGCACCTGCGGCGAAGAAAAGTCGATTGTCGTGGCCGCGGCAGCGTTTTCAGCGACGGTCGCCGGCGTGCAGAATGCAGCTCGCTCCGCCCCGCCATGACCGACCCAACCGCTACCGCCGACCTGCCCTTCGAAGCCATCGCTGCGCGCATCGGCGAGCATGCCGCGCGCGACCCGGGGCACCTGGCCCTCGTCGACGCCGCCGCCTCGCTCGACTACGCCGGCCTCGACGCGCTCATGGACCGCGTTGCCGCCTCGCTGCAGGCGAGCGGCGTGGCGCCCGGCGAGTCGATCGCGCTCTGCGCGTCGAGCTCGGTGCGCTATGCCGCGGTCTTTCTTGGCGCGCTGCGTGCCGGTGTCGCCGTGGCGCCGCTGTCGCCGTCGGTCACGCCGGCGAGCTTCGCGTCGATGCTGTCTGATTCACACGCCAGGCTTCTCTTCGTCGACGCCGCTGCGAAAGATCTGCTCGACGTCGACACCACCCTGCCGCCACAAATCGCGCTCGACGCCGCCGCGCCCGGTACGACCTTCGACGACTGGCTCGCAGCGCCCGGCAACCGACCCGATGCCGTCGCCATCGACGCGGTGATGCCCTTCAACATCATTTATTCATCCGGCACCACCGGCGCCCCGAAAGGCATCGTGCAGTCGCACGGGATGCGCTGGACCCATGTCTCGCGCGGCGGCCTGTTCGGCTACGACGCCAGCAGCGTGACGCTCCTCGCCACTCCGCTCTACTCGAACACCACCCTCGTCTCCTTCTTTCCGACGCTGGCGTTCGGTGGCACCGTCGTGCTGATGGCGAAGTTCGATGGCGAGGCCTACCTGGCGCTCGCCGCGCAGCATCGCGCCACCCACACGATGCTGGTGCCGGTGCAGTACCAGCGGCTGATGGCCCATCCCCTTTTCGGCGACCACGACCTGTCGGCATTCCGCATCAAGTTCTGCACCAGCGCGCCGTTCGCCGCGGCGCTGAAGGCCGACGTGCTGGCGCGCTGGCCGGGCGGCCTCGTCGAGTACTACGGCATGACCGAAGGCGGCGGCACCTGCATCCTCGCCGCGCACGAGCATCCGGGCAAGCTGCACACCGTCGGCCAGCCCGCCGAGGGCCATGACATCCGCGTCATCGACGAAGAAGGCCGCGAGCTGCCGCGCGGCGCCACCGGCGAGGTCGTCGGCCATTCGCCGGGGATGATGACGGGCTACTTCGGCCAGCCCGCGAAGACCGCCGAGGCCGAGTGGTTCGACGGCACCGGCAAGCGCTTCATCCGCACCGGCGACGTCGGCCGCTTCGACGACGACGGCTTCCTCATCCTGCTCGATCGCCGCAAGGACATGATCATCAGCGGCGGCTTCAACGTCTTCCCGAGCGATCTCGAAGCGGTCCTGCGCCAGCATCCCGCGGTTGCCGACGCGACTGTGGTGGGCGTGCCGTCGGAGCGATGGGGCGAGACGCCGGCAGCCTGGGTGGTGAAGCGCGAGGACGCCGACATCGATGCTGAAGACTTGCGCCTCTGGGCCAACGAGCGCCTCGGCAAGACGCAGCGCATCTCGGCTCTGCGCTTCATCCACGAGCTGCCGCGCAGCGCGATCGGCAAGGTCTTGAAACGGGAGCTTCGCGATGGCCGCCACTGAATCCTTCACCCCGACCTCGCTGGGCGCGAGCGGCCTCAAGGTCTCGAAGCTCTGGCTCGGCACCATGATGTTCGGCGACCAGACGAGCGAGGCCGAGGCGGCGAACATCGTCGCCGCCACGCGCGACGCCGGCATCAACGCCATCGACACCGCCGACGTCTACGCCGGCGGTGAATCGGAGCGCATCACCGGCCGCCTGATTGCGGCCGACCGCGAGCGCTGGGTGCTCGCCACCAAGCTCGGCAACGTGACCGGGACGCTCGCCAACGAGCGCGGCCTGTCGCGGCTGCACATGGTGCGCGCGCTCGACGCCAGCCTGTCCCGGCTCGGCACCGACTGGGTCGACATCCTCTACCTGCACCGCGAAGACGAGACGACGCCGCTCGAGGAAACGGTGGCGGCGATGAAGCATTTGCAGGACGGCGGCAAAGTCCACTATTTCGGCATCTCGAACTTCCGCGCCTGGCGCGTCGCCCGCCTCGCGGAGATGTGCCGCGCCGCCGGCATGCCGCCGCCGATCGTCTGCCAGCCGCCGTACAACGCGATGTCGCGCGTGATCGAGACCGAGCTGCTGCCGTGCTGCGCGCACTACGGCATCGGCGTCGTCGCCTACAGCCCGTTCGCGCGCGGTGTGCTGTCGGGCAAGTACGCGGCTGGCATGGCGCCGCCCGAGGGCTCGCGGGCAGCGCGCAACGACAAGCGGATCATGCAGACCGAGTTCCGGCCGGAGTCGCTGGCGCTGGCGGCACGCGTCGTCGCGCATGCGAAGGCGCGAGGCATGACGCCGATGCAGTTCGCGCTCGGTTGGGTCTGGAACAACGCGCTCGTGCACGGCGTCATCGGCGGCCCGAAGACGCTGGCGCAGTGGCAGGACTATCTCGACGCCGCGGCGGCATCGTTCGGCAAGGAGGACGAAGCGCTGATCGAGTCGCTGGTGGCGCCTGGCCACGCGTCGACCCCGGGTTACACGGACCCGCAGTACCCGGTCACCGGCCGGCAGCCGCGCGTCGGCTGACGGCGCCTCTTCAGCGGCTGCGCCGGCGCGGCGTGCCCGCCGGTTCCGGCTGGCTGACGAGCCGAAGCGCCGGCCGCCCCGTCAACGACGCTGCCATTGGCGTCGGCTCTGCGTCGGCAGCGACGAGGGCGGGTGCCGCATCGATGGCCAACGCATCGCTGCCACGGCCCGGCCGCGGCCGCCGCCGGCTGCTGCGCTCGGCCGGCACGATCGGTTTGCCGAGGCTGCCGAGCGACGCCAGCGAGCGCCGCACTGCATTGCCCACGCCCTTCTGTTCGGACTCGATGGTGCGGCCCGCCATCGCCAGCACCGAGAACACGACGACCTGGGCGACGATGTAGAGCGCCGCTGCGATCTCGAGGATGTCGCGCAGCGGCATGCCGTAGTTCCAGGGCCGGGCAACGCCGAGGAAGGCCACGAACATCCAGAGAAAGTTCGACATCGCCACCGGCACCGCCACGAGGATCCAGTCAGCGGCATGCCAGCGGGCAACGCGGCGGCCGCGCGCCAGCCGCGGGAACGTGAGCCGGTGCAGCACGAAGGCGTTGATGGTGAGCAGCACCACGAGCAGGACCTTGGCCTGCAGCTTCGGGTTGGCCAGGAAGTCCGCACGCTCGAGGCTGCCATGCCAGACCAGCGCGCCGCCGGTGATGTAGAGGATCAGCAGCGCGACCATCACGATACGGGCCACGAATTCGTTCGGCGGTGCAATGCGCAAGCGATCCTGCGACAGCTTCGACAGCAGCCTCAGGTCGGTGGCCACGATCGCCCCGAGCGCCATCGACGCAGCAAGCAGGTGGGCGAAAACCAGCAGCATGGAGAACAAGAGACACCCTTCGCAGCGAGCTGTGGAGAACAGCGCCCGGCTCATGCCGGCAGCGGGCCATGACGCAGAAGCCGTGCCCGCCGATATTCGCCGCTCGCAAGGGCGATCGGGTGAGGAAATCGCAGGATTGCGACCGTTAGTAGCAGCCAGCCGCCATGGCCACGACGACGGCACCGTCGCGATCCGCCACAGTTGCAAGGAACTGCGGCAGACGTAAGCAAACGATGCTCAGTCGGCCACGGCGTGCGGCTCGCGCTTCTCGTACCAGTGGCTGAAGCGGGCGCCGTCCCAGTGCATGGCGTAGTGGGCAGCGGCCTTGGCGTGGCGCAACGCTCGTGGTCGGAAGATGCCGACGCATTCGCCGCGCTCGTGGCGCACGCTCGGCCAGCGCAGGCCCCAGCTGCCAGCGGCGCGCAGGCGGCGGCCGAGGCCTTGCGAGGCGCCGTAGTCATCGGCCGAGAGAACGGCTGCATAGCGCTTCGGAGAGGCGGCATCGCCATCGACGACGAGGTCGTGCAGCTCGGCCTCGACGTTGGCGGTGATGAGGCGCAGGTCGACGTCGATCGCCGGTTCGTCGGTCCGGCGCAGGAATTCGGCGCGATGGTGGCCGACCTCGAGCAGTGCCGTCTCGAGCGAGTGGGCGGCGTAGTAGACGCCGTAGCTGCCATCGGAAAAGCGCGAGCCTTCGGGGTTTAGGTGGGTGAAGGCGGCCATCACCGGTGTAGCGCCGGGACCGGAAACACGCTCTTCGGCCGGCACCAGCGACAGCTCGCCGAGCTCGTCGCGGACGCGCGGATTGGCGAGCGCCTCGATCGCAAACACGACCTCGAGATCGGCCGGGTCGGCGATGGCGTCGTAGAGGCCGACGGTCGGATAGCGCGACGCAATGAGCCGGTACGACGGCCGCCACGAGACTCGGACCGTGGGCACGTCGGCCGCGGCGATGGGCTCGGACACCATCGCGAATTCAGGCCTTGCCGCCGCGCTGCGCGTCGAGGTACTGGCGAACGACGAAAAGGTCGGCGATCTGGCCGCCGAGCATGCGATCGAGCGCCGAGCGGCCGCCGAACAGGGGCGCGCTGTTGGCCTTCCTGATCCACTCGTCGGCCCGGCCGGAAGCCGGAAACAAGATCTGCAGTGCCGAGTAGATGCCGAACAGGTGCGACAGCCGCTCGAGCAGGTGGCGATCGAGCGGCGCGACCCGACCCTGCCTCCACTGATAGATCGTGGCCCGGGCGACGCCGAGCAAGGCCATCTGCTCCGGCACCGACAGCTGCCAGGCAGCGGCCAGCCGGAAGAAGGTTCGCAGGGCCGCCGCCGCGGCCTCGGCGGAGGCGAGGTCGACCGCCGGAAGATCAGGCTTGAGAAGTGCGCTCATCGCGAAAAGGCACGGCGCCGCGGCGCCGCGGCGGAACTCCGAACATAGTCCATCGGAAGACGCTTTGCAAGTTTGTGTCTTCTCCCAGACGCAGACTGCGGCGCCGTCAGGTCATCGTTCCGGGCCAGTGTCGCGCTCGGCTCCCGGCACCTCGTCTCGAAGAGTGCGGCGATACACCTCGTCGGACTCGGTGCTCTTGTCGGTCGGAAGGTTGCCCCTCTTCACGTCCTCCACCGCCTTGTCCAAGCGCGGATCGTGAACGCCGCCGCGCGTGCTGTCGGCCGATTCGTCCCGCTCGTTCGGCAGGCGCGGCGCCGCGCCCGGTTTGTCGCGACTGACCTTCATTCCTTCATCTTCTTCGACCCCGGCTTCGCCATCTTGCGACGCTGGGCTAGGGCGTTGAAGCGAAGGCCAGCTTCAACCGCTCACCGGCGTCCGCCTGGGCCTGTCGAGCTTTGCCGACCACGGCGGCAGCACCGAAGAACTCATGTGTCACGCCGCGGTAGACCTTTCGTTCTACTTTCACGCCGGCACGCTCAAGTGCGGTCTGCAGCAACTCGCCATCGCTGCGCAGCGGGTCGATCTCGGCGTTGATGATCAGGGTCGGGGGCAGGCCCTTGAGATCGGCGTGCACGACGTCCAGGCGGGGATCCGTCTGGTCTTGCGGACTGGCCAGAAGCTTGTCGACGAACCAACCGATCATGGCCTTGTTCAGCGGCTTCGCGGTGGCCGAGTCCACGTACGACGGTGTGCCCATGTCGCCCGTTTGACCGACCGGATAGACGGCCACGATGGCCGCAGGCTTCGCCAGGCCGGCGTCCCGGGCCGCGACGGCCGTTGCGATCGCCAGGTTGCCTCCCGCGCTCTCCCCGGCCAGGCCGAATTTCTGTGAACCATTGAGGCTGCCGGCATTCACGGTTACCCAGCGATAGGCAGCCAGCGAGTCGTTCCAGGCCGCCGGAAACTTGGCCTCAGGCGCGCGCTGATAGTCGACGGAGACGACGATCGCGTTGGCGGCTTGCGACAAGCCACGGGCCCCGCCGTCGTAGACGTCCTTGTCGGCGATCACCCAACCGCCGCCGTGAAAATAGACGATCACCGGGAACGGGCCGGCGCTCTTCGGCGTGTAGACCCGGATCGGCAGTGCGCCGGCGGGCCCGGGGATTTCCCGATCGGTACTCGTGACCCCGGGGACCAACATCGCGGGATCCGTGCTCTTTCCCTGCTTCATCAGCAGTGACTTGACGGCGTCGGTCACGGTCGGCTGCATCCGTGCCTCTGAAACCGACAGTGTCTCGATCGGCTTGCCGCCGAGCGAAGCCAGCGAGTCCAGAACCATCTGCATATCGGCATCGGCCGTGTACGAGGTCCCGGTCTTGGCCATCGCGGTGGGATCGGTCGATGCGCAGCCGACAAACAGGCTCGCCGCGGTGACGCCGACGGCGAGGTTCGCCGCCAGGCGGTGGATGTTCTGTGCCATGAAAATTCGATCCCTTTGAGATGACGAAGTCGGAGGCAGCCAGGTAGCAAACAGCATTCCCGGAACTGCCGCGACCGATCTCGATCTCCGGAGCCGCAGGGTCAGCCGGCGCCGCGCACGTGGGTGACGCCGCCATCGACGACCAACGTCGCGCCGACGACATAGTCGCCGGCCCGCGACGCGAGGTAGATCGCGGCGCCGGCCATGTCGTCGTCGCGGCCGATGCGGCGGGCCGGGATGCGGCGCGCGATCTCGTCGCCGTGGTCGCGCGCCTCGCGGTTCATCTCCGAGGCGAAGGCGCCCGGCGCGATGGCGCTGACGACGATGTGGTCGTCGATCAGGCGCATCGCCATCCGCCGCGTGAGGTGGATGAGGCCGGCCTTGCTCGCCGCGTACGAGTAGGTCTCGCCCATGTTGACGGATATGCCGTCGATCGAGACCACATTGATCACCTTGGCCGGCCGCTCGGCGCTGGCTGCGGCACGCAGCAGGCCGTGCAGCGCCTGGGTCAGGAAGAACGGCGACTTCAGGTTGAGGTCGACGACCTTGTCCCAGCCCTTCTCGGGAAAGCTGTCGAACGGTTCGCCCCAGGCGGCGCCGGCGTTGTTGACGAGAATGTCGAGCTTCGCCTCGCGCGCCGCGAAGTCGGCGGCGAGCGCGGCGACGCCGGCCATCGTCGAGACATCCGCCGGCAGCGCCAGACATTCGCCCGCCGCCGACAGTGCCGCCGCCGTCTCGGCGCAGGCCTCGGCCTTGCGCGACGAGATGTAGACGCGAGCCCCTCGGGCCAGAAAGCCTGCCGCGATCATGCGGCCGATGCCGCGCGAGCCGCCGGTGACGAGCGCGGTGCGGCCGGCGAGGGAGAAAAGGTCGTCCATGGCGAAGGCTCCTTGGTGGGGAAAGGCGAATTGTCCGGGCTGCGCAGGGAACGTCGATTGCCGCGGGCCAGTAAGGCGCCGGCTCGGTGGTCGTGTCGGACAACGGCACCCGGGAGCCGAGCGGCGACCCGGCACAGGGCCTGCACGACGGCAGGCTCGAGTTCCAGCGCCATGGCCAGAAGCTCCACGGCGGCTGGACGCTGGTGCGCATGCCGGCCGCGCCGGCGAGCGCCAGGAGCCGTGGCTGCTGATCAAGGAGCGCGAGGATGCGGCACGGCCGGCGAAGGAATACAGCATCGTCGAGGCCGAGCCGAAGAGCGTGCTCTCGAACCGCACGATCGAGGAGAAGCCGAAGGTCGAGGCCAATGCCGAGGCTGCGGCATCCTCGCCCGCATCGACGGCAGCGACGTTCGCCTTTTCACCGCAACGACAACGACTGGTCGGGCCACATGCCGGGCCTCGTCGATGCGCTTCGTGCGCTCGACTTCGACGCGGCCTGCCGACGTCGAGCGGCCTGCCTTCGGCACAATCGACGGGTGCGCGATCTGCTACATCTCGTCGACACGACGATGTTCTGGAGCCCCACCGGCGGGGGCGTGCGGCGCTATGTGCAGACCAAGCATGAATGGCTGTCGGCGCGACCCGGCATCCGCCACTCGATTGCGGTGCCGCGGGTCGCCGGCAGCGCCGCCGACGATGCGACGCTGCCCTCGGTCGCGCTGCCCGCCAGCGGCGGCTACCGGCTGCCGCTCGACCGCACTGCGATCGCCCGCGTGCTGGTGGCGCTGCGGCCCGACCTGATCGAAGTGGGCGACCCGTACCGCGTCGCCTGGGGCGCGCTCGACGCGGCCCGCACGCTCGGTGTTCCGGTGGTGGCCTACTGCCATTCGAACCTCGAGGCGATGGCGCGGCTGGCGGGCGGTTCGCTCTTCGGCGACGCGGCGGCTCGACTGGCGAGCCGTTACGCGCACCACCTCTACGCGAACTTCGACCTCGTGCTGGCACCGAGCCGGGCGATGGCCGGCCACCTCGAAGCGGCCGGCATCAAGCGGGTCGCGGTGCAGCCGCTCGGCGTCGACACCGCTGCCTTCCATCCGGCCCGCGCCAACCCGTCGTGGCGCGCCGCGCTCGGCCTCGGCGACTCGGCTCGACTGCTCGTCTACGCCGGCCGCTTCGCCGCCGAGAAGCATCTCGACGTGCTCGCCGCCGCCGTCGCGCGGCTCGGCGCGCCGTACCACCTCGTCGCCGTGGGGGCTGGACCGCGGCCGCCGCAAGGCGAGCGCGTCCACGTCCTGCCGTTCGTGGCTAGCACCGTCGGTCTCGCCGAGGTGCTGGCCAGCGCCGACCTCTTCGTGCACGCCGGCGATCAGGAGACCTTCGGCCTGTCGGTGCTCGAGGCCTTCGCCTGCGGCACGCCGGCCGTGGTGCGCGGCGCCGAGGGGCTGGCCGAGCTCGTCGACGCCGGCACCGGCATCGCCGTCGATCATGGCGGCATCGACGCCTTCGCAGCCGCGATCGCAACGATGTTCGACCGCGATCCTCGCTCGTTCGCCGCCGCCACCCGCGCCCGCGCCGAAGCAAGCGACTGGCAGCGCGTGCTGCCTGCCTTGCTGGCGCGATATCGCGCCCTGATCGATTCGCGCCGCGGTCTTGCCGAAGCCGCGGCCGCTACGAAGGCGTTCGCTTGAGCGACCGCAGCGTCTGCATCGTTCTCCACGACGCTGCGACCTCGACCCGCGCCGCCTGCGTGCGCACGCTTGCGGCGGTGCGCGACGTCGCTGGCGACGCGCCGGTCACGCTGCTCGCGGTGCCGAAGCATCACGGCAACGAGCCGTCGACCGAGCTCGAGGCCTGGCTCGGCGATCGCCTGCGGCGCGGCGACGAGCTTGCCCTGCACGGCTACACGCACCAGGACGACGGCGCCCCGAACGGCTGGCTCGACCGGCTCCGCCGCTCCCACTACACGCGCGGCGAGGGCGAGTTCTGGGCCCTCTCGCAGATGGAGGCGACGGCCCGCATCGATGCAGGCATCGCCTGGTTCGCGAAGAATCGGTGGCCGCTTGCCGGCTTCGTCGCACCCGCCTGGCTCATGGGCCCGGGCGCCTGGGCCGCCCTCACTGCTCGCCGCCGTCTCGAATACACGGCGACCCTGCGACAACTCGTGCATCTTCCCGACCGGCAGGCCATCAACAGCCAGAGCGTCGTCTACAGCAGCTCGAGCAGCTGGCGGCGGCGCGCGTCGCTGGCATGGAATGCGGGCGTCGCGATCGCCGAGCGCGGCAATCCGTTGCTGCGCATCGAACTGCATCCGCGCGACGCCGACTTCAGCGACGTCCGTCGCTCCTGGCAGGGCGTCCTGGAACGGGCACTGCGCGATCGCAAGCCGTTCACCGTGGCCGAGTTCATGCGCGTGACCTGGCCGGTCGAGGCGGGGCCGAGCACCTCGTGGCAAACGACAACTACAGCAGATTGAAGCTGACAGCTGCGGTCAGGGCGCCGATCAGCGCGCCGACGAGCACATCGCTTGGGTAGTGCAGGCCAAGAACGACCCGCGACACCGCGACCAGCAGCGTGAACGGCCAGACGAAGAGCGCGAACATCGGGTAATACACGGTCAGGATCAGGCTGAACGCAACCGAGTGCAGGGTGTGGCCGCTCGGGAAGCTGTACTCGTCGAGCGTGCGTGTGCATTCACGGATGCCGGGGCAGGTGCGCGCCGGGCGCGGCCGCGCGATCCAGCGCTTGACGATGCGGTAGACCACGAGGTCGACGAGGCCGACGCCGATCATCCGCACCGACGCCGACGCACCCGCGGGTCCGCCCGCCCACGGCAGGCAGACGACGATCGCGTACCAAAGCCAGCCATCGCCGATGCGGCTGGTGGCGGCGAGGGTGCGGACCACCCAGGCGCGCGTTGCGGCGCCATGTGCCCAGAGCGCGACCGAGCGGTCGCGCTCGATCCAGAGCAGCTGCTGCTCAGGCCACGAGGGCGACGTTGGTGGCCGGCGTTTCGGGCGCATGGACGGTGGCCTCGAGTCGGGCCTCGAAGCGCGCCAGCACTTCGGGCCACGTGGCGCGGCGGGCCGCCGCGAGCGCGGCCGGGCGCATGCGTGCGCAGTCGTCGACGGTCAGCCCGGCAGCAGCTGCGATGAAAGCGGCTTCGTCGCCGGGGGGCACGATGCGGCCGCTGACGTGGTCGACCACATGCTCGGCCGCGGCGGCGGTGTCGAAAGCGACCACCGGCAAGCCAGACGCGAGCGCTTCCATGACGACGTTGCCGAAGGTATCGGACAGGCTCGGAAAGAGGAAGGCGTCGGCCGAGGCGTAGTGAGCTGCGAGCTCGGCACCGCGCTGCACGCCGACGAAGCGCGCCTGCGGATGCGCGGCTTCCAGGCGCGCGCGGGCCGGGCCGTCGCCGACGACGATCATCTGCATCTGCGGCTGCCGCTCGCGGCCGTGCTCGAACGCGCGCAGCGCCAACTCGACATTCTTCTCGGCCGCGAGGCGACCGACCGTGAGCAGCACCGGGCCATGGCCAGCACCCCATCCAGCGCGCAGCGCCTTGCTTCGTGCGGCGGGCGAGAAACGTTCGCTGTCGACGCCGCGGCCGACGATCGTGAGGTTGTGGAACTCCGCGTCCGCGAGCTCGTGCATCGCCGCCCGGGTCGGCACGAAGGTGCAACGCGTGAGGTTGTGGAAGCGCCGCAGCAGGCCGAGCGCCACCGGTGCCAGCCAAGCCATGCCGTAGTAACGGCTGTACCGGTGGAAATTGGTGCGGAAATCCGAGGTGACGACGATGCCGAGCGAACGCGCCGCCGCCAGCGCCGCCCAGGCCAGCGGCCCCGGCGTGGCTAGATGCACGAGTTCCGGCCGGGTGCGCTCGAAGCGGCGCAAAAGCGGCGCCACCCGTGACAGGCCGAAGCGCATCTCGCGGTACATCGGGATCGCGCAGCCGGCGGTACGAAGTTCATCGGCGGCATCGAGCGCCTGCTCACCGGGCTGGCGCGGCCGGATCAGCTCGACGACATGGCCGCGTGCTCGCAGGAAGCGAACGGTCCGCTCGACCGTGAGCGACACGCCGTTCAGCTCCGGCGGATAAGTTTCGGTGACGTAGGCGATTCGCATCGGCTGGGTCGTAACCATCCAAACATTCTGGCAACTGCCACGCCGAAACATGTAGGACGCTGCCGCTTCGATTCGCGATCTTTGCCGGCCACCGTGTCGTGCCGGTGACACACCCCAGCCTCAGTCGGCTTCGAGATAGGCGCAGACCCTGCGCAGTCTCGGTACCCGCTTGCACAGCGCCCGCAGCGCCAGCAGCAGTGGCACCGCGAGGAACGCGCCGGCAATGCCCCAGAGCCAGCCCCAGAGCATCACCGCCACGAACACGAACACCGGCCTGAGGCGCAGCCGTTGGCCCATGAACATCGGGCTCAGGAAGTTGGCCTCGACGCAGTGCAGGGCGAGAAAGGCGGCCGGCGGCGCGAACATCGCGAGGCTGGCGCCGAAGGCGACGTTGCCGGCCAGCAGCAGCAGGAAGGTCACGAGCAGCGGGCCAAGGTAGGGCACGAAGGCCAGCACCGCGGTGGTGGTCCCCCAGAGCACCGGGTTGGGCAGACCGATGGCCCAGAGCGCAAGGCCGGTGGCGGTGCCGAGCGCGATGTTGACGATGCTCATCGTCGAGATGAACAGGCCGATGTCACGCTCGGCCTGGCGCAGGCCGGCGCGCACCAGCACGCGGGACCGCGGGCTCTGCACGAGGCTCACCGTGCGCGCGACCAGCCAGTGCTCCGAGGCGAGCAGGAAGAACAGCAGGATGATCGTCGCCGAGGCCGAAAAGGCGAACGACAGCGTCTCGCCGATGGCCAGGCGGGTGAAGGTCCAGCCTTCGTTGACGATGCGCTCGCCGAGTGCCGTCGCGGGTGCCGGGCCGGCACCCAGCGAAGCCGGCGCCTGGTACGGAAAGATCGCGTCGCGCCAGCGCTGTGCAGCCTCGACCAGGTTGTGCACGATCTGCGGCGCCCGCTGCCACCACGCCGCCGCTGGCGCCGCGACGAGGGCGCCGACGAGCACCAGGGCGCCGATCACCGCCGCCATCACCAGGCCGGCGGCCGCGTATTCGTGAACGCCGTGGCGGCGCAGGAAACGCACCGGGGCCGCGAGAACGAAACCGAACACGATGGCGATGGCGATCGGCAGCAGCACCGGCCGCGCCTGCTCGAGCAACAGCACCACCGCCACCAGCACCAGCGTGCGCATGAGCCAGGGCGAGGCGAGGGGGGGCGGCGATCCGGTGGCCAAGGTAGCCCGGATCATGGCATGGGGACCGGCCCTGACCGGTGTCGAGGCCGTGTCGGCAAGCCCCCACCGAGCTTGCAACGAATACCGAAACGAACCAATCGTTGCCGGCCCGCACGCCCGGCCTGCAGCGTGAACGCGATGCTGGTTTGCAGAGCGCCCCCAAGGCGCCGGACGCACTTGGATGGAACGCCGTTGACGACTCTGACCGCTGGCGACCGCTTCCGCCACGCCACCACGTTCCTGCGCTGGCGCACGGACAAGCCGGCAGCGGCGTGCCGCTATGACCAGCTCGAGACCGTGCCGCAGTTCGAGCTGAAGCAGATATTCGGTCGGGTCGGCCGGGCCGAGGCGAATCGTGCGGGCGCCGCTCCCTCGCCCGCAACAAACACCTAAAGCGCAAAGAATGCCGCGATTCGCCGCTTGATGGTGGCAACGACGCGGGTGGTCTGGACAACACTCGTCGACTTCGTCTTTGCATCGTTGCAGACATGGATCCAGCCTACATCCCGGCCTTCACGCTCGAGCCCCAACGGGTCATCGTCGAGCAGCCGAAGGCCGTCGGGCCGCGGACGCCGAACTTCATCGCCGATATCGCCGCCGGCCGCGTCGAGCTGCCGACGATTCCGAAGGTCGTGCAGCGCCTCATCGCCGCGCTGCGCAACCCCGAGGTCGATGCCCGCAAGATCGGCGAGGCGCTGGCACAGGACCCGGTGCTCACGGCCAAGGTCCTGCGGCTCGCCAACTCGTCGTTCTTCGGCGGCCAGCGCGCGATGGCGTCGATCGACGCCGCCGTTGCCATGATCGGCCTGCAGGCGCTCAACCGCCTGATCGTGGC
>JAYVNL010000375.1:0-2746 GCA_043758495.1 Rhizobacter sp.
CGCGGCTGCTGACGCTGAAGGCAGCCTGGATGATGGACGTTGCCGGCAACAAGGCGGCGAAATCGGAGATCGCCATGATCAAGGTGGTGGCGCCGAACATGGCGCTTCAGGTGATCGACTGGTCGATGCAGGTGCACGGCGGCGCCGGTGTTTCGGCCGACTTTCCGCTCGCCGGTTATTACGCCGGCGCGCGCACCCTGCGCTTTGCCGACGGCCCCGACGAAGTGCACCGCAACGCCATCGCCAAGATCGAGCTCGGCCGCCACGCGGCGTGACGGCAGCGGTCGCGCCGGCAGTCAGATCCCTTGCTTGCCTTTGGCCGGCGCGAGCGACTGCCACGCCGACGTGATCGTCGACTCGAAGCTCGGCATCTGTTCGCCGCGGGCCTTGCCGACGCGCGAGGCCTCGGTGCAGGCGATCGCAAACAGGCTCTCGGCGGCGGCGACATCGGTCTCGTCGGTGCTCGTCATCTGCATGCGCAGGTAGGCGCGGCCGCGCAGGGTCATCAAGATCATGGGTGGCGAGTCTTTGAGCAAGGTGCCGGTGGCGCGTTCGAGCGCGTGGGCGAGCGGCCCCTCAAGCCACGCCGCGCCTTCGTGCGGCAGGCTCGAGACGCCGCCGAAATTCGCGCGCAGCAGCTTCGAGCCGGCCAGCGATATCTTTGGGAACATCACCAGCCAGCGCGTCTCCTCCGGCGTGGCGTCGCCCATCTCGGTCTGGTTGTCTTTCGTGAACTGCTCGAAAGCCTGCTTCTCGAGCAGCTCCATCAAGGGCCGCGACATCAGCAGCATCTGCATGTCGGGCAGCAGGCCCAGTTCCATGCGCAGGCGTAACTCGTGGCCTTCGATGTAGCTTCGCTGTGGCGGTCCCCATTCCAGCCGCCACGGCTTGCCTTCGTGCTGACCGTCGATGACGAATCCGAGGACGTCGCGTGCCCGCTTGAAAGTGTGACCGCGTCGCTTGGACCAGGCCGAGATTTCGGCGAAGTCGGGGCCGAGACCCTGGTTGGCGAAGAAGCCCTTGAACGATGCGAGCATGGCGGCCTCCGACATTCTGCGCAACTGTCGGTCCACTAAAGTCCGGCAGCAGGCGTAACGGGCGCCTCTTCAATCGAGGAATCGACGCGATGATCGAAGTGTATTCGTGGGCCACCCCGAACGGCCACAAGGTCCACGTGATGCTCGAGGAATGCGGCCTCGCCTACCGCGCCGTCCCGGTCGACATCGGCAGCGGCGCCCAGTTCGCGCCCGAGTTCCTGGCGATCAGCCCGAACAACAAGATCCCGGCCATCGTCGATCCCAACGGGCCCGACGGCAAGCCGATCTCGATCTTCGAATCAGGCGCCATCCTTATGTACCTCGCGGCCAAGACCGGCAAGTTCCTGCCGGCCGACCTCCGTGGCCGATACGAAACGCTGGAGTGGCTGATGTTCCAGATGGGCGGCATCGGCCCGATGCTCGGCCAGGCGCACCACTTCCGGCTCTACGCGCCGGAGAAGATTCCCTACGCGGTCGATCGCTACACCAACGAAGCGAAGCGGCTCTACGGCGTGCTCGACAAGCGCCTGGCGTCGCGCCAACACATCGCGACCGGCGAGTACACGATCGCCGACATCGCCATCTTCCCGTGGCTTCGCTCATGGCAGAACCAGGGCATCGACTGGGCGGATTTCCCGCGCTTGAAGGAGTGGTTCGATCGCATCGCCGCACGGCCAGCGGTGCAGCGCGGCGTCGAGGTGCTGGCGAGCCTGCGCAAGCCGTTCCGGACCGACCAGGAGCGCGAGGTCCTGTTCGGCGGGCAGCAATTCCAGCGTCGCTGAAGCGGAGAGCGGTCGACTTGCAATCAATCGACCGTTCCCCTGTTTTCGAAACATGGAAGGACAAGACGTCGTCCGATCCCTGGCAGCGCTCGCTCAGCCGGTGCGGCTGCAGGTGTTCGGCGCCCGGGTCGCTCGTGGCGTCACCGGCCTCACGCCCGGGGCTATGGCCGACGGGCTCGGCGTCCCCGCCGACACCCTGTCGTTCCATCTGAAGGAACTGACGCATGCCGGCCTGGTGGCGCAGGAGCGCGCCGGTCGGAACATCATCCATCGGGCCGCGTTCGACCGCATGAACGGACCGCCGAAGCGGTGGCGACCTTCGGGCTCGTGCTCGTGATCCTGCGAGCGCCAGCGGCCCGCGTCGCCGCGATGGTGTCGACGTATGCCGTCGTTGCCACCCCGATCGGCCCGCGGCTGTGCCGGCCTTCGGAGGCGGTGCTCGCGATCTTGCCGGTGCCGACCGGCAGAGGGCGGCGTTCAGGCCTATCAGGAAGCCGTCCGCGAGCGACGCTCAGAGCGGGAGTCGACGCGGTCCGTGCCCAACGGGCCTTCGGGGAATGTATGGCCTGCCCGGAGGGACTCGAACCCCCGACCCCCAGCTTAGAAGGCTGGTGCTCTATCCAGTTGAGCTACGGGCAGCGAGTGGTGCCCGTCTGGGCGTGGTCGGGGCGGAGGGATTCGAACTCTCGACCTACTGGTCCCAAACCAGTTGCGCTACCAGGCTGCGCTACGCCCCGAACGACGCGATTGTATGAGGGCGGCTCGCTGCCATCGCCGCTACCTGCTTTCGTCGGCGACTTCAGGTGCCGGCAGCAGCAACTGTCGCGAGATCGAGACGCATTGCTGGATGTGCTGCTCGCAGACGTAGCGCAGCGACGAATAGGTCAGCACCGCCGACACCGCCTGACCCGCGAAAGGCACGAACTT
>JAYVNL010000376.1:0-8539 GCA_043758495.1 Rhizobacter sp.
GCGCAGCTCGAGAAAGGCACCGGCCTGCGGCGCTTCGGTGACCGCGACCTGGAACTGCGCATGGAGCTCGGGCGACGGCGGCGCGTAGAACAGCTGCGCGAGCAGGCCGTAGACCTCGGCGCGCGCCAGTTCTTCGCCTTCGTCGGGGCTCGCGAAAGCGAGCGTCTGAGTGGTCGGGTTCATGGGCGGCTCACACGTCGGTGATGCGCACTTCAGCCTGACTGCTGTGGATGTCGATGACGCGGCAGTCGCTGCACATCCGCAGTCGCGCTGCCGCAGCGCCCTGGAACATCGAATGACCGACCAGCTTCGCGGCCATCGCCTCGACGGCGCGCAGCGTGCCGAACGGCTTGGCGCAGCGCACGCACGCGAACGGCTCGGCTTCGTTGAGCACGCGCGATTGCCGGCGCGCCTTGCCGGCGTCGGCGAGCAGCAGCCGCGGTGCCAGCGTGATCGCGCCTTCCGGGCAGGTGCTGGCGCAGAGACCGCACTGGACGCAGTTCTTCTCGATGAAGCGCAGCTGCGGCTTGTCGGGGTTGTCGGCCAGCGCCGCTTCGGGGCAGGCGCCGACGCAGGCCAGGCAGAGCGTGCACTTGTCGGTGTCGACGACGAGGCTGCCGAACGGGCTGCCGATACCGGGCGGTCCGGCGGGCAGGTCGATCGCGTCGGGCGCGGACTGAGCTTGCGACAAGAGGTGATCGATGGCCAGGTCGAGCGTGGCGCGCTTGTCGGCCTGGAACGCGAAGGTCGCGGCGCGCTTTGCCGTCGCGGCGGCCGGCCGCTGCAAAGCCTGGTCGAGTCGCAGCAGCGACGGCGCCGTGCGACCGGCGGGTGAGGCCACGGATGCCGACGCCGGCCCCGCTTCGCGCGGCGGCGCGACGGTCGCAGCGCCACTCGATTGCAGCGCCCTCGACACCTCGCCGCCGCCGACGATGCGCAAGTGCTCGCCCGCGAAGCCGAGCCCGGCGAGGATCGCTTCGGCGACCCGCATCTGCGCCGCGATGGCGTCGCGGTAGGCCGGCGCTTCCTCGTGCGTCACGAGCACCCAGACCTGCGACGCGCCGTGGGCGACGGCGCCGAGCCAGAGGTCGATGCCGACCGACGCGGTGTGCTGCACTTCGACCGGGATCACCCGTGCCGGCAGGCCGTGAATCGCCGCGTCAACACGGGCGGCGCGGCCGAGCGCTTCGATCACGTCGGCGCCGGCTTCGGTGCTGTGAAAGAGCAGGGCTGCGTCGCCACCGCCGGCGCGCGCATAGGTTGCGAGCAGGGTGCGGATGCGGGCACCGAGCTCATGCGGGCGCGGCGCGGCATAGGTGAGCGCGCCGCTCGGACAGACCGTGGTGCAGGCGCCGCAGCCGACGCAGAGGTGCGGCTCGACGACGATGCCACCGCCGCTCCCCGTGCGGCCTTTCTGCGACGCATCGCTGCGGATCGCAGCCGCCGAGCAGACGTCGATGCACGCCGTGCAGCCGATCTGACCGTTGCGACTGTGGGCGCAGAGCTTCTGCTTGTAGTCGAAGAATTTCGGCTTCTCGAACTCGCCGATCGAGTCGCGCAGGCGCAGCACGGCAGCGATCAGCGCCGCGTCGTCGGCCGCATGGAAGTAGCCCTGCGGCGGTTGGTGCAAGGCGATCTGCGGCACCGCCTGGAGGTCGAGCACGAGGTCGAACGTCTCGCTGGTTTCGACGGCCGCGCGCTCGAAGTCGATGGCCCCGGCGGCACCGCAGGCGCGCACGCAGTCGCGATGCGACGTGCACTTGGCGAGGTCGATCTGGTAGCTGAAGTCGATCGCCTGCTCGGGGCAGACCTCGATGCAGGCGTTGCAGCGCGTGCAGAGGTCGAGGTCGATCGGGTTGGTGGCGGTCCACGTCACCTCGAAGGCACCGAGCCAGCCGGCGATGCGGGTGACGCGGCCGCCGTGCACCGCATGCGCATGAACCTGCGGCAACGTGCCGCCGGCTTGCGGCAGCAGCACGCTGACGGCGAGCCGTTCGTCGAGCATCGCGGCGGCGCGGGTCGCGGCGTCGGCACTTCCGATCACGAGAACGCGGCCGGCCGACGCGTAAGACACCAGCGGCACCGGCTCGGGCTCGGGCAGCCTCGCCGCTGCGATCAGTGCGGCGATCTTGGCCGTGCCGGCGGTCGACGCAGCGTCTTTCGACCAGCCGCCGCTCTCGCGGATATTGACGAAGCGGATCGGCCGCTCGGCGAGGCCGGGCACGCCTTCGGTGGCTTCGGCGAGCTCGAGGAAGAGGCGGCTTTCCTGAGTGCATGCCACGAGCAGGTCGGCGCCGTCCTTGGCCGCGCGCTGGAAGGCCGCGGCTTCGCGACGGCAGAGCAGCGAGTGGACGGTGCCGGGCGCGGCCTCAGGCCCGAGGGCCCGGGCCAGCGCCGGGCCGTCCAGAGGCATCGTCTTGTTGCAGTCGCAGATCAGGGTCGTCATCGGGTCGGGGTGCGGGGTCGGGCTCGGTCGGAGGCGACTGTGCCAGTTGCATTGCGGGGAAGCCATCGGGGCAAGCGAGCGCGGCCGCCGTCGCCTTCGCTTGCTCGTCCTCGTCCTCATCGTCGAAGAGTCCGAGCGAGGCCGCCTGGTTCATCAGGCGCAGCATCGCGGGCGGAATCGGGTCGGGTTGGCTGTAGTCGTCGATGTAGGTATCGAGCCCGTCCATGATGTTGAAGTGCGGGTCGCTGAAGAGCTTCTTCATCGCCGCGTTGCGCACACCCGGATTTACACCGGTGCGCACAAATGGCGCGAAGTCGGACTCGCGCGTCAGCGCCGCGACGTCGGCCATGGAAGGCAGCGCGACCTCTGCTTCGGGCGCGGCGGCATCGGCGTCGGCATCGACGCCGGCGACCACGGGAAGTGGCGCCGTCGTCGTGACAGGCACGGTCTGAAGCGCAACCTTCGCCGCCTCGTCGATGCCGGCCTTGCGCCGCGACCAGCGGCCGATGAAGCCTGCCGCGTCGGTCACCGCCGGTCCTCGGGCGCGAGGAACGACTGCGGCCGCCGGCGCTTCTTCGGCTCGGGCCGGTAGTGCTCGTCGGTGTAGGCCTGCAGCCAGGCCGCCACGTCGGCGCCGAGCGGCACGTTGTCGACGCGCTCCTGGGCGTCGAGCCAGCGGCCGGCCTCGGTGTACGACAGGCTCACGGTTTCGGGCCAGCCCCGCGACGGATCTTCGTCGTCGATGCGCCAGACCACGAACCACACCGGCGCGCCGGAGCTGAGGTTGAGGTAGTAGCCGTCGGCCTGGTCGGGATGCAGGGCCACGGTGAAGCCGGGGAACAAGGTGCGGCTCGTGCGGCCGTCGTCGCGCAGCAGCCGCGGCGCGCTGCCGAACACGGCCTCGTCGGGCACCACCTCGACGAGCGTGAAGCACCACGCCTCGTAAGCGTTCGGGTTCGCCACGCGCGCCATGACGACGGCGACGGCGATGGTCGGGCGCTCGGTCGGGGCAGAAAGGGCGGCGTCGGGCATGTGAACGAGTCTAGTCCGCGGCGTCGTCGCTTCGGTGCAGCAGCCTGCCGCCCGCACGAACGCTGACGGCGCAGTACTTGAACTCCGGAATCTTCGCCTGCGGGTCGAGCGCGGCGTGGGTCATGAGGTTGGCTGCGGCCTCGGCGTAGGCGAAGGGCACGAAGACGGCGCCGCGCGGCGTGCCGTCGTCGCGACGCAGGTGGAGCACGACCTCGCCGCGGCGCGAACGCAGCGTGACGACGTCGCCCGGAGCCAGCCCGAGGGCATCGAGCTCGAGGCCGTGCATCGATGCCGTCGCCATCGGCTCGAGGGCGTCGAGCACGGCGGTGCGGCGCGTCATGCTGCCGGTGTGCCAGTGCTCGAGCTGGCGGCCGGTGATGAGAACGAAGGCGTACTCGGCATCAGGCTGTTCGGCAGCAGGGACGAGGCGCGCCGGCACCAGCGTGACGCGGCCGTCTGCGGTCGGGAAGCCGTCGTCGAAGACGATCGGCCGGCCCGGATCGCCGGCCGTCAGGCACGGGTAGGTGACGCTGCCTTCACGCTCGAGCCGCTGCCAGCCGATGCCGGCGATCGCGCCCGGCATGGCCTGGCGCATCTCCTCGTACACGGCGGCGACGCCGGCACCCTCGCCTTCATAGTGCCAGTCGAGGCCGAGGCGAGCGGCGAGCTGCTGGATGATCCAGAGGTCGAGCCGCGCCTCGCCCGGCATCGCCAGCGCGGTGCGGCCGAGCTGCACCATGCGGTCGGTGTTGCTCACCGTGCCGGTCTTCTCGGGCCAGGCGCTCGCCGGCAGCACCACATCGGCGAGCCACGCCGTTTCGGTCAGGAAGATGTCCTGCACGACCAGATGCTCCAGCGATGCGAGCGCGTGGCGTGCGTGGTTCAGGTCGGGGTCGCTCATCGCCGGGTTCTCGCCCATGACGTAGAGGCCGCGCACCTTGCGCGGGTCGCTGTCGGGCGCCAATGCCTGGGTCATGATCTCGACCACCGTGAGGCCGGGGCGAACATCGAGCGGCGTCTGCCAGAAGTCCTCGAACCATGTGTGCGCTTCGGCATCGTCGACGCGCCGGTAGTTCGGAAACATCATCGGGATCAGGCCGGCGTCGCTGGCGCCCTGCACGTTGTTCTGGCCGCGCAGCGGATGCAGCCCCGAGCCGCGCTTGCCGATCTGGCCGCAGATCGACGCCAGCGCGATCAGGCAGCGCGCGTTGTCGGTGCCGTGCACGTGCTGGCTGACACCCATGCCCCACAGGATCATGGCGCTCTTCGCCGTCGCATAAGCCCGCGCCACTTCGCGCAGCGTCCCGGCATCGATGCCGCAGAGCGGCGCCATCGCCTCCGGACTGAAGGCGCGCACGTTGTCGCGCAGGGCGTCGAAGTTGGCGACGCGGTCGCGCACGAACTCGAGGTCGACGAGGCCTTCCTCGATCACGGTGTGGATCAGCGCGTTGAGCATCGCCACGTCGGTGTCGGCGTTGAACTGCAGCATGCGCCAGGCGTGGCGCGAGAGCTCGGTGCGGCGCGGATCGGCAAGCACGATCTTCGTGCCGCGCCGGGCCGCGTTCTTCATCCACGTCGCCGCGACCGGATGGTTCGATGCCGGGTTGGCGCCGATCACCAAGATCAGCTCGGCGTGCGCGACATCGCTCACCGGGTTGCTCACTGCGCCCGAGCCCACGGCCTCGAGCAGCGCCGCCACGCTCGACGCATGGCACAGGCGCGTGCAGTGGTCGACGTTGTTGTTGCCGAAGCCGATGCGCACTAGCTTCTGGAACAGATAGGCCTCCTCGTTGCTGCCCTTGGCCGAGCCCAGCCCGGCGAGCGCGCCCGTGCCGTGGCTATCGCGCAGCAACCGCAGGCCGCCGCCCGCGAAGTCGAGCGCCTCCTGCCACGTTGCTTCGCGGAACACCGCCGACCAGCCGCCTGGATGCGCGATCGCATCCGGGTTCTTGGCGACGCCGGCCTTGCGGATCAGCGGCGTCGTCAGGCGCTGCGGGTGGCTCGCGTAGTCGAAGCCGAAGCGGCCCTTGACGCAGAGCCGGCCGTGGTTGGCGGGACCGTCGCGGCCGTCGACGCTGACGATGGCGTTGTCGCGCACGTTGTACGTGAGCAGGCAGCCGACGCCGCAGAAGGGGCACACCGAATCGACCCGCTTGTCGACCTGCTGCGAGCCGAGCGCGGTCTTCGGCATCAGCGCCCCGGTCGGGCAGGCCTGGACGCATTCGCCGCAGGCCACGCATGTGCTGTCGCCCATCGCGTCGGCGAGGTCGAACACGACCCTGCTGGCGGCGCCGCGCCGCGCGTAGCCGATGACGTCGTTGACCTGTTCCTCGCGGCACGCTCGCACGCAGCGCGTGCACTGGATACAGCTGGCGAGGTTGACCGCCATCGCCGGGTGCGAGAGGTCGGGCGCCGGCTGCTCGCGGCAGAGCGCACGCAGCGCCGGTCGCACCGTGACGCCGGCCTTCGCCGCCCATGCGCTCAACTCGCCGTGCGGTTGCATGCCTTCGGCATCGGCCCACTTGAAGCCCTCTTCCGGCAGGTCGGCGAGCAACATCTCGAGCACCATGCGCTGGCTGGCGCGAGCGCGCGCGCTCGCCGTCTGCACGACCATGCCCGGCAGCGCGGCGCGGCAGCAGCTCGGCGCCAGAACGCGCTCGCCTGCGATCTCGACGACGCAGGCGCGGCAGTTGCCGTCAGCGCGGTAGCCGTCCTGGAAACAGAGGCGCGGCACCTCGATGCCTTCGCGCCGGGCGACGTCGAGGATGGTCTCGCCGGCATCGGCGCGAACACTGCGGCCGTCGAGCGTGAAGTCGAGCGGCGCGCTCACCGCGCCTCCCCAGGCGCCGCCGCGATCTCGTCGCCGAAGTACGCGATGACGCTCGCGATCGGGTTCGGCGCCGCCTGGCCGAGGCCGCAGATCGACGCATCGGCCATCACCTGGCTCAGGGCTTCGAGCGTCGCCCGGTCCCACACGCCCGCCTCCATCAGTCGCGCCGCTTTCTCGGTGCCGACGCGGCACGGCGTGCACTGGCCGCAGCTCTCGTCGGCGAAGAATCGCATCATGTTGAGGGCCGCGTCGCGGGCGCGGTCGTGCTCGCTCAGCACGATCACCGCCGCCGAGCCGATGAAGACGCCATGCGCCTGCAGCGTGTCGAAGTCGAGCGGCACGTCGGCCAAGCGCGCCGGCAGGATGCCGCCCGAGGCGCCGCCCGGCAGGAAAGCGTAGAGCGTGTGGCCGGCGCGCATGCCGCCGCAATATTCGGCGATCAGCTCGTTCAGCGTGATGCCGGCCGGCGCCAGCTTGACGCCGGGCCGCGCGACGCGGCCGCTGACGCTGAAGCTGCGCAGGCCGCTGCGACCATGGCGGCCGAAGCCGGCGAACCAGCCGGCGCCGCGCTCGACGATGTCGCGCACCCAGTAGAGCGTCTCGAAGTTGTGGGCCAGCGTCGGCCGCCCGAACAGGCCGCGCTCGGCGATGTACGGCGGCCTGAGGCGCGGCTGGCCGCGGCGGCCCTCGATCGATTCGAGCATGGCCGACTCTTCACCGCAGATGTAGGCGCCGGCGCCGCGCCTCATCTCGATGTGCGGCAGCGGGAAGGTCGCGTGGCGCTGCAGTGCCGCCAGCTCCTGCGCGAGCATTGCACGGCAGCCGTGGTACTCGTCGCGCAGGTAGAGATAACAGGCGTCGACGCCCACGACCGCGGCGGCGACAAGCACGCCCTCGAGGAAGCGGTGCGGGTCACGCTCGAGCCACGTGCGGTCCTTGAACGTGCCGGGCTCGCCCTCGTCGATGTTCACGGCCATCAGGCGCGGCCCTGGTTGCGCGGCGACGATCCGCCACTTGCGGCCGGCCGGAAAACCGGCGCCGCCGAGGCCGCGCAGGCCGGCGCCGTCGAGCGCCTCGATCACCGCGCCGCCACCGTGCCGGCCGGCAATCACCGCGGCAGCGAGCGCGTAGCCACCGGCAGCGCAATAACTGCGGTAGTCGACGAACGCGGGCGTGACATCGACGGTGGCGGTGGCGTTGCCGTCGTCGTCGACATGGCCGTCGTCGACGCTGCGCTCGGCGAACGATGCCGGCGAGAACGCCGGCCGCGTCGCCGCTTCGGGATGGTGGCGGCGGCCGCTCGCCACCGCCGCCACGACCCCCGCAACGTCGGCCCGCGGCAGCGGCCACTGGTGCACGACCGCCACCGGCGCTTGCTCGCAACGGCCGACGCACGGCGCGGCAACGACACGGACACCGTCGAGCAGCGACGGCAACGCGGCCAGCAGACCGGCGCCGCCGGCGAGCTCGCAGCTCAGGCCGACGCAGACGCGCACCGTCAGCGCTGGCGCCGCCTCGCCCTCGGCCAGCACCTGGAAGTGGTGATAGAAGCTCGCGACTTCGTAGACCTCGGCCATCGACACGCCGGTCTCGCGCGCGAGGGCAACGAGATGGCGCTCGTGCAGACCCAGCCAGCGATCATTGAGCAGATGCAGCTGCTCGATCAGCCGATCGCGGCGCCAGCCATCGGCCGGCGCCGCGCCGAGCACGTCGCGCACTTCGGCGAGCGAGGCCTCGTCGGCCTGGCGCCCCTTCAACCGGCTCATTTTGCGAACGCGCCGGCGCAGCTCGTCGACACCGACCGCGGCAACGATGGGCGAGACCGGCAGCGGCGCCGAACCCGCCATCGCCTACGTTTCCTTCGACACCGAGATGGTCGGAAACTTCGCCGAGAAGTCCTTGCCCTGGCGCGCGATCTTCGCCGCCACCGTGCGGGCGACGCGCTTGTACAGGCCGGCAACCTCGCTGTCGGGATCGCTCACCACGGTCGGCCGGCCACCGTCGGCCTGAACCCGGATCGACATGTCGAGCGGCAGCGCGCCGAGATAGTCCATGCCGTACTCCGCGGCCAGCCGCTTGCCGCCCTCCTCGCCGAAGATGTGCTCGACATGGCCGCAATTCGTGCACACGTGGACCGCCATGTTCTCGACGATGCCGAGGATCGGCACGCCGACCTTCTCGAACATCTTGATGCCCTTCTTGGCATCGAGCAGGGCGATGTCCTGCGGCGT
>JAYVNL010000377.1:0-2727 GCA_043758495.1 Rhizobacter sp.
AAGCCGGGTGGGAGTGGTAAGAAGGCCGAGCCGGCGGCGTTCGATCTGGTGCGCGTCGACCCGGCTGCGAAACCGTTCTCGCTCGGCAGCAAGGCCGCCGACAAGGCGGCGACCGTCGCCCTCGCCGCCGACCTCGACCGCCTGCAGAACCTCTTCTACGGCGACAAGCGCTTCAAGCTGCTGGTCGTGCTGCAGGGCACCGACACCAGCGGCAAGGACGGCGCCATCCGCGGCGTCTTCGGGCAGATGAGCGCGCTCGGCGTTCACACCACGGCGTGGAAGGCCCCTTCGGAAGAAGAGAAGGCGCACGACTTCCTCTGGCGCATCCACCAGAAGGTGCCGGCCGCCGGCGAGGTCGCGCTCTTCAACCGGAGCCACTACGAAGACGTGCTGGTGCCGGTCGTGAAGAAGTGGATCGACGCCGACGAGACGCAGCGTCGCTACGCGCACATCAACGACTTCGAGCGCATGCTGGTCGAGACCGGCACCACGGTGCTGAAGTTCATGCTCCACATCTCGAACGAAGAGCAGCGCATGCGTCTGCAAGAGCGCCTCGACGATCCCGAGAAGCACTGGAAATTCCAGGCCGGCGATCTCGAGCAAAGAAAGCTATGGCCGCAATACCAGGCCGCCTACGGCGCCGCCATAGCGGCCACCGGCACGACATGGGCACCGTGGACGGTGGTGCCGGCCGACTCGAAGACCCATCGCAACGTGATGATCGCGAGCGTGGTCAAGCAAGTGCTCGAAAGCATGGAGCTGCGCTTTCCGACCGGCGATCCGGCACTCTCGAATATCAAGGTCGTCTGAGGCCCATGCCATGACCGAGCTCTCTGCGGAATACAAGGCGCTCGCCGACTATCGGCCCCGCAACAAGGTCCGCTTCGTCACCGCCGCGGCGCTGTTCGACGGCCACGACGCCGCCATCAACATCATGCGGCGCATCCTGCAGGGCATGGGTGCGGAGGTGATCCACCTCGGCCACAACCGCTCGGTCGACGAGGTCGTCACCGCGGCGCTGCAGGAAGACGTGCAGGGCATCGCCATCAGCTCGTACCAGGGCGGCCACGTCGAGTACTTCAAGTACATGGTCGAGCTGCTGAAGGCGCGCGGCGGCGCACACATACGGGTCTTCGGCGGCGGCGGTGGCGTCATCGTCGCGAGCGAGATCGCCGAACTGCAGGCGGCCGGCGTCGAGCGCATCTACAGCCCGGAAGACGGCCAGCGCATGGGCCTGGCCGGGATGATCGGCGAGATGATGATGCGCTGCGACGTCGACCTGTCGCCGCATGCGCCGTCGTCCCTCGCAGCGATCCGCGGCCATGGCGACGCCGAGCGCCGCGCGCTCGCTCAGCTGCTCACGGCGATCGAGAATCGCGTCGTCGCGGCGCCCCTGCTCGGCGAACTGCGCGCATCGGCCGCGGCGGCCAAGACGCCCGTGATCGGCATCACCGGCACCGGCGGTGCCGGCAAGTCGAGCCTCACCGACGAGCTCATCCGCCGCCTGCGGCTCGACCAGCGCGACGCATTGCAGATCGCCGTCGTCAGCATCGATCCGTCGCGCAGGAAGAGCGGTGGCGCCCTGCTCGGCGACCGCATCCGCATGAACGCCATCGCACCTTGGGGTGGTGGGCCACGAGTGTTCATGCGCTCGCTGGCGACGCGCGAGTTCGGCTCCGAGATCAGCGCCGCGCTGCCCGACGTGCTCGCCGCGGTGAAGGTGGCCGGCTTCGACCTCGTCGTCGTCGAGACCTCGGGCATCGGCCAGGGCGATGCCGCCATCGTGCCGCTGGTCGACGTGCCCGTCTACGTGATGACGCCGGAGTTCGGCGCCGCCAGCCAGCTCGAGAAGATCGACATGCTCGACTTCGCCGAGTTCGTGGCCATCAACAAGTTCGACCGCAAGGGCGCCGCCGATGCGCTGCGCGACGTTGCCAAGCAGGTGCAACGGAATCGGGAGGCGTTCGGCCAGCGGCCCGACGAAATGCCGGTGTTCGGCACCATGGCCAGCCGCTTCAACGACGACGGCGTCACCGCGCTGTACCAGGCTATGAAGCCGCGCCTTGCAGCACTCGGCCTGGCGGTCGACGGCGGCACCCTGCCCGCTGCCGCAACGAAGCACAGCACGCACCAGGTGCCGATCGTGTCGCCGGCGCGCGTGCGCTACCTGGCCGAGATCGCCGACGCCGTGCGCGCCTACAAGCGGATGGCGCTGGTCGAGTCGCAGCTCGCGCGCGAGGTCCAGCAGCTGCGCGAGAGCGGCCGCATGCTGACCGAAGCGAACCCGGCGAAGACCAACGCCGTCGTCGCCGTGACCGGCCTGGCCGACGAGCGCGAATCACGTCTCGATGCTCGCGCCCGAAAGCTGCTCGCCGCTTGGCCGGCGCTGCAGGCAGCGTATGCCGGCGATGAGTTTGTCGTCACGGTGCGCGACCGCGAGATCCGCACCTCGCTCGTTCACACCACGCTGTCCGGCAACAAGATCAGGAAGGTGGCGCTGCCGCGCTACGAAGACCACGGCGAGATCCTGAAGTGGCTGTTGCTCGACAACGTGCCCGGCGCTTTCCCATTCACGGCCGGCACCTTCCAGTTCAAGCGCGAGGGCGAAGACCCGACGCGGATGTTCGCGGGCGAAGGCGACGCCTTCAAGACCAACACCCGCTTCAAGCTGCTCTCGGCCGGCATGGCGGCCAAGCGCCTCTCGACCGCCTTCGATTCGGTCACGCT
>JAYVNL010000378.1:0-8522 GCA_043758495.1 Rhizobacter sp.
CTTGGTGCCCAGGAAGGGACTCGAACCCCCACGGAGTTACCCGCTAGTACCTGAAACTAGTGCGTCTACCAATTCCGCCACCTGGGCATCTCAGGCAACCTCGGACTTTATCACCATCAAAGCAACACCCAATTCCGCCACGACCGAAGGCAGCGAACTGCTCGCCGAAGTCGAGGGCACCGTCCAGGGCCATCGCGACGGCCACGGCTTCGTCGTCCGCGACGAACGGCAGCTTCCCGACCTCTACCTCTCGCCGCAGGAGATGCGCGCCGTGCTGCACCGCGACCGGGTTCGCGCCCGCGTCGTGCGCTACGACAAGAAGGGCCGGCCGGAAGGCCGCATCGTCGAGATCCTCGAGCGCCGGCCGGCGCCGATCATCGGCCGGCTGCTCCACGAGAGCGGCATCTGGCTGCTTGCGCCCGAAGACAAGCGCTACGGCCAGGACATCATCGTGCCGCGCAACGGCATCGCCGACGCCAAGGTTGGCCAGGTCGTGGCGATCGAGCTCACCGAGCCGCCGTCGATGCATTCGCAGCCGGTCGGCCGCGTCATCGAGGTGCTCGGCGAGATCGACGATCCCGGCATGGAGATCGAGATCGCGGTGCGCAAGTACGAGGTGCCGCACCTGTTCTCGGAAGCAACGCTGGCGCAGGCCGCGGCGCTTCCGGACACGGTGCGTGCTGCCGACAAGAAAGGCCGGGTCGATCTCACCGACGTTGCGCTCGTCACCATCGACGGCGAGGATGCCCGCGACTTCGACGATGCCGTCTATTGCGAGCCCGCCCACATCGGAAAAAGCGCCGGCAAGAGCGTCGGCAAGAGCAAGGTCGCGAACGGCTGGCGCCTGATCGTGGCGATTGCCGACGTCAGCCACTACGTCAAGCCCGGCGAGCCGATCGACGTCGACGCCTACCAACGCGCCACCTCGGTCTATTTCCCGCGCCGCGTCATCCCGATGCTGCCGGAGAAGCTCTCCAACGGCCTGTGCTCGCTGAACCCCGAGGTCGAGCGGCTGGCGATGGTCTGCGACATGCTGATCGACAGCGACGGCGAGGCCGTGGCCTACCAGTTCTTTCCGGCCGTCATCCGCTCGGCAGCGCGCTTTACCTACACTGAAGTCGCGGCCATCCTCGCCAACACGCGTGGGCCGGAAGCGAGCAAGCGGCAGGCGCTGGTGCCGCATCTGCTCGACCTCCACGACGTGTACCGCGCTCTGCTGCGGGCCCGCATCAAGCGCGGCGCGATCGACTTCGAGACCGTCGAGACACAGATCGTCTGCGACGAGAACGGCCACATCGACAAGATCGTGCCGCGTACGCGCAACGAGGCGCACCGCCTGATCGAGGAGTCGATGCTGGCCGCCAACGTGTGTTCGGCCGATTTCATCGCCCGCGCCAAGCACCCGGCGCTGTATCGCGTTCACGAAGGGCCGACTCCGGAGAAGAAAACCCTGCTGCAGAACTACCTGCGGGCGCTCGGCCTGGGTCTGTCGATCGGCGACGATCCGAAGCCGGCCGAGTACCAGGCGATCGCCGCCGCCACCAAAGACCGGCCGGATGCGGCGCAGATCCACTCGATGCTGCTGCGCTCGATGCAGCAGGCGATCTACACCGGCACCAACAGCGGCCACTTCGGCCTCGCCTACGACGCCTACACCCATTTCACGAGCCCGATCCGACGCTATCCCGACCTGCTGGTGCACCGCGTCATCAAGGCGCTGCTCGACGGCAAGCGCTACCTCATCGGCAGCAAGAACGAAGGCGAGCCGGCGAAGAAGGTGCGGCTCGCCAGGGCCGCCAAGAGCGCCAAGGCGGCCGAGCCCGGCAGTGCTCCGGCGCCGATGCTGGCACCGGGCGGTGAGCTCGAATCCTGGGAAGTCGCCGGCGCCCATTGCAGCGCCAACGAGCGCCGTGCCGACGAAGCCTCGCGCGACGTCGAGGCCTGGCTGAAATGCCGCTACATGCGCGAGCACCTCGGCGAGGAGTTCGGTGGCGCCGTCACCGCGGCGACGAGCTTCGGCCTGTTCGTGACGCTCGACGGCCTCTACGTCGAGGGCCTGGTCCACATCACCGAGCTCGGCGGTGAATACTTCCGCTTCGACGAGGTCAAGCAGGAGCTTCGCGGCGAGCGCAGCGGCATGAAGTACGCGGTCGGCTCGCGCGTGCGCGTGCAGGTCAGTCGCGTCGACCTCGACGGCCGCAAGATCGACTTCCGGCTCGTTCGCGAAGGCGAGGAAGACGGGGCGACGCAGCGCTCGCGGCGCGACAAGGTCGACCCGCGTATCGACTCGGCGACCAGCGAGATCGTGGCCCTGAAGGAATCCGACCGCGCCGTCAAAGCAGCCACCAAGGCGAAGGCCCGGGCGCGCTCAGGTGCGCCGCTGCGACCGGTGCGCGCCGGCGGCAAGTCAGCGGTTCGAAAGACCGCCGGTTCGCGTGGCCCGAGCCGCCGCTGACTCGAACGGCAACGTCCCAAGGAGAGGCAGGAACATGACGATTCGATTCGATGGTCGGGTGGCGATCGTCACCGGCGCTGGTGGCGGCCTCGGTCGCCAGCACGCGCTGGCGCTGGCCGCGCGCGGCGCCCGGGTGGTGGTGAACGACCTCGGTGGCACGCTCGACGGCGGCGGCGGCACACCAGCGGCGGCTGAAGCGGTGGTTGCCGAAATCCGCGCGGCCGGCGGCCAGGCGATCGCCAACGGCGCCTCGGTGACCGACTTCGCGGCAGTGCAGGCGATGGTGGATGCAACGGTGACCGAATGGGGCCGCATCGACATCCTGGTCAACAACGCCGGCATCCTGCGCGACAAGAGCTTCGCGAAGATGGACCTCGCCGACTTCCGCCTCGTGCTCGACGTCCACCTCATGGGCGCCGTCAACTGCTGCAAGGCGGTATGGGACGGCATGCGCGAGCGCAACTACGGCCGCATCGTGATGACGACCTCGTCGTCAGGGCTCTACGGCAACTTCGGCCAGTCGAATTACGGCGCCGCCAAGATGGCCCTGGTCGGCCTCATGCAGACGCTCTCGATCGAAGGCGCGAAGAACGATATCCGCGTCAACTGTCTGGCGCCGACCGCGGCGACGCGGATGACCGAGCACCTGTTGCCGGAAGCGGTGCTGAAGCTGCTCGGGCCGGAGGCGGTGACGCCGGGCCTCATCGCCCTCGTCGCCGACGATGCGCCGACACGCACGATCCTCTGCGCGGGCGCTGGTTCCTTCGAGCGCGCCCACGTGACGCTGACTCAGGGCATCCACGTCGGCGTCGGCGCCGACGCCGCCGAGCGGATCGCGGCCGCGTTCGATGCGATCGCCGATCGAGAAGGCGAGACGGTGCCCGAGAGCGGCGCCGCGCAGGGCTCGCTCGAGATCGCCAATGCAGGTCGCGGCAGTAGATAGGAGTTTTCTGCCCTGCGAAAGACGCCGGCATGGTCAATGACGATCACCCCATGACCCCGGCGTAAACCAGGCGACCCTGCGCGGTTGGCTGCTGTTCGACGATGCCGACCGGAGCCGGGTGCCGATCGCCCTGTCGGCCTGCGCTTCGACTCGGCGTCAGCAAGTCTGCGGACCACGTCGCTCGCGACGGCGCCGTTGTTCATCTCGACGTCCTCCTGCAGCTCGTGGCGGCGGGGTAGTCACCGGCCGCGCTCAGGCGCGCGAACGCCGGTGCAGAACTTCGACGAGGTCGGCTGCGCGTACGGCGCCCGGCCGTTCCGGCTCGGCCCCGGCACCATGCTCGACGACGGCGCGCGTGGCCACCGTGAAGGCGTCGTCGGCCGACGACACCCAGCGGCCGCCGAGCCAGCCCGCGAGGACATCGCCGCTGCCGGCGGTGGCGAGGGCGGCATTGCCGGTGGCGCAGATGCGTGGGCGCTCGCCGGTCGCGGCGATGACGCTGCCCGAGCCCTTCAGCACGACGACGGCACCGAAGCGATCCGCGAGCCGGCCGGCCGCAGTAAGGCGGTCGCCCTGCACGGCGGCGACATCGCTGCCGAGCAGGCGTGCGGCTTCGAGCGGATGCGGCGTCAGCACGGTGGCGAAGCCGCGGCCGGCCCGCGCTGCGAGCTGTGTCTGCAGCGAGGTGTCGACGGCGACGGCGTTGAGCGCGTCGGCGTCGAGCACCAGGCGCGACGACATGGCGAGCAATCGCGGCAGCACGTCGCGCACGGCATCGCCGCCGCCGCAACCGCAGACGACGACCGCATGCGCGAATCCGTCGGCGCCGCCGTGCCACCAGCCGGGTCGCGTCATCAATTCCGGTCGCGTCGGGTCGGTCGCCGTCGCGTCGGCGGCCAGAAGATCAACGAAAACCCGGCCGGCCCCGGCTGCGTGGGCCGCGCGTGCGGCGAGCCACGCGGCACCCGTCATGCCGGTGGCGCCACCGACAACGGCCACGTCGCCATAACTGCCTTTGTGAGCGGCGTGGCGACGCGGTGCCACGCCGCACGCCGGGTCCCGGCGGCCGCTGAGCCAGGCGTCGGCGAGATCGGCCGGGCCGATTCGATCCGCGCCGCCGTTCACGAGGTCGGCTAGCCAGACTCGCCCGGCATGGTCCCGGCCGTCGGCCGTGAAGAGCCCGGGCTTCAGGGTCAACAAGGAAAGCGTGTCGGCCGCCACCACGCAGTGCGGGCCAAGCGCGTGCCCGCGTTCGGCGTCGAGGCCGCTCGGCACGTCGACGGCGAGGACGCGGGCGCCGCGTGCCGCCATCGCCCCGATGCGGTCGATCGCGGCTGCGATCGCGCGGTCGGGTGCGCGTGAAGTCGCGAAGCCGAGCAGGGCATCGACGACGAGTTCGGGCGTGTCTTCGGTGGCGTCGATCGACTCGGCCCATGGCACGAAGGCGATGCCGGCTGTTGCCGCTCGCCGCATTGCGTTCGCGGCATCGGCTGGCAGGCGCGCGACGTCGCCGACCAGGACCACGCTCACGGCCTTGCCGAACTCCTGCAGCCGGCGCGCCGCCTCGATGCCATCGCCCCCGTTGTTGCCCGGGCCGGCGAAGACGACGATCCGTTGTGCGTGCGGCACCAGGGCAAGCGCCAGCCGGGCCACCGCATCGCCGGCACGCGCCATCATCGTGAACGGCGGCATCGCCGCCAGTGACTCCGCCTCGAACCGGCGCGTCGCGGCGACGCCGTGCAGCGGCCGCCGACCGATTTCCGAATCGATGCGCTCGATGTCGCCCATCACCGCAGCCGATCGAGGCCGAGGCCGTCGATCTGGATCGGCGTCTTGCGGCCGGCGACGGCGTCGGCGACGAGTCGTGCAGAGCCGCAGGCCAGTGCCCAGCCGCTGCCACCGTGGCCGACGTTGAGCCAGACGCCGGCGACACCGCTGGCGCCGAGCACCGGTGGCCCGTCAGGCAGCATCGGCCGCGCGCCGCGCCAGCGCTGCGCCGCACTGCGCTGGGTGACGCCGGGAAACCAGTCGTCCAGGACCTTGTCGAGGGTGCGAAAAGCAGCATCGTCGCGATGCTGCGCAGAGACCCCGATCTCGGCGCTGCCGGCTGCGCGCACGCGGTTGCCGAGGCGGCTGATCGCAACCTTGTAGCGCTCGTCCATCAGCGCCGCGCGCGGCTCGCGGTGGAGGTGGCGGTCGTCGTGTCGGAGCGGTGCTGTCACCGAATAGCCGTAGACCGGCAGCAGCGGCAAGCGGACGCCGAGCGGGCGAAGCAGCAGGCGCGAGTCGACGGCGGCGCAGACGACGATGGCGTCGAACGCGGGCTCGGCCTCGAGCATTTCCGGGGGTTGCGTGACCGACCAGTCGCTGGCACCGCCGATCGAGCGCAGGCCGTTGCGGTCGCGCGGGTCGATCGGCGTGCGGATGACCGCGAGCCGCGGCGCCGGTCCGGCAGAGATGCGCTCGACCTGGGCGTTGAACAGGAAGCGCACGCCGGCGCGCGCCGCTTCCTTTCGCAGCAGGTGCGTGAACTCGCGGCAGTTGCCGACCAGGTCGTCTTTCGAATAGATGCCGGCATGCAGGGCGGTCTCTGGGTTGAGGCCGGGCTCGATGGCGCGGCAGCCGGCCGCGTCGAGCAACTGCGGGGCGGCGCCGAGCTCGGTGAGGGCGCGAATGCCGGGCTCGGCCATCGCCAGCTCGCGCGCCGTACGCAGCAGCACCAGAAATCCATCCGCGCGCTCGTAGTCGAGATGAAGGCGCTGCGTGATCTCGCGCAGGCGGTCGCGGCTGAAGTGGGCGAGCCGGTGCATGCGGGCGCGGTTGGCGCGGTAGACCTGCGGCCGGCAGGCGCGCCACCAGCGCCACAGCCACGCCAGCGCCACGCCGTCGAGATGGCCGCCGACGCGCACTGGCGCGTGGGCGCGCCAGGCATGCGCGATCACCTTGCCGGCCATGCCTGGCGCCGACCACGGCGCGACGTAGCCGGGCGCGACCAGACCGGCGTTGGCGAAGCTGCTCTCCGCGGCGACCGAGCCGCGGCGCTCAAAGACAGTGACCTGGTGGCCGTCGGCACCGAGCTCGTAGGCCGTCGTGACGCCGACTACGCCGGCGCCGATCACGGCAACGCGCATCAGCCGTGCACGCCGGGCGAACGGGCTTTGGCTGGCGCGTCGAGCGCGGCCTCGATGGCGAGAGCGGCACCGAGGACGGCATCGTCGCGCAGGGCGGTGCTCCAGACCATGAGGCCGACCGGCATCTCGCCGGCATCGTGGCAGGGCAGGCTCAGCGCGCAGCCGTCGAGCAAATTGACGGCGCTGGGATTGCGCAGGAGCAGGGCGTTGGTGGCGAAGAACGCGTCGTCGTCGGTGAGCAGCGGCGCGAGCGTCGGCGCCATCATCGGCACGGTCGGCGACAGCAGGGCGGTGAAGCCGGCGAGCCCCGCTTCCATGCGTGCAATCCAGTTCTGGCGCATGGCGATGAGGTCGATGTAGTCGGCCGCGCTCATCGCTTCGCCGCGGCGGATCCGCCTCGCTACGCGCGGGTCGTACTCGCGTTCGCGGTCGACCAGCCAGCGACGATGGAAGGCCCATGCTTCGGCGGCCGCGAAGCCGCCGCTGGCATTGATCGCCGGGATCTCGTCGAGCAGCGGCAGCTCGATCGTCTCGATGTGTGCACCGGCCACGGAAAGGCGAGCGATAGCGCGGTCGAAGGCACGCGCCACGGTGGCGTCGAGGCCGTCGAGCATCACCGTGCGCGGCACCGCGAGTCGGAGCGTCGACAGCGGCGGACTCGAATGGGCGACCTCGCAGTCGGCCAGGATTTCGTGGACGAGGATGGCGTCGCGCACCGATCGCGTCATCGCCGAGACGGTGTCGAGCGAGGTCGAGAGCGGCACCCCGCCGGCGGTCGGCACCAGGCGTGCTGTCGACTTGAAGCCGACGACGCCCTGAAGCGCGGCCGGTATCCGGATCGAGCCACCGGTGTCGGACCCGAGCGCGACCCAGGCGGCGCCGGCGGCGACGCTGACCGCACCCCCCGATGTCGAGCCGCCGGGGATGCGCGGCGTCGGGTCGAGCGCGAGCGTGGCGGCGTTGGCCGGCGTGTTGTAGTGTGGGTTGATGCCGACGCCGGAGAACGCGAACTCCGACATGTTGGTGCGGCCGATGAAGGCCGCGCCGGCGCGGCGAAGGCGGGCGACGGCAGGCGCATCTTCGATCGCGGCGGGGTTCTGCGCGAGCAGCGTCGAGCCCGCCCCGGTGACTTCGCCGGCAACGTCGAACAGGTCCTTGATCGAGACGGCGAGGCCGGCGAGGGGAAGGGCGGCTGCGCCCGGGTCACGAGCGGTGGCCCGAGCCGTGTCGAAGCTGGTGGCGACGAAAGCGTGACGGCACGACGCCGAGCCGGCGGCCTCGATCGACGCCTCGATCAACGCGCCGGCCGACACCCGGCCCTCTCGAATCTCGCGGCGTGCTGCGGTCAGGTCCCGGATCATCGCAATGCTAGAATCCAAAGCTTTTCTCCGGATACCTCGCCCGAGGTTTTCCGAAACCCGCGAACCGGTTCATTCAAGGTGTCGCTGCGCACGATCCGGAGGGATATTGCGTTGCGATTCGAGCCGGATTCTAGAACCAACCTTTGGATACCTCATGACGATCACGATGCGTGAAATGCTAGAAGCCGGCGTCCACTTCGGACACCAGACGCGCTTCTGGAACCCGAAGATGGCTCCGTATATCTACGGCCACCGGAACAAGATCCACATCATCAACCTCGAGAAGACGCATCCGCTCTTCGACGACGCGATGAAGTTCGTCCGCCAGCTGGCAGCCCGCCGCGGCACCATTCTCATGATCGGCACCAAACGGCAGGCGCGCGACGTGATCGCCGCCGAAGCCAAGCGCTGCGGCATGCCGTTCGTCGACCAGCGTTGGCTGGGCGGCATGCTCACCAACTTCAAGACCGTGAAGGGCTCGCTGAAGCGCCTGAAGGACATGAAAGCGCAGATCGAGACCGGCACCGAGATCCGCATCAAGAAGGAAGCGCTGATGTTCCAGCGCGAGCAGGCCAAGCTCGAGAAGGACATCGGCGGCATCCAGGACATGAGCGCGCTGCCCGACGCGATGT
>JAYVNL010000379.1:0-2718 GCA_043758495.1 Rhizobacter sp.
CCCGAAACGTGAACGGCGGGTCTTCGTCCTGGCCGAGCTGGAAGTAGGCGGCGGCGCCGAGGACGAGCATCATCACGAGGAGGTAGCGCGTCAGCGCCCGGTGCTCGAGGGCCCAGCGCGAGATGTTGAAGCGCGTCGGCGGCGGCGCCGCAACGGCCGGCGGCAGGACGGCGCTCATCGAGCGAGAGGCGTCGCCGCGGGCGCCGACGCGACCGGTGCTTCCGGGTCGGCGTAGAGCCGCACCTTCTGGCCCGGCGACAGCACGTGCACGCCGGCGGTGACGACTCGGTCACCAGGCGCCAGGCCGGCGACGATGACCGCGTCGTTGCCCTCTGCGCCGCCGACGCTGACGATCCGCGACACCGCCGTCATCGAGCCAGCGTCGACGATCCACACCATGCTCTTGCCGTGGTCTTCCTTAAGTGCCGACAGCGGCACGCGGGCGACGCCGCAGCGCTTCGGGCCGTCGATCGCGACGGTGGCGGTCTGGCCGAGGCGGAGCGTGGTCGCGGCCGCGTCGCCGAGATCGGCCTTGACGAGAAAGGTGCGCGTCGCCGGATCGGCGGCGCCGCCGACTTCGCGGATGCGCGCCGCGACTTCCTGGTCGCCCGCACCCCAGAAGCGCACCCGCACCGCGCCTTGTCGTGCCGCGAGCGCCTGGATCATGCCGACCTTGTCTTCGGGCACCGAGAAGACCACGTCGCGCGGGCCGTCGAGGGCAAGGCGCACGACCGGGGCGCCGGCAGCGACGACCATGCCCGCCTCGGCGTCGACGCCGGTGATGACCCCGCCGACATCGGCGACGAGCGCGGCATATGCAGCCTGGTTGCCTTGCACGCCCGACTGCGCACGCGCCTGCCGGAACTGCGCCTCGGCCACCTTCAGCGTCGTCTCGCGGCGCTCCAGCTCGGCACTGCTGATGAAGCCCTGGTCGAGCAAGTCGCGGTAGCGCTTGAAGTCGGCCTCGCTCTGGCGCAGGCTGACCTCGGCGCTCGCCACCGCAGCGACGGCCACGTCCTGGCCGAGGCGAAGATCGCGCGGGTCCAGACGGGCCAGCACCTGGCCGGCACGCACGGTGTCGCCGAGGTTGGCAATCCGCTCCGTCATCTTGCCGCCGACCCGGAACGACAGCCTCGATTCGACCCGCGCCCGGATCTCACCGGCGTACTCATAGCTGCCGCCGGCGCTCGCTGACTGCACGACCATCGTCTTGACGGCGCGCACCGGCTCGGGCGGTGGCGGCGGCTTCGAGCACGCGGCGAGCACGAGCACCGGGGCGAAGGCGGCAAGCAAGAACTGGGAGCGATCCATCACACCGCCTTTGAAGTCGTACTGACTGACCGGTCAGTAATATACGGCTCCGTCCGGTTGACCGTCAAACCTCGCCGAGGCGCATCGCTGGCCTGCGGCGTCGCTCGGTCGCCGCACCGTGGAGAATGGAAAGCTTGAGCGACAAGCACTACGAAAATTTTCCGGTCGCCTCGTGGCTGAGCCCGCCGGCGCTGCGCCCGGGAGTGATGGCGATCTACCGCTTCGCGCGCACCGCCGACGACATCGCCGACGAAGGCGACGCGCCGGCGACCGAGCGACTCGCCGACCTCGCCGCCTTTCGCTGCGACCTCGACGCGGTCGCTGCCGCGCAGCCGCCATCGCCGCGCTGGCCACAGGTGTTCCGCCCGCTCGCCGCGGCGATGGCCGAACACCAGCTGCCGCCCGATCTCCTCGCCGCCTTACTCGACGCATTCGCGCAGGATGTCGTGAAGTCGCGCTATGCCGATCGCGCCGAGCTGCTCGACTATTGCCGGCGTTCGGCCGAGCCGGTCGGCCGCCTCCTCCTGCATCTCTACGGCATCGCCGAGCCGCGCGCACTGAAGCAGTCCGACGCCATCTGCACCGCTCTGCAGCTCGCCAACTTCTGGCAAGACCTCGGTGTCGACACGCGGCGCGGCCGCCTCTATGCGCCCGAGGCCGACTGTTGCCGCCACGGCGTCGACCCCGCCGACCTTCTCGCCGGCCGCGACGGGCCGGTGGCCCGCGCTCTCGTCGGCGACCTCGTCCGCTGGGCCCGCGAGTTGATGCTTTCCGGCGCCGACCTCGTCCACACCGTCCCGGGCCGGGCCGGGCTCGAGCTCCGGCTCGTCGTCCAGGGCGGTTTGCGGATCCTCGAGAAGATCGACCGCCTCGGCGGCGCGACGCTGACGACGCGACCCGTCGTCGGCGCTGTCGATGCGCCGGTCATCGCTTGGCGCGCACTGCTGATGCGTGCGGGCAGAAGTGCCGCCGCTGCCGAAGGGCGCGCCGCATGAAAGGCGATACCGCCGTCGTCATGACGCCGGAGCAATACGTCCAGGAGAAGGCGGCCGCCAGCGGCTCGAGCTTCTACTACGCTTTCCTCTTCCTCGAGCCACCGCGGCGCGCCGCGATCACTGCCTTCTATGCCTTCTGCCGCGAGGTCGACGACGTTGCCGACGAGGTCAGCGACCGCGGCGTCGCGGCGGCCAAGCTGGCCTGGTGGCGCAGCGAGGTCGGCGCCGCGTTCGCCGGCAGGGCCAGCCATCCGGCAATGGAGGCGCTGATGCCGCACTCCACTGCCTACGGCATCGAGGCGTCGCACCTGCTGGCCGTGATCGAAGGCTGCCAGATGGACCTCGACCAGTCGCGCTTCCTCGACTTCCCCGGCCTCGCGAAGTACTGCGATCTGGTCGCCGGCGTCGTCGG
>JAYVNL010000380.1:0-8516 GCA_043758495.1 Rhizobacter sp.
ATCCCGCGCCTGCTCTGGCTGCCGCTCCTTCACCTCGTGATCCTGCGCGTGCGGCCGGCGCGGTCGGCGCGCAAGTACGCGAGCATCTGGACGGCCGAGGGTTCGCCGCTCAAGGTGTGGACCGAGAAACAGGCGACCATGCTCGGCGGCTACCTCGGCCAGCGGGGTCATCAGGTCATCGTGCGTTCCGCCATGCGCTACGGCCGGCCCGGAATCGGCACGGTACTCGACGAGGTCAAGGCGGCGGGTGCCGACCGTATCGTCGTCGTGCCGCTCTATCCACAGTATTCGGCATCGACCACCGCCAGCATCGCCGACGAGCTTGCCGCCTGGATGCGGCGCACGCGCAACCTGCCCGAACTCCGACTCGTTAAGCACTACCACGACGATGCCGGCTACATCGCCGCCCTCGCCCGCCGCGTCGAAGACCACTGGATGACGCACGGCCGGCCCGACAAGCTCGTCCTCAGCTTCCACGGCGTGCCGCGGCGCACGCTGACGCTCGGCGACCCCTACCACTGCGAGTGTCTGAAGACCGGCCGCCTGCTCGCCGAAAAACTAAAGCTCGGCGAAAGCTTTGTGAGCGTGACCTTTCAAAGTCGATTCGGAAATGCCGAGTGGTTGAAGCCCTACACCGAGCCGACGGTCGTGGCGATGGCGCGTGCCGGCGTTCGTCGCGTCGACGTGTTTTGTCCTGGCTTCACCTCCGACTGCCTCGAGACGCTCGAAGAGATCAACCAGGAAGTGCGCACGGCGTTCACCGAGGCCGGTGGTGTCGAGTTCGGCTACATCGGTTGCCTCAACGACCAGCACGAATGGATCGCCGCACTCGCCGGCCTGACCATTTGCAACATGGAGGGTTGGGATACCCGTACCGGCGATGCCGCGGCCCTCGCAGAGCAACGCCGGCGCGCCCTTGCCGCCGGCGCGCCGCAGTGACGTGCGATGTCGGTATTTCCGCGGTTGCGGGAACGGTGCGGCGGCACGATAGTAGTGGCCCCGATCGATTTCGTTCGACGATACGAGCAGAGACGCAGACATGAGAACACTGACCCGGACTGTGCTCGGCGCAGTCGCCGCCCTCATTGCCATTCACGCGACGGCGCAGGTTCCGGCGGGCTACCCGGCCACGTATGCGGAGACCATCGCCGCCGCCAAGAAGGAAGCCAAGGTCGTCGTCTACAGCACGACCGACACGGCAGCCGCCAACTTCCTGATCAAAGACTTCCAGGCGCTCTACCCCGGCATTTCGGTCGAGTACAACGACATGAACTCGACCGAGGTCTATAACCGCTTCATCAGCGAGAAGGCCGCCAACGCAGGCTCGGCCGACGTGCTCTGGAGCTCGTCGATGGACCTCCAGATCAAGCTCGCCAGCGACGGCGGCGCCATGGCTTATGCATCGCCCGAGATCGCCAACCTGCCGACCTGGGCGGTGTGGAGGAACGAGGCCTTCGGCACCACCTACGAGCCTCTCGCGTTCGTCTACAACAAGCGGCTGCTCTCTGGTGACGAGATCCCGCAGAGCCACGCCGACCTGCTTCGCGTGTTCACCACCAAGACCGAGAAGCTGAAAGGCAAGGTCACGACTTACGACATTGAAAAATCGGGCGTTGGCTTCCTGCTGATCACGCAGGACAGCAAGTACAACCCGCAGTTCTGGGACATGATCAAGGCGCTCGGCATCGTCGGCCCGCGCGTGCAGTCGAGCGCGGGCACGATGATGGAGCGCATCAGCTCGGGCGAGAACCTGCTCGGCTTCAACATCTTCAACTCGTATGCCGTGCTGCGGGCCAAGAAGGACCCGTCGATCGGCATCGTGCTGCCCAAGGATTACGCGCTGGTGATGTCGCGGGTGATGTTTGCATCAAAGATCGCCAAGAACCCGAATGCTGCCAAGCTCTGGGTCGACTACATCCTCTCGAAGCGCGGCCAGACGATCATCGCCAATCAATCCGAGCTGGGTTCGATCCGCTCCGACGTCGAAGGCGAGATGACGGCGGCGGGCTACGCCAAGGTGCTCGGCGCCAATGCCAAGCCGATCCCGGTCAGCGCCGATCTGCTCGGCTTCCTCGACCAGACCAGACGGCTCGACTTCATCAAGCAGTGGCAGGCGGCGTTGAAAGCCGGCAAGTGACCCGGCTTCGGGCGGGACATCCGGAGCGACGCAAAGGATCTCTCGGCCGATGAAGTCGGTCTTTTCGCCGATTCGGGCGGCAGTCATCGGCCTGACGGCGCTGGCCGTGTTTCTTCCGCTCGGTCTGATCTTTTATCAAAGTCTGCTCGATGCGCCGTTCTTCATGCCGCACAAGCTCGGCGTCGGCGCTTTCGAGTTCATCTTCGCCGATGGTGACTTCTGGGATTCGCTCAAGAACTCGCTGATCATCGCCACCGTGATGGCGATCATCGCCGTGCCCCTCGGCGGCATCCTCGCCTTCCTGATGATCCGCACCGACCTGCCCGGCCGCGGCTGGATCGAACCGCTGTTGCTGATCCCGGTGTTCGTTTCGCCGATGGTGCTCGGCTTCGGCTACGTGGTCTCGGCCGGCCCGGTCGGCTTCTATTCGGTGTGGGCGAAGCAGCTTTTCGGCGTCGTCCCCTGGAACGTGTATTCGCTCGCCGGCATCGCCGTCATCGCCGGCCTCACTCACGTGCCGCATGTTTACCTCTATTCGTCGTCGGCCTTGAAAAGCCTCGGCTCCGACGTCGAGGAGGCCGCGCGCATGGCCGGCTCTTCGCCGTTCCAGGTCGCCCGCGACGTCAGCCTGCCCATGGTGACGCCGTCGCTGCTGTTCTCGGGCGTGCTCGTGTTCTTCCTCGGCTTCGAGATCTTCGGCCTGCCGCTCGTGCTGGGCGACCCCGAAGGCCACCTCGTGCTCGCGACCTACCTCTATAAGCTCACCAACAAGCTGGGCACGCCGTCGTATCACCTGATGGCGGCCGTGGCGGTTTGCATCGTCGCGATGACCTTCCCGCTCGTGATGCTGCAGCGCTACCTGCTGCGCAACGCCGGCAAGTTCATCACCGTCAAGGGCAAGGCCGGTCGGCAACGACCGTTGCCGCTGGGCCGCTGGCGCTGGATTGCGACCGCCATCCTGGCGCTCTGGCTTCTGCTCACCGTCGTCGTGCCGCTGACGGGCATCGGCCTGCGTGCGCTCGTCACCAACTGGGGCGAAGGCGTCAACCTCGCCGAGGTGTTCACGCTCGAAAACTTCCGCGAAGTCTTCTCGCAGCCGACGCTCGTGCGCGGCATCTTCAACACGGTGCTGATCGGCGTCGTCGGGGGCGGTCTCGCGGTCGTCTGCTACACCGCCGTCGGCCTGGCGACGCATCGCAAGAACGACGGCTGGTCGCGGTTCGTCGACTACCTCGTGCTGGTGCCGCGCGCGGTGCCCGGCCTGCTCGCCGGCCTCGCCTTCCTGTGGGTGTTCCTGTTCTTCCCGCCGCTCGCGCCGTTGCGCTCGACGATCGTGAGTCTGTGGATCGCTTACACGGTGGTCTGGCTGGCCTACGGCATGCGCCTGGTCTCGAGCTCGCTGCTGCAGGTCGGGCCCGAGCTCGAGGAAGCTGCGCGCAGCGCCGGTGCGAGCCGCGGCCAGGTCAGCCGCGACGTGACCCTGCCGCTGGTGCGCTATGGCCTGCTCGCCAGCTGGCTGCTCGTCTTCATGATCTTCGAGCGCGAGTACTCGACCGGCGTCTATCTGCTAGGGCCCGGCACCGAGGTGATCGGCTCGCTGCTGGTGTCGCTGTGGGGAACCGGCGCCACCGAGACGGTGGCGGCGCTGTCCTTCATCAACGTCGTGCTGGTCGCCGTCGGCCTCACGGTGGCCCTGCGCTTCGGAGTGAAATTGCATGACTGAGCCGAACAAGCTGCGGGTCGACGACCTCCACCTTTCCTATGGCGACAACGCCATCCTCAAGGGCGTCTCGATGCAGCTCGCGCAGGGCGAGGTGGTGTCGCTGCTCGGCCCGTCGGGCAGCGGCAAGACGACCTTGCTGCGCGCCGTCGCGGGCCTGGAGGTTGCACACCGCGGCGCCATCAGCATCGAAGACCGGACGGTGTTCGACGCTGCCTCGAAGCTCGAAGTGCCGGCCGAGAAGCGCAACCTCGGCCTGGTGTTTCAGTCGTACGCCTTGTGGCCGCATCGAACGGTGTTCGACAACGTCGGCTATGGCCTGAAATTGCGCAAGGTGGCCGGCGCCGAGATCAGGCAGCGCGTCGACTCGGCGCTCGGCAACCTCGGCCTCGGCCACCTCGGCGACCGCTTGCCGCATCAGCTCTCGGGCGGCCAGCAGCAGCGCGTCGCGATCGCGCGCGCGCTCGTCTACAACCCGCCCGTCATCCTGATGGACGAGCCGCTCTCCAACCTCGATGCCAAGCTGCGCGAGGAAGCGCGGGCCTGGTTGCGCGAGCTGATCCTGAAGATGCGGCTGTCGGCGCTGGTCGTTACCCACGACCAGAACGAGGCGATGGCGATGTCGGACCGCATCCTGCTGCTGAACAACGGCGTCATCGAGCAGCAAGGCGCGCCGCAGGAGCTCTACGGCCAGCCGAAGACGCTGTTCGTGGCCGACTTCATGGGCAGCAACAACCGCCTGCCCGGCAAGATCCTCGAGCGGCACGGCGGCTCGGCGCTGATCGGCGGCGACGGCTGGCAGCTGCGCGGCGACGCTCGCAGCGCTGCAGCCGTCGGCGCCGAGGTCACCGGCATGGTCCGCCTCGAGCGCGTGCGAATCGCGGCAGGCGTTGGCGAGAACACGGTGCGGTTGCCCCTGGTGACGTCGATGTTCCTCGGCGATCGTTGGGAGTACCTCTTCCACCGCGGCGACCTGCGCTTGCGCGCTTATGGACCTGCCGCCTTGCCCGCGGGCGAGCAATGGCTGTCGATTCCGCCGGAGAGCCTCTGGATCTTCTGAACATTCCCGCTCCGACCGGTACGGCGCTTGCCCGTGACAGCCGTTGATGGACAAGCACCGGATCGACAAGTGGCTCTGGGCAGCTCGCTTCTTCAAGACGCGGGCGCTGGCTGCCGACGAGGTTGGCAAGGGCCGTATCCTCGTCAACGGCCAGGTCGCCAAGCCGGCGCGCGAGCTGCGTGAGGGCGACCGGATCGAATGGCGCCAGGGCGGGCTGGTGCGCACCTTCGTCGTTCAGGCGTTGAGCCGGATGCGCGGTCCCGCAGTGACGGCGCAGGGCCTTTACGAAGAGACAGCCGAGAGTGTCGCCGCCCGGCTCGCCGCCGCTGCCGAGCGCCGCGCTCACCCCGAGCCAGCGCTGGCCATCGATCACGGCCGGCCGACGAAGCGCGACCGGCGCCACCTCGCCGAATGGGACCGCTGGAGCGCTTCGGTCGATGGCGATTGAAATCGTCGCGAAATCCCCCTTGAAACGAAGGGGATGCACCTCAAGTCAATTCGATGAACGAGAACGACCCCACGCGCATCGATGCCGATCGCCCGAACGGCGACCCCGTGCTGGCCGATGACGCTTCCGCATCCGCCGGCAGCGATTTGGAAGCCCGGCATGCCGAGTTGAACGAAGCGTTCCTGCGTGCCAAGGCCGAGGCCGAGAACACCCGCCGCCGCGCCGAGGAAGAAGTGGCCAAGGCGCGCAAGTTTGCTGTCGAGAGCTTCGCCGAAAGCCTGCTGCCGGTGAAAGACAGTCTCGAGGCCGCGATCGCCATCCCGGCCGCCACACCCGAGCAGTTGCTCGAAGGCGTCCACGCCACCCTGCGCCAGTTGAGCGCGGCTCTCGCGCGCAACAAAGTTGTCGAGATCAATCCGCCAGCGGCGACGAAGTTCGATCCTCACCAGCACCAGGCGATCAGCGTCGTGCCGGCGGCGCAGGACCCCAACACCGTGGTCGCCGTGTTGCAGAAGGGCTACCTGATCGCCGACCGCGTGCTGCGGCCGGCACTCGTCACGGTCAGCGGTGCGAGTTGAGCGCGGCTTGAAAAACCTTCGAGTTATCCACAACTTACGATCATTCGAATTTATTTCCCGGAGCTAGGAACATGGCAAAGATCATCGGCATCGACCTCGGCACCACGAACTCGTGCGTGGCCATCATGGAAGGCAACACCACCAAGGTGATCGAGAACAGCGAGGGTGCCCGCACCACGCCGTCGATCGTCGCGTACCAGGATGGCGGCGAGATCCTGGTCGGCGCCTCGGCCAAGCGCCAGGCGGTGACCAACCCGAAGAACACCATCTATGCGGTCAAGCGCCTGATCGGCCGCAAGTTCGCCGAGAAAGAAGTCCAGAAGGACATCGGCCTCATGCCCTACAGAATCGTCGCCGCCGACAACGGCGACGCCTGGGTGCAGGTCCACGACGACAAGCTGGCGGCGCAGCAGATCTCGGCCGAGATCCTGCGCAAGATGAAGAAGACTGCCGAGGACTACCTCGGCGAGAAGGTCACCGACGCCGTCATCACGGTGCCGGCCTACTTCAACGACGCCCAGCGCCAGGCCACGAAAGACGCCGGTCGAATCGCCGGCCTCGAGGTCAAGCGAATCATCAACGAGCCGACGGCGGCCGCGCTCGCCTTCGGCCTCGACAAGACCGAGAAGGGCGACCGCAAGATCGCCGTGTACGACCTCGGCGGCGGCACCTTCGACGTCTCGATCATCGAGATCGCCGACGTCGACGGCGAGAAGCAGTTCGAGGTGCTTTCCACCAACGGCGACACCTTCCTCGGTGGCGAGGACTTCGACCAGCGCATCATCGACTACATCATTTCCGAGTTCAAGAAGGATCAGGGCGTCGACCTCTCGAAGGACGTGCTTGCCCTGCAGCGCCTGAAGGAAGCGGCCGAGAAAGCGAAGATCGAACTCTCGAGCTCGGCGCAGACCGACATCAACCTGCCCTATGTGACCGCAGACGCGTCGGGACCGAAGCACCTCAACATCAAGCTCACGCGGGCCAAGCTGGAGTCGCTGGTCGAAGAGTTGATCGAGCGCACGATCGCGCCCTGCCGAACCGCCATCAAGGATGCCGGTGTCTCGGTTGGCCAGATCGACGACGTCATCCTCGTCGGCGGCATGACGCGCATGCCCAAGGTGCAGGACAAGGTCAAGGAATTTTTTGGCAAGGAGCCGAGGAAGGACGTGAACCCTGACGAAGCGGTCGCCGTCGGCGCTGCCATCCAGGGTCAGGTCCTGACGGGCGATCGCAAGGACGTGCTGCTGCTCGACGTCACGCCGCTGTCGCTGGGCATCGAGACGCTCGGTGGCGTCATGACCAAGATGATCCAGAAGAACACCACGATCCCGACCAAGTTCGCGCAGACCTTCTCGACCGCCGACGACAACCAGCCGGCGGTGACGATCAAGGTCTACCAGGGCGAGCGGGACATGGCGTCGGGCAACAAGTCGCTCGGCGAGTTCAACCTCGAGGGCATCGCGCCGGCAGCGCGCGGCATGCCGCAGATCGAGGTCAGTTTCGACATCGACGCCAACGGCATCCTGCACGTGGGCGCGAAGGACAAGGCGACCGGCAAGGAAAACAAGATCACGATCAAGGCGAATTCCGGCCTCAACGAAGCCGAAATTCAGCAGATGGTGAAGGACGCCGAGCTCAACGCCGCTGACGACAAGAAGAAGCTCGAAGTCATCCAGGCCAGGAACGCGGCCGATGCCATGATCCACAGCGTCAAGAAGAGCATGGTCGAGCACGGCGACAAGCTCGACGCCGGCGACAAGGAGAAGATCGAGACGGCGCTGAAGGAAGCCGAGGAATCGCTGAAGTCGGACGACAAGGCCACCATCGAGGCGAGGACCGAAGCACTCACGACGGTTAGCCAGAAGCTGGGCGAGAAGTTGTACGCCGATGCCCAGGCAGCGCAAGCTTCGGCCGCTGGCCCGGCGGGCGCTCCGGGCGCGCCGCCAGAGGCGCAGACTGCGCACGCCGCCGCCGACGACAACGTCGTCGACGCCGAGTTCAAGGAAGTCAAGAAGGGCTGAAGCCCTCGACAAGCGCCGGCCTTCTGGCCGGCGTTTCGTTTTTCAGGGAGCGTAGCGGGATGGCAGTCAACAAGCGCGACTACTACGAGGTGCTCGGCGTCGCCAAGAATTCTTCCGACGATGACATCAAGAAGGCTTATCGCAAGCTGGCGATGAAGCATCACCCGGACCGCAACCAGGGTGCCACTTCGAAGAACAACGAGGAGCAGTTCAAGGAGGCGAAAGAAGCCTACGAGATGCTTTCGGATCCGCAGAAGCGCGCCGCCTATGACCAGTACGGTCACGCCGGCGTCGACCCCAACATGGGCCGCGCCGGCCAGGAAGGCTTCGGCGGCTTCGCCGAGGCCTTCGGCGACATCTTCGGCGACATCTTCGGCAACGGTCGTGGCCGCCCCGCCGGCGGCCAGCAGGTCTATCGCGGCAGCGACCTGAGCTATGCCATGGAGATCACGCTCGAGGAAGCTGCCCTCGGCAAGGAAACTCAGATCCGCATCCCGGCCTACGAGTCGTGCGAAACCTGCAGCGGCAGCGGCGCCAAGCCGGGCACGAGCC
>JAYVNL010000381.1:0-8515 GCA_043758495.1 Rhizobacter sp.
GCGAGGCACCGGCCTGGCATTTGCACGACGAGAGCCCGAGCGAGGGCGCCGACGGCAAGGCCGGCGAGCACCCGACGCCGAGCGGTTCGCACGATCCCGAGCCGGAGTCAGCGACCGTTGCGCCGGCGCTGCACCAGTCGGCGGGCTACGTGGTTCGCACCGCCATCAGCGTCGAGCCGCGGCAGGGCCGGCTTTACGTCTTCATGCCGCCCGCGTCGTCGCTCGAGGACTATCTGGCGCTGGTCGCGGCCGTCGAGTCGACGGCGCGCGAGATGAACACGCCGGTCGTGCTCGAGGGCTACGAGCCGCCGCGCGATCCGCGCCTCACGGTGCTGCGGGTCACGCCTGACCCTGGCGTCATCGAAGTCAACATCCATCCGGCGTCGAGCTGGAGCGAGCTCGTCGGCCAGACGACGCATCTCTACGCCTCGGCGAGGGAGACGCGCCTTACCACCGAGAAGTTCATGCTCGACGGCCGCCATACCGGCACCGGCGGCGGCAACCACTTCGTGCTCGGTGGCGCCACGCCGAACGACTCGCCGTTCCTGCGCCGGCCCGACCTGCTCGCCAGCATGATCGGCTACTGGCACAACCACCCGGCGCTGAGCTATCTGTTCTCCGGCATGTTCGTCGGCCCGACCAGCCAGGCACCGCGCATCGACGAAGCCCGCAACGACTCCGTCTACGAGATCGAGATCGCCTTTGCCGAGCTGCGCCGCGTCACCGAGGCGGAAGCGGGCCGCCGGTCGCCGGGCCGCCCCAAGGCCGGCGACGCGCCCCCGGGGGGAAGCGAGCAAAGCCAGCGTGGGGACGTATTCGTACCGCCGTGGCTGATCGATCGCCTGCTTCGCAATCTTCTGATCGACGTCACCGGCAACACCCACCGTGCCGAGTTCTGCATCGACAAGCTGTATTCGCCCGACGGCCCGACCGGCCGCCTCGGCCTGCTCGAGATGCGCGCCTTCGAGATGCCGCCTCATGCGCGCATGAGCCTGTCACAGCAGCTCCTGATGCGGGCGTTGGTGGCGCGCTTCTGGGCCGATCCGTACCGGCCGGAGCGACTGGAGCGCTGGGGCACCGAACTGCACGACCGCTTCATGCTGCCGTACTTCATCTGGGAAGACGTTCGCGATGTGGTCGGCGAGCTGCGTGCCTTCGGCTACCCGTTCGAGATGGAATGGTTCGCTGCGCACCGCGACTTCCGCTTTCCGCTGATCGGCGACTTCGCGGCCTCCGGCGTCGGTGTCGAGCTGCGCATGGCGCTGGAGCCGTGGCACGTGCTCGGCGAAGAGAGCGGGGCCGGCGGCACGGCGCGCTACGTCGACTCCACCGTCGAGCGCATCCAGGTCCATGTCACCGGCCTCGTCGACGGCCGCTACGTGCTCGCCTGCAATGGCCGCCGCCTGCCGCTGCAGCCGACCGGAGCGGTCGGCGAATACATCGCCGCCGTGCGCTACCGCGCCTGGACGGCGCCGTCGTCGATGCACCCGACCATCGAAGCACACGTGCCGCTGGTCTTCGACCTCGTCGACACCTGGATGAACCGCTCGCTCGGCGGCTGCCAGTACCACGTCGCCCACCCCGGTGGCATCAACTACGTGACCTTTCCGGTCAACGCGCTCGAAGCCGAGGCGCGTCGGCTGGGGCGGTTCTTCCGCACCGGACACACGCCCGGCAAGGTGGTGCTGCCGGCCGAGCGGCCCAACCTGGACTTCCCCTACGCGTTGGACTTGCGTCGCGCCGTCGCCGGTCACTGACGGTGCTCGACCCGTTCCTCGCCGGCTACCCGGCGCCCCACGATCGCTACGACGAGCTGCTCGGTGCGCCCGGGCAGCCGCGACCGCACTGGGAGGCATTCACGCGCGCCCTCGCCGAACGCAGCGAGCGCGAGGTCAGCGACACCCTCGAACTCACCGAGCGGCAGATCCGCGAACACGGCATCACTTACAACGTCTATGCCGACGCGGCGGGCGCGCATCGGCCCTGGGAGGTCGACCCGATCCCGCTGCTGCTGCCGGCCGACGAATGGCAGGGGATCGCGGCCGGCATCGAGCAGCGCGCCGACCTGCTCAACCGCGTTCTCGGCGATCTCTACGGCGCCCAGACGCTGATGAAGAGCGGCGCGATCCCGCCGCCGGTGATCTTCGGCCACCGCGGTTTCCTGGCGCCGGCCGAAGGGCTGAAGCCCGTGGGCGGCCAACACCTGCTGCAGTACGCCGCCGATCTGGCGCGCTCGCCCGACGGCCGCTGGTGGGTGGTGAGCGATCGCACGCAGGCGCCTTCCGGCTCGGGCTACGCGCTCGAGAACCGGTTGCTGGTCTCGCGTGTGTTCCCGCAGATGTATCGCGAGCTGCCGGTCCAGCACCTCGCCGCCTTCTTCGACGCACTCAGGGCATCGTTGCTGCATTGGGCACCGCGGGGCGATGGCTCGCCGCGCATCGTCCTGCTCACGCCGGGTCCCTACAACGAAACCTACTTCGAGCACGCGCTGCTGGCGCGCTATCTCGGCTTCGCGCTCGTCGAAGGCAGCGACCTCACGGTGCGCGACGATCGCGTCTGGCTGAAGACGATCGATGGCCTGCAGCGCGTCCATGCGATCGTGCGCCGCCAGGACGACGACTACTGCGACCCGCTCGAGCTGCGCTCCGATTCGGCGCTCGGCATCGCCGGCCTCACCGACTGCGCGCGCCGCGGCAACGTGCTGCTCGCCAACGCCCTCGGTTCGGGTGTCCTCGAGTCGGGCGCCTTGCTCGGCTACCTGCCCAAGCTGAGCCGGCGCCTGCTCGGCGAGTCGCTGTTGCTGCCGTCGGTCGCGACCTGGTGGCTCGGCGAGCCTGCCGCTTTCGACGACGCCTGGCAGCATCCCGAGCGGCTCATCATCAAGCCGATCGAGCGCTCCGCCAACGAGCGGCCGATCGTCGTCGAGACGCTCTCCATCGACGAGCGCGCGGCGCTGAAGAAGCGCCTTCTGCAACGGCCGCAGCACTATGTCGCGCAGGAGTGGGTCCACGTTTCGCAGGCGCCGGTCCTCGAGCGTCGGGGCATCGGTGCGAGCAGCACCTTCGCGGCCCGCACGGTCGGCTTGCGCGTGTTCGCGGTGGCGACGCCGAGCGGCTGGCGCGTCATGCCCGGCGGCCTCACGCGCGTCGCCGGAGACGACGATTCGCGCGTCATCGCGATGCAGCGCGGTGGCCGCTCGAAAGACACCTGGGTGCTTTCCGACGGGCCCGTCAACGCCGAGTTCTCGCTGCTCTCGGCCACCGTTTCCGCCGACCAGCTGGTCGGCTCGAACGCGACGCTGCCGTCGCGCGCTGCCGAGAACCTGTTCTGGTTCGGCCGCTACGGCGAGCGCTGCGATGCCACGGCGCGGCTGCTGCGCGTGGCGCTCGGCCACATCGTCGAAGCCGGCATCGGCCCGATCGGCGGCACGCCGCCGTCGTGGACGCTGGCCGAGCGGCTCGGCGCCATCGAGAAGTCGCGCAATCCGGCGCGGGCCTTGCGCAAGGCGGCCACGCATTCGCAGAGCGCCCTCAACCAGCGCCTGCAGCAACTCTCGCGCGTTGCCTTCAACCTGCGCGACCGCATGTCGGCCGATCACTGGCGCACGCTCAACCGCCTGATCGCCGATCCGGCACTGCAGCGCGAACCGGCACTGCCGATGACGCTGGTCTGGCTCGACCGTGCCATCACTTCGCTCATGACGCTTTCCGGCTTCGTGCTCGACGGCATGACGCGCGGCGTCGGCTGGAGCTTCGTGTCGATGGGCCGGCGCGTCGAGCGGCTGGCGACGATGTGCACGACGCTGCAGGTCGCTACCGTCGAAGGCTGCAGCCACGACCTCGAATGGCTGCTCGACCTCGCCGATTCGAGCGTGACCTACCGCTCGCGCTACCTGGCGGCGCCGGAGTGGCTGCCGGTGCTCGACATCGTCGTCCGCGAGGAAGCGAACCCGCGCTCGCTGGCGTTCCAGGCCAAGGGCCTGGCCGACTTCATCGCCCGCCTCGAAGCCAGCCACGGCCCGTTCGCGAGCGCGCGGCTGGCACCGGCGCACGAAGCCTTGCGGGCGCTGCAACCGGCCGACCTGCATCCCGAGAGCGAAGCGCTCGCAGCGGTGCTCGAGCAACTGCAGCGCGCCGCTTCGGCGGTGTCCGACGACACCTCGATGAAGTTCTTCTCGCACGCGATTCCGCGCAGCATGCTTTCCCTGGCGGCATGACGGTGAACGGCCGAGTCCGCTACCGCGTCGAGCACGAGACGCGCTACGCCTATCGCGTGCCGGTATCGCAGTCGTGGCAGCTCGCCCACCTCACGCCGCGCCAGCTGCCGTGGCAGAGGGTCGTCTCGCACGCGCTCGTGATCGAGCCGCGGCCCGAAGAGCGCCACGACAGCAGCGACGCGTTCGGCAACGGCGTCACCCACTTCAGCGTCCACGCGCCGCATCCGCTGCTGCGCGTCGACATGAGCTGCGAAGTCGAGATCGGGGATCGGCCGGAGCCCGACGGCGACGTCACGATGGCATGGGAGGACGTTCGCGATGCACTGCGCAGCGCCCCTGCGCCGGGCGATCTCGTCGCCATGCGGATGGCCGAACCGAGCGCGCTCGTGCCGTGGTCCGACGCGGCGCGGGACTGGGCGGCGCCGACTTTCTCCGCCGGTCGTGACTGGCTGGCTGCGGCCTGCGACCTCATGCGCCGCATCCGCACCGACTTCGAGTTCGAGCCTGGCGCCACCACGGTCACGACCTCGGTCGACGAAGTCCTCGCGCAAAAAAGCGGCGTCTGCCAGGACTTCGCCCACCTCATGATCGCCTGCCTGCGCAGCCACGGCCTGCCAGCGCGCTACGTCTCCGGCTACCTGCTCACCGAGCCACCGCCGGGGCGGCCGCGGCTGCTCGGCGTCGACGCCTCGCACGCCTGGGTCGCGGCCTGGTCGCCGCAGCACGGCTGGGTCGAATTCGATCCCACCAACGACACCCGCGCCGACCGCCGCCACATCACCCTTGCCTGGGGCGGCGACTTTGCCGACGTGGTGCCGCTGCGTGGCGTGATCCTCGGGGGTCGCGGCCAGACGATGGTCGTCGAAGTCAGCGTCATTCCGCGCGACTAGGTTTCTCATCGCGGAGGCCCCATGAACCCAGTCGACGCCCGACCACCTCGCGACGCAGGCGCTCAAGCGGCGTCGCCTGACCGAGTGCGGCGTCGAAGCGACGGAGTTGGTCGACTTCATCGCTGCCGACTTGTCGGCAGAGGACCTGGGTTCGGCCCTCAAACGCTCCGCGTTCGATCCCGCCCGATCGACTTTCGTCTCGTGGCTCGGTGTGACGATGTACCTGACCGAAGAGGCCAATCTTTCTGCCCTCCGGGCGATCGCCTCATGCACGCCGGCGGGAAGCGAGATCGTCTTCAACTATGTCGACAAGCGGTTCTTCGACGAAGGAGTTCCCGTGGACGAGGCATTCCGCAAGCTGAAGGCGGATGTGGCTTCCGTAGGCGAAGCGTTCCTGTCGGGCTTCGAACCTGAAGCGCTCGAAGAGCAGTTGCGCGACGTCGGCTTTTCGCTGCTCGAGGACTTGAACGGCGAGGAGGCATTGGCGCGATACGACCTGTCCAACGTGAACGGTCTGCGATTCCAAATCGCAGCGCACATCGCCCACGCCCGCGTCGGGGTACCTTCCTAGTCGGCGTTGCTCGTCCAATCCGCAGGCTGACGAGGGGTCGGCGAGGCGGGCTCCCCCGAACGGCGGAAGCCCCTCGGAGGGCGTCGCATCCGACCTTACTCGGGATGGTCGCGTCATGCCGGCGCGAGGAGACTGGCGCACTCCATTCAAAGGGCCGCCATGCATCACGAATGCCTCGCACTTGCTCCGGTCAACGCAGCGCCGCTGCCGTCGGCACCGCGCATGGCCGGCCCGGGCTGGTATGAATCGAGCTGGGACCTTCGTCGTGGGCTCGAGGTCGCCGAGACTTTCGACGGTGATTCTTCGCCGTGGCGACCAACGCTGGCGGTGGTCACTGTGCCGGCATGCCGGCGCGTCGCAGGCCGCTCTTGAAGCGCTCGGCGAAGACGTCGAAGGCAGGGCTGGGTTCGGGCCCGCTGCGCCACTGCGCGACGGCTCGCATGTGCGTTCGCTTCAGCGACAGGTAGCGCGACATCGTCGCGCGGGCTTCGTCGTCGTGTCCCGTCAGCGCCAGCGCTGAGGCCAGCGGAGCCAGGATCGACGGCGAATCAGGCGCTGTCGCGGCGGCCTGCCGCAACCAGCTCAGCGCCTCCTCGTCGCGCCTCATCATCAGGCAGGCCCACCCCTTGAAGAGCAGAAATCCTCCGAGCTGCGGGTCGCGCGGGCTGAGCCGCATGCCGCGGTCAGCGTACTCAATGCTGCGCTCCGGCTCGACCAGGAAGAAGTGCAATGTCGCCAGGGTTCGGTAGGCCCTTGCCGAGCTCGGGTTCAGCTGCCGGCAACGCTCGGCGGCGACAACGGCGGCACGCACCTTGTGCTCCTGCGCAAGGACGACGGCGTTAGCGCAGTGCGCGAGCTCGAACGCGGGATCGATGGCGAGTGCGCGGTCGATCCAGGCGCGGGCGCGCGCCAGGTCGCCGGCCGGGTCCGGGCTCTGCAGGCGCTCGACCTGTTCGCCGTAGGGCTCTGGTGCAAATAAGAAATGGAAGCGAGGAACGGCGCGACTTTGGTCGGCTGATCAGGCCGAAAGCACCGCATTCCAAACAGTGGGCGCGGCGGCCTCTGTGACGCGTGCCTCGAGGTTGAACTGCCTCTTGCGGATTTGGTGCATGAGTTCGATGCCGGCCATTTTGATGGCCGCGTTCTTGAATCGCTTGAAGCCGAGCATCACGGTCACCCTTGATTTGATGTTTCGGTGGTCTTGCTCGATCAAGTTGTTCAAGTATTTCGACGATCGCAGCGTCGTGCTCTCGGGCAGTACACCGTCAGCCTTCATGTCGCGCACCGCGCGGTGCGAGGCCGCGTAGCCATCGAGCCCGGGCTGCGGCGTGATCTCGCTTGGCACGCAGGAGGAAGTCGATCGTGTCGCCGTTGCGGTCCACCGCGCGGTACAGATACTTCCACTGACCGCCGACCTTGACGTAGGTCTCGTCCATTCGCCAGCTTCGGCCCACCGGACGCTTGCGCCGGCGAAACATTGCCGTGAGCACCGGCAGCATCTTGATCGACCAGCGATGCAGCGTGGAGTGATCGACGAACCCGCCGCGTTCAGCCATCATCTCTTCGATGTTTCGAAAGCTCAGCGGGTAGGCCGCGTACCAGCGCACGCACACCAACATCACTTCCAGCGAGTAGTGCATCCGCTGCAACACTGGGCTAAGCGCCTCGATCATCCTCGTACGGTCAAACTTCATCGGCTGACCTTAGCAGCCTGCGCTATCGCGACAGAACCGGTGGACCTGCTGCGCGCCAAGGTCGAGAAGTTCCTGCCCGCCAGCAAACCCGTTCCTTAACGTTGCCTGCGGGATGTAGCGATACTCAGACCGGTCCGCGGGGGGCGGACGGGAGAACATCTGTTGAACACCCTGCCGATGTGGCGTGCCGCCGCTGCTCTTCTGGCTGCGGCATTTTCGACCGGTCTGGTCATGGCCTTCTATCGATTCGGGAGCGACCATGAATCGCCGCCCTGGCTTGCAAAGCTCCACGGCTACGCGGCCATCGCTGCCTTAGCGCTCCTGCTCTTCAGTTGGACGCGGACCGATCCGTCCAGGGCCGGCGTTTTTGGCATCCTAGCCCTGGTACTGGCGGCTGTGGGGGGCGTCGTCCTCAACCTTACCTTCCACTGGCGGCACAAACCACTGCCTGAGGGCTTGGTCTTCGCTCACATGTCAGTCGCCTTCATCGGCTTTTTGGTGGTCTCCGTCTCGGTCCTTGGCGGTGGTCCGCCGCCCGGCCCCTGAATCGCCGCGATGCTCCGAGCTTCCCCGATGCACCTGTGCAAGGAGATGAGGGGTCCACTCGTTTTCAGTGCAAGAAGTGACGGTACGCCGAGCCAGCAACGGCGCGGGAGCTGTTCGGTAAGCTGTCGATTTCACGAGCATTGCTGTTCGGTTTTTCGGGGCGCATCGGTGGGGCCCGCTGGGGCTCGTCGCTGCACATCGGTTGCTTGCGCATGGGGCGGGCGGCCGCCGAACAACGTGCGGCCTGTGTTGGCGGGTGTTTTCGCTAGCCGATCATGGCAGCGAAAACGAGCGCCGGTGACTGAAATAGACCATGTAAACAGGCCCTCTGCGGCCGATTCGCAGAGCAACAGAAACCCAAGGTGCGACAAGCATTTGCGAGCACGCGACTTTCACTACCCGCGCCAATGCCTGCTCTCCGAGAAGGGGCGAACCGTCACTTCTTGCACTGAAAACGAGTGGACCCCAGGGAAGGCGCCCGGCGGCGCGCCTGCTCAGCTCAACGATCTGGTGCCCCTCACCGACGCTTCGTCGCCATTGCTAGAAGCGTTTGCACACGGCCTCAGTCTGAAGCTGACCTCCAGAGTCAAGCTGGCCG
>JAYVNL010000382.1:0-2715 GCA_043758495.1 Rhizobacter sp.
GATGATTCGGGTGCCTGTGCGCGCCGACCTGAAGCAAGGCGAGCTGACGGCGCGTGTGTTTTCGGAGCTATGCAAGGCCGAAGGCGGCGCCGTGACCACACGCGAGACCGCGGCAGAAGCGGGCAAGCCGACCAGCGCGCAAGTCTGCATGGCCGGCGCGGCCGAGCCGCTCAAGCTGTCGCGCAGCGAGGCGGTCGGGCCGCAGGTCGGCAAGGAGCTGGCACAGGACGGTGCCAAGGCGCTCGCCTTCGTCGTCATCGGCATCATGATCTACCTTGCCTTCCGCTTCGAGTGGAAGTTCTCGATCGCGGCGATCGTGGCCAACCTGCACGACGTCGTCATCATCCTTGGCTTTTTCGCCTTCTTCCAGTGGGAGTTCTCGCTCTCGGTGCTGGCGGCGGTGCTGGCGGTGCTGGGCTATTCGGTCAACGAATCGGTGGTTATCTTCGACCGCATCCGCGAGACCTTCCGGCGCTTTCGCAAGTTGAGCACGCAGGAGGTCATCGACCACGGCATCACGAGCACGATCAGCCGCACCATCATCACCCACGGCTCGACCCAGATGATGGTGCTGTCGATGCTCTTCTTCGGCGGCGAGACGCTGCACTATTTCGCCATCGCCCTGACCATCGGCATCCTGTTCGGCATCTACTCGTCGGTGTTTGTGGCCGCCGCCATCGCGATGTGGCTCGGCGTCAAGCGCGAAGACCTCATCAAGCCGGGCGGCAAGGAACACGACCCGAGCGACCCGAATGCCGGGGCCGTGGTGTAGAGTGCAAAACGACTTTCCCAGGACGATTCGGCCCACCTAGTCCATGCCCACCCCCGCCAACCCGACGGCATTGGCTCAGCAGGCGAGGCGGTCTTATGCAGAGCGGCTGCTCGGTGGCATGCCGGCCGTCGTCCAGGCCGTCGATCAGGGGGCCCGCGCTCTGGCAGCGACCGTCGCGGAGCCGGCGGTCGCGCTGAAGCGCCGCGAACTCATCCCCGTCCTGCAGAGCACGCTGCCGATCTGGCTGATGGGCATGACCACCCTGCTGAAGGCGTCGCTACCGAGCGGCACGGTCTCGCAGACACGGCTCGGCGATCTGACGGCGGCGAGCGCCGCTGGCCGGCCTGTCGGCAATCTCAGCCTCGTCGACGACGACACCATCGAGCACGAGATCCTCAGCTCGCGCTTGGCGCTGGCGATGATGGACCGGGCCTCGTGGGAGTTCACCGACCTGCGTTCGCGCATGAACGTGCTCGAGGGCAAGGAGGAGCTCGAGGCCAACGACATCCTGCGGCCGCACGTGCTTGCGCGCATCGTCACCAGCTCGTGGTTGGCGGCACCGCTCGGCCTCGACGCCTGGCGGCTCATGCAGGCGGTTGTCCACGACGAGCTGTCGATGTTCGCGGAAGAGGCGTATCACGAGACCAACCGCTTCCTGCTGCAGCGCCATGTGCTCCCGGAGGTCGATCTGCGGCCTCTGATCCGCCGTTCCACCGATGGCGGCGTCCGCGCCAGCACGGGCGGCGGCAACGGCGGCTTCGGCACGCCGACCGGCACGGCACCGCCAGCCTCCGAGTTCCAGTACTCGGCGCTGCGCGGCACGGCGGCGAGCGAGGTCGGCGAGGAGACGCGCCTGATGACGCGCGCCGGCGGTCTGGCCCGCGGCCCGGACCATGGCGAAGCCGTGCTCGGCCGCCTCAATCGCCTGGTCGGCCGCCAATTGCCCGACTTCGCAGTGACCTCGCACGCGCCGGCCCCGCCGTCGCCGCGACTCAACGCAGCCATCGCCGAAGCGCAGGACAGCGTCGCCCGTCGCCTCGCGAGCGCCGCCGCGGCTGCGGCCAGCAGCGGCTCGGCGGCGATCGGCACGTCCGCCCTGCTCGAAGAGCTCCAGCAACGCAAGCAGGCCCTCAAGCAGGCGGCGTCGTCGCCGGTCGAGCGCGCCACCATCGAGATCGTCGCCCTGCTGTTCCAGAGCATCCTGATGGAAGACGCGATCCCGGCGTCGGTGCGGGTCTGGTTTGCGCGCCTGCAGATGCCGGTGCTGCGCGTCGCCGTCTCCGAGCCCGACTTCTTCGCCACTGTCGAGCACCCGGCGCGCCGCCTCATCGACCGCATGGGCTCGTGCGTGATGGGCTTCGACTCCAGCAGCCGCGCCGTCGGCGACCTGCTCGAAAAGGAGATCAAGCGCGTCGTTCAGGTGGTCGAGGCCTATCCCGACACCGGCAGGCGCGTGTTCCAGACCGTGCTCACCGAGTTCGAAAAGTTCCTCGAGCATTACTTCAGGAACGAGAACGAGGCGTCGAAGAAGGGCGTTTCGCTGGCTGCGCAGGTCGAGCAGCGCGAGACCATGGCGATCCAGTACACGATCGAGCTGCGCAAGATGCTCAACGACGTGCCGGTGCAAGAGGGTGTGCGCGAGTTCCTGTTCCAGGTCTGGGCCGACGTTCTCGCCACCACCGCGGTCAAGGCCGGCAGCGACGTCGATGCCACCAAGGACATGAAGCGCGCTGCCGCCGACCTCATCTGGTCGGCGAGCGCCAAGGTCTCGCGCGCCGAGCGCGCCGAAGTCATCCGCCGCCTGCCGCCACTCCTCAAGACGCTGCGCGACGGCATGGACGACGCCGGCATCCCGCTGCCCAGGCAGGACGAATACATCCAACGCCTCAACAATTCGCTCGCCGCCGCCTTCACCGCCAAGGCCGCGGCGATCTCGCAGGAGC
>JAYVNL010000383.1:0-2710 GCA_043758495.1 Rhizobacter sp.
GCCGAAGGCCGCGTCGTCAAGGGCCGCAAGATTGGCCTGACGTCGCGTGCCATGCAGCAGGCGTCGCAGATCACCGAGCCCGATTTCGCGCCGCTTCTCGACGACATGTTCTTCGACGCCGGCGGCGACATCCCCTTCGATCGCTTCATCGCGCCGCGGGTCGAGGTCGAGCTTGCCTTCGTGCTCGGCCGGCCGCTCGAGGGTCCCGGCGTGACGCTGGCCGATGTGCTCGCCGCCACCGAGGTGGTGACGCCGGCCGTCGAGATCATCGATGCCCGCATCGAGCAGTTCGATCGCGACACCCAGGCGCCGCGCAAGGTCTTCGACACCATCGCCGACTTCGCCGCCAACGCCGGCATCGTCACCGGCGGCCGGCCGGTGCGGCCGCACGACGTCGATCTGCGCTGGGCCGGCGCCATGCTCTACAAGAACGGCGTCATCGAGGAGACCGGGCTCGCTGCCGCGGTGCTCAACCACCCGGCCAACGGCGTCGCCTGGCTCGCCAACAAGATCGCTGCGTTCGACGAGCGGCTGAACGCAGGCGATGTCGTGCTCGGCGGCTCGTTCACGCGGCCCACGGCAGCAGCGCGAGGCGATGTCTTCCACGTCGACTACGGCCGGCTCGGCGCCATCGCCTTCCGCTTCGCATGAATCGCTTCGTCATTCATCCACGATGAAGCTCCCCGCTAACGCCTTCAAGGCTGCGCTCGCCCGCCGCGAAGCACAGATCGGCCTCTGGGTCGGACTCGCCAGCCCCTACGTCGCCGAGCTGCTGGCGACGACCGGTTTCGACTGGCTGCTCATCGACGGCGAGCACGCGCCGAACGACGTGCGCAGCGTGCTCGCCCAGCTGCAGGCGGTGGCGCCGTATCCCGTCGGCGCCATCGTCCGCCCGGTCGACGGCAGCACGCCGCTCATCAAGCAGTACCTCGACATCGGCGTCCAGACTCTGCTCGTGCCGATGGTCCACAACGCCGTACAGGCCGAGCAGATCGTCGCCGCCACCCGCTACGCGCCGCGCGGCGTGCGCGGCCTCGGCAGCGCCCTGGCGCGAGCGTCGCGATGGAACAGCGTCGACGGCTACGTGCAGCATGCCGACGAAGAGATCTGCGTGCTCGCGCAGGTCGAGTCGGTCGAGGGGCTCGCCAACCTTCGCGCCATAGCCGCGGTCGACGGCGTCGACGGCGTTTTCTTCGGGCCGGCCGACCTGTCGGCGTCGATGGGCCACCTCGGCCAGCCCGATCACGCCGACGTGCTCGCTGCCATCGACGGCGGTATCGCGGTCGTGCTGCAGGCGGGCAAAGCGCCCGGAATCCTGGCCACGGATCCGGCGGCGGCGCGGCGCTATCTGAAGGCCGGAGCGCTGTTCGTCGGCGTTGGCCTCGACACGACCTTGCTCGCTTCGTCGGCGCGCGCGCTGGCGGCGTCGTTTCGTCGCGTTTCGTGAGGTAGTGCCGCGCCCGAATCGTTGCCATGCAGCCATCGGACTTCAGCCGCGTCTTTCACTGTCCGCCGCAAGTCCTTATTTTTGAAGGCATTTTCAAGACAGCAGGGCGGCTTCGAAGAGTCTCTTCTAAGTCCTTGATTCCATTGATTTTTGTTTCGTTCGTGAATTGACCCTGCGGTAGCCTTGGGCTACAGTGGCACAAAGTGCACTTTGGTGGGGATTTGTGGCAAACGTGGTGTTTCAAGGCCCCGCAGCACTGACGCTGGACGGCAAAGGCCGCATTGCCATGCCGGCGCGCCACCGCGAATTGCTGGCCGCCATGGGCGTGCATCAGCTCACCGTCACCAAGCACCCCGAAGGCTCGCTGCTCATCTTTCCGCGCCCGGCCTGGGAGCATTTCCGCGACCGCGTCGCGTCGCTGCCGATGGACTCGAGCGGCTGGAAGCGGGTCTTTCTCGGCAACGCGATGGATGTCGACATCGACGCTTCCTCGCGTGTCCTCATCGCCCCCGAGCTGCGTGCCTCGGCCAGCCTGGTCCGCGACGTGATGCTGCTCGGCATGGGCAGCCACTTCGAGCTCTGGGACGCCGAGCGGCACGCTGTCCACGAAGCCGCGGTGATGCAGTCGCCGATGCCCGACTCGCTCAAGCAGTTCAGCTTCTGAATGAGCGCCAGCGACGTGTCCGGTCACGTGACGGTGCTGCTGAACGAGGCGGTCGAGTCCCTCGTCGGTTCGCCCGACGGCTGCTATGTCGACGCCACCTTCGGCCGCGGCGGCCACTCGCGGGCGCTGCTCGCGCGGCTCTCGCCGGCCGGCCGCCTCGTCGCCATCGACCGCGACCCGGCGGCAGTCGCGAGCGCCGCTGCCGACGCCGCCCTCGCCGGCGACGCCCGCTTCGCCATCGAGCACACCGCCTTTTCGGCGCTGTCGGCGACCCTTGCCGCGCGCGGCATCACGGCGGTCGACGGCGTCCTCCTCGACCTCGGCGTCTCGTCGCCGCAGATCGACGACCCCGAGCGCGGCTTCTCGTTTCGCTTCGACGGCCCGCTCGACATGCGCATGGACACCACGCGCGGCGAGAGCGCTGCCGAATTCCTGGCCCGCGCCGACGAGCGCCACATCGCAGAGGTGATACGCGACTATGGGGAAGAACGGTTTGCTGTTCAGGTTGCAAAGGCGCTTGTTGCTCGGCGCGAAAGCGGGCGCCCTGTTCGAACCACAGCAGAGCTTTCCGAGCTCGTGGCTGGTGCGGTCCGCACCCG
>JAYVNL010000384.1:0-8477 GCA_043758495.1 Rhizobacter sp.
ACCCATTCGGTGCAGCTGCCCGGCGGCCACGGCACCACGAGTGGCGGCCAGCGCGAGTTCGTGCCGGTGCTGGCGCGGGCCGCGGTGGCGGTCGGCATCGCCGGCCTCTTCATGGAGACGCATCCCGATCCGGCGAACGCACTCTCCGACGGCCCGAACGCGGTGCCGCTCAAGCACATGAAGGCGCTGCTCGAACAGCTCGTCGAGCTCGACCGTGCCGTGAAGTCGCGGCCACTGCTCGAGAACGACTTCGCCACCTGATCCTCATTTTCATTTCTCAAGGACAAGAATGAGCGCCATCGTCGACATCGTCGGCCGGGAGATTCTCGACAGCCGCGGCAATCCGACCGTGGAGTGCGACGTGCTTCTCGAGTCGGGCACCATGGGCCGCGCCGCCGTGCCTTCGGGCGCTTCCACCGGCTCGCGCGAGGCCATCGAGCTGCGCGACAACGACGCCTCGCGCTACGGCGGCAAAGGCGTGCTGCGCGCCGTGGAGCACATCAACACCGAGATCAGCGAAGCCGTGCTCGGCCTCGACTCGAGCGAGCAGGCCTTCCTCGACCGGACCCTGATCGACCTCGACGGCAGCGACAACAAGAGTCGCCTCGGCGCCAACGCCACCCTCGCGGTGAGCATGGCCGTGGCACGCGCCGCCGCCGAGGAATCGGGCCTGCCGCTCTATCGCTACTTCGGCGGTTCGGGCGCGATGCTGCTGCCGGTGCCGATGATGAACGTCGTCAACGGCGGCGCTCACGCAAACAACAACCTCGACCTGCAGGAGCTGATGATCATCCCGGTCGGCGCGCCGACCTTTCGCGAAGCGGTTCGCTACGGCGCCGAGGTCTTCCACGCGCTGAAAAAGATCATCGACGGCCGCGGCATGAGCACCGCGGTCGGCGACGAAGGCGGCTTCGCGCCGAGCGTCGCCAGCCACGAGGCGGCGATCCAGATGATCCTCGAGGCGATCGAAAAAGCGGGCTACCAGGCCGGTTCGCAAATCGCCATCGGCCTCGACTGCGCCGCCAGCGAGTTCTACAAGGAAGGTCGCTATCGGCTCGAGGGCGAGGGCCTGACCCTGATCGCGCCGGAGTGGATCGACGTGCTCGCCGGCTGGTGCGACAAGTACCCGATCATCTCGATCGAAGATGGCATGGCCGAAGGCGACTGGGACGGCTGGAAGCTGCTCAACGACCGCCTCGGCGCGAAGATCCAGCTCGTCGGCGACGACCTCTTCGTCACCAACACCAGGATCCTGAAGGAAGGCATCCAGAAGAAGGTTGCCAACTCGATCCTCATCAAGATCAACCAGATCGGCACCCTCACCGAGACCTTCGCCGCTATCGAGATGGCCAAGCGCGCCGGCTGGACCTCGGTGATCAGCCATCGTTCCGGCGAGACCGAAGACACGACCATCGCTGACATCGCCGTCGGCAGCAACGCCGGCCAGATCAAGACCGGCTCGCTCAGCCGCTCCGACCGCGTTGCCAAGTACAACCAGTTGCTGCGCATCGAGGAAGACCTCGGCGACGTCGCTACCTATCCGGGCCGGTCGGCGTTCAATCAACTCGTCTGAGATGCGCTGGATCACTCTCGGCCTCGCCGCGCTCCTCGTGCTCGTGCATGCCGAGCTCTGGTTCGGCAAGGGCGGCGTGCCGAGGATGATGGAGCTGCGCGGCAAGCTGGTCGTGCAGAAGGCAACCAACGACGCTGCGAAGCATCGCAACGAGCAGCTCGCGGCCGAGGTCGGCGACCTCAAGGAAGGCCTCGAGATGGTCGAGGAGAAGGCGCGCTTCGAGCTCGGCATGATCAAGCCCGACGAGATCTACGTCCAACTCTCGCCCGCGCGGCGTTGAGCCAGCCTGCCGAGGCAGCCGCGCCGCTGCTCGCCGCTCTCGAACCGTTCTTCGCCGTCGCCTTCACGGCCTTCGGCGCCGGCATCACCTGGCTCGAACTCGTTGCCTTCGCGCTCGCGGTCGCGATGGTCTTGTGCAACATCCGCGTCAACGTCCTGGGCTGGCCGCTCGCCATCGCCAGCTCGCTGCTCTACTTCCTGCTGTTCTGGAAAAGCCGCCTTTACGGCGACGCCAGCCTGCAGATCTTCTTCGCGGTGGTGGCGGGCTGGGGTTGGTGGCAGTGGCTGCGCGGTACCGATGCGAGCGGCCAGGCGCTGCAGGTGCGCACACTCGGCGGCGCCGGCCGCTGCATCGCCCTCGCTTTGCTGGCGCTGGCCTGGCCAGCGACGGCGCTCTTCCTCCAACACTTCACCGACACCGACGTACCCTGGTGGGATGCCTTTCCGACCGCTGCCAGCCTGCTTGGCCAGTGGCTGCTCGGCCGCAAGTACATCGAGAACTGGCCGGTCTGGATCGTCGTCGACGTCGTCTCCACGGCTCTTTACGGCTACAAGGGGCTGTGGCTCACGGTGCTGCTCTATGCGGTGTTCGTGGCGATGGCGTTCGCGGGCTGGGCGGCCTGGCGGCGGCTCCTGCGTCTACCGGCAGCGGCGACGTGAGCGCGGCGGCCTTCGTCGTCGTGCTGCTCGGCGCCGAGAGTACCGGCAAGACGACGCTCGCCCACGCCATCGGCGCGGCGCTGCAGGATCGCGGCGAGCGTGTGGCGGTGGTCGACGAAGTGCTGCGCCAGTTCTGCGACCGGCACCAAAGAACGCCGCGGCGCGACGAGCAGGCCGACATCGCCGCCGAGCAGAGCCGCCGCATCGATGCAGCGGCAGCGAGCGCGGCCGTCGTCGTCGCCGACACGAGTGCGCTGATGATCGCCGTCTACAGCGAACTCGTGTTCGCCGACCGCAGTCTCTACGCCTTGACGGAAGGCGAGCAGCGACGCTATGCGTTCACCCTCGTCACTGCGCTCGATCTGCCCTGGCAGGCCGACGGCCTGCAGCGCGACGGCGCCCATGTTCGTGCTCCGGTCGATGCGCTGCTGCGCGCGGCGCTGCAGCGAGCCGGCGTCGACTACGCGACCGTGGCCGGCGGCGGCGGCGATCGCCTCGCCAGCGCTCTCGCCGCCATCGACGCGCGCCGCGCCGAAGGCCGCTGAAGCGCGCTACGCGGTGCCGCCGAGGCGGACCATGACGACGATGAAGACGCCGATGACGAGATTGAGCGTCACCTCCCAGCGGATCGCCGAGAGCGCGGCAGCGCCGTCCGGCCAGCGCTTGTCGGCGACGGCCTGTGCGAGGCGGCGAAAGAGGGCGAGACGCACGTGCGCGAACACCGCCGCCATCACCACGAAGAGGCCGACCATCGCGTACCAGTCGAGCGGCATGTTGAAGGCCAGGCCGGCGCGCACGGCGGCGGCGCGGGCGATGCCGAGCATCGCGGCACCGCTCAGCAGTGCCACCAGCGCGGCAATGGTCACGGCGTCGAAGAAGCGCTTGAGGGTCGCGTGCATGAGTGCCAGGCGCAACGGCGGCTCGAGCGTCGCCGCGGCCGCGGGTCGCAGGAAGGCGAGCACGAAGAACATGCCGCCGACCCAGACGAAGATGGCGAGCAAATGGGCGGCCTTCAGGGATGCGTAGAGCACGTCGACCTTCGATACGGAGCAGCGGCGCTTGCCGCATTGTCCACGGCCCGCTGGCCGCCGCATTGCGATCGGCCTTCAACCTGAGGTATCGTCGTTCGATCCGGGCTGAAGGCCCAGGAGGCCGACTCGAATGACTAAGCTGTGCTCGGTTTGCGGTACCGAAAACAGGGACGACGTGCAGTTCTGCCGCGCCTGCGGCACGGCCTTCCCGACCCTCGCACCGGACCTTCCTCCCGCTGCCGACGTAGAACCGCTCGCGGCCGGCATCACCTGCGACGAGTGCGGCTTTCAGAACAAGCCGGGCGTTCGCTACTGCGCCAACTGCGGCGTCAGCCTGCTCGGCACGGTGATCGTGCCGAGATCGCGCACCGCCGCGCCGTCGGCGGCCGATCCCTACGCCGGACTCAGCCCGCCGCCGATTTCCTATCCATCGTTCGCGCCGGTGGCGCCTTATCCGCCGATGCCCGCCGCGTCGACACCGCCGGACTTTCCGCCGGCCTATGACGATCCGCTCGGCAACCCCGACATCGCCGACGCCGACGCCGCGATCGCCGTGCGCGAACAGGAGGCCTACGACGCCCCCGCCGACCCGGCTGCGGTGCCGTTCGCGACCGCGCCTGCACCGAACCGCATGCCGCTGATCGTCGGCGCGGCCGTGCTCGCGCTCGCCGCCGCAGCCGGCGCATGGTGGTTCTTGGGCAGTGCCGGCCGCAGCGTTGTGCCGGTGGCCGGCCCAGCCTCGGCGCCCGAAATCGCGGCGCCCGCGTCGGCAGTCGTTCCCGCCATGATCGCCTCGGCACCGGTTACGGCGACCGTTGACGCGGCCGCGTCAACGCCACTCACCGGCATCGTGGCGCCGGAGATCGCAATCCCTTCGTCGGGTCCGTTCTCGACGCTGCCGTCACCACCCCCGGTCACGACAGCGCCGACAGCGCCGGTCGCGGTCGAGGCCGCCGCCAGCGTTCCGACCGCCGATGCCGAAGCCAAGCGCGTCGCCGCCGAGAAGCGCCGCGAGAAGGCCGCGAAGGACAAGGCCGAGCGTGACGCCAAGACCAAGACGCTGGCCGAGCAGCAGCAACAGCAGCAGGCAACGGCGGCAGCGCGCGCCGACCAGGAAGCGCAAGCCCGGCGCCGCGCCGACGAAGCGCAGCGCGCTCGCCCCGTGGCGCCGACGCCGACGACGCAGCAACCGGCCACGGCGCAAGCGCGCGGCGTTCGCGAAATCTGCGCCGGCCGCGGCAGCATCTCCGAAGCGGTCTGCCAGTCGCGCGAGTGCGGCGCCGCCGAGCACTTCAACGAGGCCATCTGCCGACAGATACGCGACGCTGACGAGCGCCGCCGCAACTACGTCAACTGACGCCTCGGCGAGGCGACTGCCATGCCCACAGACACGCCTTCCTCCGCCCTCCCCGCCGGGCTCTCGCCGACCGCCTTTTCGAGCCTGTTCGAGGCGGTGAGCGGGCTTCGCAACGGCCGCGCCATCGTGGCGCTGCTCGGTTGCCTGGTCGTCGGCGTGGTGGTGGCCATGCTCTTGCTCTCGATGTTCGGCGGGCCGGGCATCCTCGTGATGTTGCTGGCGATGCTGGTCTGGATCGTCGCCATCGGCACCGGCGTCAATGCCGCCGGCATCCTGCAGATGGACGAAGCACGCGGCGCGGCACGGCGCAGCACCGTCGACGCGCTGGTCCTCGGCCTCATGGGCTTGCCGAAGCTGGTCGTGCTCGGCCTCGCCTGCCTCGCCGTCGAGGTCGCCGTCTTCATCGCCATCGCGCTGCTGATGGCGGTGTGCAAGATTCCGGTGCTCGGCCCGATGCTGTTCGTCGTCGCCTTCCCGCTGTCAGTCGCCGTCGCCGGCATCACGGTGGTCGGCCTGTTCGTTCTCGCGGCACTGTCGCTGCCCGCGATCTGGCAAGGCGAGACGGTCATGCGCGCAGCCACTCAGACCCTGGCGATCGTCAGGAGCCGGTTCGTCGAGACCTTGCTGCTGCTGGTCTTCGTCGGCCTGCTCTGCTTCGTCGTCGGACTCGTCGTGTTCGCGGTGTTCGGCGCTGGCCTGGTGCCGACGTTGGCGCTGTCAGCGTCGATCCTGAGTTTCGGCGGCACGATGCCGATGGGCGCGATGGCCGGCCTGTCGCCGAGCTTCGATGGCGCCGGTGCCCGCTACGCGATCTCGGGCGCGATCGGCGGCTCGGTGCTGTGGGCGGTCGCGGTCGCGGTGGTCGGGCAGGTCTATCTGCGCGGCCTGTCGCTGGTCTACCTGCGCGTCACCGAAGGCCTCGACCTCGGCGCCGCCGAAGCGGCACTGCGGGCCGGCATCGACGACGCGAAGCGCCGCGCCTCCGAACTCGGCGACAGGGCCAAGAGCGCCGCAGCACGCGACGTCGTTCCCGCGAGCTCCGCCGCCCCGGCCGTCGCCGTGCCGACCGCGGTGACCGCGGTGACCGCGGTGACCGCGTCGGCCGCAGCCGACGCATCGCACGTGACGGCGCCCTCGCTCTACAACCCGCCGCCGGCCTGGAGCGCGCCGCCGACGCCGTCGTTCGATGCTTTGCAGAGCGCGTCGTTCGGTGCGCCATTGCCGCCGTTGCCCGCGGCGCCTTCGCCCTCGCATGCCAGCTATGAGTCGGCCGCCGACATCGACCTGCCGTTCGACGACTCGCCCGCGCCAGCGACCTCGCCCGCACCGGCCGCGCCGCCCGCCTACGCGTCGCCGCCGGCATGGCTCCCGCCACCGGCCGTCGCGCCGCCCGTGCCGGGTCCCGCGGCCACAGTTGCGACGGCGCCGTCGACATGCCCGCAGTGCCTGTCTCCGGTCACCGCCGACGACCTCTTCTGCGGCGTCTGCGGCTATCGACTGAAGTAACGACTCAGTTGAGCGTGCTCGAGCCCGGCGCCTGCCGGGACAGCGGCGTGAACAGCTCGCCGACGTCGACCGGATCGAAGCGGTATTGCAAGGTGCAGAAGTCGCACCCGACCTCGACGCGGCCCTGCTCGCGAACGATGTCGTCGACCTCGGCACGGCCGAGCGATTGCAGCATCGCGCCGACCTTGTGGCGCGAGCAGCTGCAGGCAAAACGCGGCGCTTGGCCACCGACGAGCGGCTCGAAACGGGTCAGCTTCTCGGCCCAGAACAGGCGCTTCAGCACCGTGTCGGCATCGCTGCCGAGCAACTCCGCGGCGGTCAGTGTCGAGGCCAGCATCGCGATGCGATTGAAGTCTTCGTCGCGGCCGATCCGCGTCTCGTCGGCGGCGCCGCCGAGCGCCGGCAGCCGCTGAAGAAGCAGGCCGGCGGCGACGCGATCGTCGGCACCGAGCACGAGCCGCGTGTCGAGCTGTTCCGACTGCAGCATGTAGTGCTCGAGGACCGGCGCCACCGCCTGCAGCGGCACACCGGCATCGTCGTGCAGCGGCACGACGCCTTGATACGGCTGCTGCCCCGGCACCTGGCCCGACGGCGACAACGTGATCGCGCAGCGGCCGCCACCGCCGACATTGAGGAGCGACTCGAGCCCGGCCTCGGCAGCGACCTCGCCCACGACCTTGGCGGTGGCGCGAAACGACAGGTCGGCGCCGATCTCGGCCACGGCGAGCTTGACCGGACCGTCGCCGAACACCTGCAGGATCAGGGCGCCGTCGAACTTGATGTTGGCGTGCATGAGGACGCCCGCCGCTGCCATTTCGCCGACCAGCCGCTGCACCGCAGGCGGCAGCATGCTGCCGGCGCCGGCACGTCGGGCCAGCACCTCCTGCCAACTGTCGGTGAGGCGAACCAGGATGCCGCGGACCGGCAGGCCGTCGAAGATGAATCGGTGCAGTTCGCTCAAGAGAATCGCCGTTGGATTTGCGTCGCCGCAGTTTATCGGCGACCTCGCGTGCCGTGACAATGCAGGTCATGGACACGACCCGATTCGAAGCCGCCCGCAGCGCTCTTGTCGACGCCCGCCGTGGAGCCGCCGCCATCGCACAGTGGCCGGCCGCATGGTTGCCGACCGATCTCGCCGAAGCCTATCGCCTGCAGGCTGCGGTGGCCGCGGGCCTGGGCCGGGTCGGCGGCTGGAAGGTCGCCGCCGTCACCGAAGAGCAGCGCCGCTCTCTTGACGTGCCTCGTCCGATCGGCGCGCCGATCATGTCGGCCTGGATGCGCGACACCACCACCGGCCCGGCCGAACTTCGCGCCGCCGATTTCATCGCCGCCAAGCTGGAGTGCGAGTTCGCCTTCGAACTCGGCCGCGACCTGCCATCGCGCCCCGATGCGCCGTACACGCGCGCCGAGGTCGAGGCCGCGGTGGTGGCGATGCGGATCGCGATCGAAGTCGTCGACTCGCGACTGCCGCGCGGTCTCGGCGCGCTCGCCGAGTTGGCCGATGCGTTCAACAACGGCGGCTTCGTCGCCGGACCGCGCCTGGCCGACTGGCGTTCGCTCGCCTTCGCCGACATCGGCATCGTGCTGAACGTGTGTGGCGGCCGCAGCGGCAGCCACTTGGCCGAACTTGCGACCGGCAGCGGCGCCGCCATCCTGAACGGCGACCTGTTCGCCACGGTCGTGATGCTCGCCAACGCCCAGCCGGAAAGAAGCGGCGGCCTGAAGGCCGGCCACATTGTCACCACCGGCAGCTGCACCGGGGCGCCGTGGCTGCCCGGCCCGGGGCTCTATCGGGCGGAATTCGCCGGCCTCGGCAGCGTCGAGCTGCGCGTCACCTGAAGCGTCAGCCCGACTCCGCGAAGTAGCGCTTCAGGCCGCCAGGATTGCTGCCGAACGGGTCGAGCATTCGCAGCGGCAGCGCCGACGACTGGACCTCGCTGTGCCTGTCCGAGACCGACGAGAAACCAGCGCATCTCTTGCGCCTGGTCAGCGCCCGCGCCACCACGCGAACTCCTGCGCAGCGCTCGTCATCGGCCGCGACGGTCACACCATCGAAGTGGTCTGCCGCGGG
>JAYVNL010000385.1:0-2703 GCA_043758495.1 Rhizobacter sp.
GTTCCGCTCCGAACTCGCACACTTCGTCGGCCGACCGAGCCCGATCTACCACGCGGCGCGCATGAGCCGTGAACTGGGCGGCGCGCAGATCTTCCTGAAGCGCGAAGACCTGAACCACACCGGCGCGCGCAAGGTCAACAACACCATCGGCCAGGCCATGCTGGCCCGGCGCATGGGCAAGCCGCGCGTGATTGCCGAAACCGGTGCCGGCCAGCACGGTGTGGCAACGGCGACCATCTGCGCGCGCTACGGCATGGAATGCGTGGTTTACATGGGCAGCGAAGACGTGAAGCGCCAGTCGCCGAACGTGTATCGCATGAACCTGCTCGGCGCGACCGTGGTGCCGGTGGAGAGCGGCTCGCGGACGCTGAAGGACGCTCTCAACGAGGCGCTGCGCGACTGGGTCACGCACGTCGAAAACACCTTCTACATCATCGGCACTGTCGCCGGCCCGCACCCCTATCCGATGATGGTGCGCGACTTCCAGCGCGTGATCGGCGACGAATGCCGCGTGCAGATGCCCGAGATGACCGGCCGCCAGCCCGACGCGGTGATCGCGTGTGTGGGCGGGGGCAGCAACGCCATGGGCATCTTCTACCCTTACATCGACGAGACTGCGACGCGCCTGATCGGCGTCGAGGCGGCCGGCGAAGGGCTCGAGACGGGCCGTCACGCCGCGTCGATCTCCGCCGGCAGCCCTGGAGTGCTGCATGGCAACCGCACCTACCTGCTGCAGAATAGCGATGGCCAGATCATCGAGACGCATTCGATCTCGGCCGGCCTCGACTACCCAGGCGTCGGCCCGGAGCACGCCTACCTGCACGACATCGGCCGCGCCGAGTACGTCGCCGTCGGCGACGACGACGCGCTCGCCGCGTTCCACCACTTGTGCCGCACCGAGGGCATCATCCCCGCGCTCGAGTCGAGCCACGCCGTGGCCTATGCGATGAAGCTGGCGCCGACGATGCGGTCGGACCAGCATCTTCTCGTCAATCTCTCCGGCCGCGGCGACAAGGACATCGCCACGGTCGCCGATCTCGACGCACGGACGGCGCACCGATGAGCCGCATCGACGCCACCTTCGCCGCACTGCGCGATCGCGGCCGCAAGGCGCTCATTCCCTACGTCACCGTGGGCGACCCGGACGCCGAGGGCACCGCCGCCGTGATGCAGGCGATGGCCGCAGCCGGTGCCGACATCATCGAGCTCGGCATCCCCTTCAGCGACCCGATGGCCGACGGCCCGGTCATCCAGAAGGCGAGCGAACGGGCGCTGGCGCGCGGCATCGGCATGGCACAGGTGCTCGCCGCCGTGCGCGAGTTCCGCGCGGGCGATGCGAAGACGCCCGTCGTCCTCATGGGCTACGGCAACCCGATCGAGCGCTACGGCCGGGAAGCCTTCGCCGATGCCGCCAAAGCCGCCGGCGTTGACGGCGTGCTCGTCGTCGACTATCCGCCCGAGGAATGCGAGGACTTCGCGGCGCTGCTCAAAGCGCGCGCCATCGACCCGATCTTTCTCGTCGCGCCGACCTCGACCGATGCGCGCATCGCCAGCGTCGGCAAAGTGGCGAGCGGATACGTCTACCATGTGTCGCTGAAAGGCGTGACCGGCGCAGGGCACTTCGATATTTCAGCCGTGGCCGCCATGATTCCGCGCATCAAGGCGCACGTGAAGCTGCCGGTCGGCGTCGGCTTCGGCATTCGCGACGCGAAGACGGCGCGCGCGGTGGCAGACGTGGCCGATGCGGTCGTCATCGGCAGCGCGCTGGTGCAGCGGCTCGAAGCGGCGGCGCCTGGCGAAGCGCCGACAATCGCCGGTCGCTTCATCGCCGAGATTCGCGCCGCGCTCGACGCCTGAACGAACAGAGAAGCAAAGGAACGATCCGATGAGCTGGCTCGAAAAACTTCTCCCCCCGAAGATCCAGCCGACCGATCCGAGCGAGCGTCGCACGGTGCCCGAGGGCCTGTGGATCAAGTGCCCGGCCTGCGAGACGGTGCTCTACAAGACCGATCTCGAGAAGAACATCAACGTCTGCCCGAAGTGCTCGCACCACCACCGCATTGGCGCGCGGGCGAGGCTCGATGCTTTTCTCGATGCCGAAGGCCGCTACGAGATCGGCCAGGAGGTGCTGCCGGTCGACGCGCTCAAGTTCAAGGACAGCAAGAAGTACCCCGAGCGCTTGAAAGACGCGCTCGAGAACACCGGCGAGACCGACGCACTCATCGTCATGGGCGGCGCGTTGATGAGTCTGCCGGTCGTGACGGCGTGCTTCGATTTCGACTTCATGGGCGGCTCGATGGGCTCGGTGGTGGGTGAGCGATTCGTGCGCGGCGTGCACACCGCGATCGAGCAGAAGACGCCTTTCGTGTGCTTCACCGCCACCGGCGGCGCGCGCATGCAGGAGGGGCTGTTCAGCCTGTTCCAGATGGCCAAGACCAACGCCGCGCTGTCCCGGCTGGCCAAGGCCAAACTGCCCTACATCAGCGTGTTGTGCGATCCGACGATGGGCGGCGTGTCGGCCAGTTTTGCGTTTGTCGGTGACGTCGTGATCGCCGAGCCCAAGGCGCTGGTGGGTTTTGCCGGGCCGCGGGTGATCGAAAACACTGTGCGCGAGAAGCTGCCCGAGGGTTTCCAGCGTGCTGAATTCCTGCTGACCAAAGGCGCGATCGACCAGATCGTGGACCGGCGCCAGTTGCGCAGCAC
>JAYVNL010000386.1:0-8472 GCA_043758495.1 Rhizobacter sp.
AGCGATTGCGCTTCGATCATGACCTGGCGGGTTCGTAGCTGCGAGGTGCCAAGATGATAGTGAAGCTGGCTGCGCAGCAACGGCCGCAACTCGGCAAGCGCACCGCGCGCTGCGCGCTGCAGCGCGCTGAGATCACCGGCGACCAATGCAGCATGCAACGCCACCAGGGTCGCACCGCCGGCACTGGAGGCGTTGTCGTCGCGGCTCTCAACGACACCGGCGTCAGCGAGCACGAGATAGCGTCGATCGGGTCGGACCGGCTGCCGCGTCGCCGTCTCCGTGGCGAGGTCGGGCAGCAATCCGACCTCGCGCAGCAGCACCAGCTCGAAAGCGCGCAGAGCGGCCTGCGTCGTCGCTTCGTCGGCGGTGCCGAGGCTGGCCAGCGTCGCGGCGTAGGCATCGAACAGGGCGGCATGGGGGTCGTGCCGCGCCAGCAGCTTCATGAGTAACTCGTTGAGATAGAAACCGCTGAAAAGCGCCGCGCCGGTGAGCATGGCGTGGCCGCCCATCCACTCGGCGGAACGGAGCGTCTCGACCTCGCGGACCTCGTCGCCATGGGCCGGCCTGCCGAAGGAGACGTGGATGCGCTGGAATGGCAGCAGGACGCTGCGCAGTTGCGAGAAGGGCCGCCGTGCCCCTTTCGCGGCAGCGGCGACCCGCCCCTGCTCGCGCGTGAACACGTCGAGGATGAGGCTGGACTCGCTCCACTCGTATCGGTGCAGCACATACGCCGAGAGCGGCACCGGTCGGGCCGGCCGCGCAGCCATGGTTTCGCGCGCGCCTACTCGTAGCCGTAAGAACGCAGATGGGCGTCGTCGTCGGCCCAGCCGCCGCGTACCTTGACCCACAGCTCGATGAAGACGCGGGCACCGAGCAGCCGCTCGAGCTCTTGCCGCGACTCCGAGCCGATCCGCTTCAGCCGCTCGCCACCGCTGCCGATGATCATGCCCTTGTGGGCGTCGCGCTCGACGACGATGGTCGCGGCGATGCGGCGCAAGTCACCCTCTTCCTCGTACTTGTCGATGATCACCGTCGACGTGTAGGGCAGCTCATCGCCGGTCAGGCGGAACAGCTTCTCGCGGACGATCTCGGCGGCCAGGAAGCGGTCGCTGCGGTCGGTGAGCGCGTCTTCCTCGTAGAGCCACGGCTGCTCGGGCAGGTAGGGCTCGACGATGCCGAGCAGGCGCTCGACGTCGGCCGCTTTCTCGGCCGACATCGGCACGAATTCCGCGAAGGCGTAGCGCTTTTGCATCTCCTGCAGCCATGGCGCCAGGTCGGCGCGACGCGTCACGGTGTCGAGCTTATTGGCGACGAGCAGGACCGGCTTGTCGGGCGGCAGCAGCGCCAGCACATTGGCGTCGTCGTTGCCGAAGCGGCCGGCCTCGACGACCAGCAGCATCACGTCGACATCGGCTACGGTGCCAGTGACGGCCCGGTTCAGCGATCGGTTCAGTGCCGCGACGTGGCGGGTCTGGAATCCGGGCGTGTCGACGAACACGAACTGCGCGGTGTCGCGCGTGCGGATGCCGGTGATGCGATGGCGCGTCGTCTGCGCCTTGTTCGACGTGATGCTGATCTTCTGGCCGACGAGGGCGTTCAGAAGCGTTGACTTGCCGACGTTCGGGCGGCCGACGATGGCGACCAGGCCACACCTCTTCCCCGCAGCAACGACGGGCTCCGGGTCGGCCATCAGGACTGCAGCGGGCTTCCCGGCTGGTCGCTGGCGCGGAGCGCGTCGAGCATGCGGCGCGCTGCTTCCTGCTCGGCAGCGCGGCGCGACTTGCCTTCGCCGGATTCCTGCAGGCTGAGCGCCGGCACGGCGCATTCGACCTCGAACGTCTGGGCGTGGGCCTGGCCGCGGGTGGCGACGATGCGGTAGGTCGGCACGTTGATGCGCCGGCCCTGCAGCCACTCCTGCAGCTCGGTCTTGGCGTCCTTGGTCCAGCTCGCGATGTCGGTCGTGTCGATGATCTCGCCGAACAGGCTTTCCACCAGGGCCCGCGCGGCGACGAGGCCGCCGTCGAGGAAGGTGGCGCCGATCAACGCTTCGAGCGCATCGGCGAGGATCGACGCACGCAAGGCACCACCGCCGCGGGCCTCGCCTTCGCCGAGCCGAAGCGACTCTGGCAGCCCGAGCTGCAGGGCGGCCCGGTGCAGGCTGTCTTCGCGAACGAGGTGAGCGCGTACGCGGGTCAGGTCGCCTTCGTCGGAATTGCCAAGCCGGTCGAACAGCAGGCTGGAGACGACCAGACTCAGGACTGCGTCGCCCAGGAATTCGAGCCGCTCGTTGTGGTCCGAGCCTAAGCTGCGGTGAGTCAAGGCCCGCTGGAGGAGGTCAGGGTCGTTGAATCGGTGACCGATGCGTTGTTGCAGGGCGGCTAGACGGGAATCCATCGGTGGTGAGCGTACTCGCGAAACGGAAGAAGCGAGTCGCGAAGGGACTAGTTCGATCGGCCCTCGAACTTGATGAGAAGGTAGACAGGCGCCACGAGTTCGACTTCCTTGTCGTAGGCGAAGCTGACGACGATCTTGTCGTTCTCCTTGGTGATCGTGAGATCCTTGCTGGAGATCGTGGTGATCGAATACTCGACGTCTTTCTGGCGCTCGAACGCGGTCCGGATCTCCGGCACCGTCGTGCCTTCGGTGGTGATCTTGTTGATCGCCCGCTTGATGGTGAAGTATTCGTTCAGCGCCGGCAGCACCCGCATGCCGACGAGCGCGAGAAAGCCGACCACGACGGCCCAGAAGAGCAGCCCGAACAGGGTGACGCCGCGTTGATCCCGCGCCTTGCCGACCACTCTGTTCATCGACACCTCCCCGGCTAGCGGAACGACCCGATCCGCTTCAGGTCGCCGAAATTCATCCAGATGAAGAACGCCTTGCCGACGATGTTCTCGTCGGGAACGAACCCCCAGTAGCGCGAATCGAGCGAGTTGTCGCGGTTGTCGCCCATCATGAAATAGTTGCCCGCGGGCACCTTGCACGTCACGCTGTCGTCACTGTAGCGGCAGTTATCGCGAAATGGATACTGGCTACCCTCCTCGCGCCTCCAAGAGCGGCTGGACTGAGGATTAATGAGGATACCGTGCTGTATCGCGCCGAGCTTTTCGTCGAAGGCAGGCGTGAAGGAACGGGAGTCTTCATCGTAGAACCCGGGCGGCGGCGCGGCGTCGAGCTTAGCGGGCTCACCGTTGATGAAGAGTTGCTGGTTGCGAAAGACGATTTCATCGCCGGGCACGCCGACGACCCGCTTGATGAAGTCGGTGCTCGGGTCCTTCGGGAAGCGGAACACCATCACGTCGCCGCGCTCGGGATCGTGATTGGCGATGATCTTCTTGTTGATGACCGGCAGACGCACGCCGTAGTGGAATTTGTTGACGAGAATGAGATCGCCGATGAGCAGCGTCGGCATCATCGACCCCGAGGGAATCTTGAACGGCTCGAACAGGAACGAGCGCAGCAGAAACACAACCAGGATCACCGGGAAGAGACCGGCCGTCCAGTCGAGCCACCAAGGCTGGAGGAGCAGCGCCTGCTTTGTCTCGACGCTGTGGTCGTCGACCTTGGTGATGCCCTTTTGTGCCAGCTGGGCACGCCGGACAGCGTCGTTCTGCTCGTAGGCGTCGACGGCCCTCAGGCGCCGCGGTGCGAAGTAGAAACGCTCGGCCAGCCAGTAACCGAAGGTCACCAGCGTGAGGACAAACAGCAGCAGCGAAAAGTTGCCGGACCACTTGTTGAAGTACCAGCCAGCGCCGAAAACGCCGAGGCAGGCATAGAGCAAACCAGTCACCACACCCATCAGTCATCCACCTGGAGAATGGCGAGGAAGGCTTCCTGCGGCACCTCGACGGAGCCGATCTGCTTCATGCGCTTCTTGCCGGCCTTCTGTTTCTCGAGCAGCTTCTTCTTGCGCGTGATGTCGCCGCCGTAGCACTTGGCGATCACGTTCTTTCGCAGCGCCTTGATTGTCTCACGCGCGATGATGTTGGCCCCGATAGCCGCCTGTATGGCGACGTCGTACATCTGCCTCGAAATGAGCTCGCGCATCTTGCTCACGACCGCCCGGCTGCGGTACTGGCTCTGGCTGCGGTGGACGATGATGGAGAGCGCGTCGACCTTGTCGCCGTTGAGCAGGATGTCGACCTTGACGACGTCGGCGGCGCGGTATTCCTTGAACTCGTAGTCCATCGATGCGTAGCCGCGCGACACGCTCTTCAGCTTGTCGAAGAAGTCGAGCACGATCTCGGCCAGCGGCATTTCGTAAGTGAGCATGACCTGGCGCCCGTGGTAGGCCATGTTCTTCTGCTCGCCGCGCTTCAGGTTGGCCAGCGTCATGACCGGGCCGACGTGCTCCTGCGGCATGTAGAGCTGCACCGTGACGATCGGCTCCCTGATCTCGGCGATGCGGCCGAGGTCGGGCATCTTCGACGGATTGTCGACCTGCAGGATGGTGCCGTCGTTGAGTGCCACCTGGTAGACAACCGACGGCGCCGTCGTGATCAGATCCTGGTCGAACTCGCGCTCGAGCCGCTCCTGCACGATCTCCATGTGCAGCAGGCCGAGGAAGCCACAGCGAAAGCCGAAGCCGAGCGCCTGGCTGACCTCGGGCTCGTAGCGCAGCGACGAGTCGTTCAGCTTCAGCTTTTCGAGGGCATCGCGGAGCTGGTCGTACTCGCTGGCCTCGGTCGGATAGAGCCCGGCAAAGACCTGCGGCTGGATCTCCTTGAAGCCCGGCAGCGCCTCGTTGGCAACGCCGGCGTTGTTCGGCAGCTTCTTCTCGAGCGTGATCGTGTCGCCGACCTTGGCCGCCTGCAGCTCCTTGATGCCGGCGATCACGAAGCCGACCTCGCCGGCCTTCAATCGGTCGCGCGCCACCGAGTTCGGGGTGAAGACGCCGAGCTGCTCGGCGGCAAAAACGGCGTTGCTCGCCATAAGGCGGATCCGTTCGCCGCGCACCAGCTGGCCGTCGACGACGCGCACCAGCATGACGACGCCGACGTAGGTGTCGAACCAGGAGTCGATGATCATTGCCCGCAATGGCCCGTCGGGCCGGCCGCGCGGCGCCGGCATGCGCGCAACCACAGCCTCGAGGATGTCGTCGATGCCCTCGCCGGTCTTGGCACTGCACGGGATCGCATTCGTGGCGTCGATGCCGATGACGTCCTCGATCTCCTCGCGGGCGCGGTCGGGGTCGGCCTGCGGCAGGTCCATCTTGTTCAGCACCGGCACGACCTCGACGCCGAGGTCGAGCGCCGTGTAGCAGTTGGCCACCGTCTGCGCCTCGACGCCCTGGCTGGCGTCGACCACCAGCAGCGCGCCCTCGCAGGCCGAGAGCGATCGGCTCACTTCGTACGAGAAGTCGACGTGGCCGGGCGTGTCGATCAGGTTGAGTTGATAGAGCTGCCCGTCCTTCGCGGTGTAGGTCAATGCCGCGGTCTGTGCCTTGATGGTGATGCCGCGCTCGCGCTCGATGTCCATCGAATCGAGCACCTGCGCTTCCATCTCGCGCTCGCTCAATCCGCCGCAGCGCTGGATCAGTCGGTCGGCCAACGTCGACTTGCCGTGATCGATGTGCGCGATGATCGAAAAATTGCGGATGTGGTCCATGCTCACTGCGTTGCGGAAAGACGCCGACCGAACGTCACAACGGCGAAGCCGATGCGTCGACGCTAACTTCGCGCAGCGAAGTTAGGCGTGGCGTAGCCACGCGGCGGAAGACAAAAAAAAGGCACGTCGATTACGGACGCGCCTTCCAACAAAAACGTTTGGCAACTGCTTGTTGGGTGAAGTCATTGTAGCCAAAAGCACCCTTCGGCAAGCCGCGCCAGTGCTTGATTTCTTCGCGTTGCCGCGCCCCAACACGAATTTCTGTCCACAGCTTATCCACAATCGCCTGTGGATGTACTGGGGGCAACTTCGGCGGTTGGGTGCGCTTCAATGGACGACGCCCGGCAGCTCCTGCATGGCGGAAAGCGACCACGCCGAAGCCTGAATGTCTGTCAGTGCCCACTAACGAATGGATTTGCGGGTTTTCCTCAACGTGCCGGCCGCAGGATCAGGAAGGTGGCGGCGTCGCCACGGCGCACCAGCAGCGTCGCCGGCTTGGCCTTGTCGAGCTTGGCCATGACGGCGTCGAACTGCTTGGCGCCCGTGACCTCGACGTTATCGACGGTGACGATGACGTCGCCTTCGCGCATGCCGGCGCGGGCGGCGACGCCTTCCGCGGTGTCGACGCGGACGCCGTTCTTGATCTTCAGCTCGCGGCGTTGTGCGTCGGTGAGGTCGGAGACGGCGAGTCCGAAGCTGCTGACCGCAGCCGGCTTCGCGCCTTCCTTCTCGGGCGTGCGCTTCGCGACGACGCGCTCCGGCTCGAGCTCGGCGACGACGACCGCGAGCTCGCGGTAGCCGCCGCGCCGGAACACCTGCAGCGTCGTCTTGTTGCCCGGCTTGATGCTGCCGACGACGCGCGGCAACTCGCCTGCTGTCTCGACCGTCTTGCCTTCGACCTTGGTGATGATGTCGCCGGCTTCGACGCCGGCCTTCTCCGCCGGGCCGCCCGCCTCGACGCTGCGGACAAGCGCGCCGGTCGGCTTGCCGAGCCCGATCGACTCGGATACTTCACGGGTGACGCGGTCGATGACGACACCGATGCGGCCGCGGATGACGCGGCCGCCGGCACGAAGCTGCTCCGACACCCGCGTCGCCTCGTCGATCGGGATCGCGAACGAGATGCCCTGATAACCACCCGAGCGGCTGTAGATCTGCGAGTTGATGCCGACGACCTCGCCCCGCATGTTGATCAGCGGGCCGCCGGAGTTGCCGGGATTGATGGCGACGTCGGTCTGGATCAGCGGCAGCAACTCGCCGGTGTCGCGCGACTTGGCGCTGACGATGCCGGCGGTCACCGTGCTCTCGAGCCCGAACGGCGAGCCAATGGCGATGACCCATTCGCCGACCTTCAGCTTGGCGACATCGCCGATGCGCACCGTCGGCAGGCCGCTGGCGTCGATCTTGACGAGCGCGACATCGCTCTTCTTGTCGGCGCCGATGGTGCGGGCCTTGAACTCGCGCTTGTCGGCCAGGGTGACGATGACCTCCTCGGCGCCTTCGATGACGTGGGCGTTCGTCATCACGTAGCCGTCGCCGTTGAGGATGAAGCCGGAGCCGACGCCACGCGGTGTCGGTTCGCTGTCCGGCTGCGGCTGCTGCGGCGCGCGCGGATTCGGCCGGTTCGGCATCGGCACGCCGAAGCGGCGGAAGAACTCGAGCATGTCTTCGTCCACCTCGCCACCGGAGCCGCCGCGGCCGGCACGGGCCTTCTCCGTGGTGCGGATGTTGACCACCGCGGGACCGACTTTCTCGACGAGCTCCGTGAAATCGGGCAACCCCTGGGCGCGTGCCAGCGATGGCGCCGCCAAGGCAAACAGGCTCGCCGACAGCGCCAGCACCGCCGGTGCGAGTCGGCTCGCCAAGGCGCGCGAGAAGGAGCGAGGAGGGAGCGAGTTCGTCATGGGGACTTCCAGTTATTCAGGGCTTGCGGCGCTCAAGCGCGCCGAAGAAGGTTTTTAACGTTGCCACCGGCGTGTCGCCGACCACGGTGATCCAGAAATCGCCTTGCCGCTGCGCCAGCGTCGAGGTGGCACCCATCACCGCGAGCAGCGGCCGCGCGTGGCGGTCGGCACGAAACGGCTCGATGAACACCGAGACATACGTCAGCCCGTCGGAATAGATGCTTTGAATCACCGGCGGCTGCGAAGCGTCGGCCACCGCATCGCCCGGCGACTCCATCTGGCGGCGCACGCAGCTCACCTGGCGAAAGCCCGGCGCCGGCGCGCGCATCGTCCAGCCTTCGGCATCGAGGCGGGTCGGCGTCAGCACCGGGCGGACGACGCGGTAGCCGTCGAGCCGCTTCATCGCGTGGATGACGCTCTCCGGCTGCGAGCGAATGCCGATCGCGACATCCGAGAACGCCGATGTCTCGAGGACCTCGCCATTGGCGGCGACGACGTCTGCGCGCAGCAGCAGCCCGGACGCGCGGTCGGCCCAGAGCCGGTAGCCGAAGCGGACCGCGTCGCGCGCCTTGACGACGAGGACGTTGGCGTCGTGGCCAGCGACCCGCTCGACGCCGTCGGCATGGACGTCGTACCACTCGGAGATGCCGTCGTCGCCGGCCTGCAGCAGCGCCGGGAACGAGCTGAGCATGCCGCGCTGCTCGATCATGGCGATGTGGCTGCCGGGCCAGACGGTCTGAACCACGTCGTTGTGGCGAAACACCTTGCGCTGCCGGCCGTCGAGCGACTCGACGCGCTCGTACTGGTTCGGGCCCTCGAAGAAGTGGGCGATGCGGGCGCTGGCCATCGCGCCGCCGCCGCTGACGATGAACGTGCCCTGGAAGTTGCGCCGGCTGGCAGCGTCGTGGATGCGCAGCAACCAGGCGCGCACCTCGCTCGGCGGTGCCGAAGCCGCTCCTGA
>JAYVNL010000387.1:0-2702 GCA_043758495.1 Rhizobacter sp.
AGCCTGAACTACGCCAACCCCGACAACTACAACAATCCGAAGTCGATCGACGATTTCTGGCACACCGCCGTGAACGGTCGCGGCCGCTTCTTCAGCGCCAATGACCCGACCACGGTGATCGACGGTCTGGCCGACGCGCTCGCCAAGGTCGACACCACTTCCGCAGCTGGCGCTGCCGACGCGATCTCCAGCCTGACGCCCACGTCGACGAACAACTTCGTCTACGGCTCGTCGTATGAGTCGGGCTCGTGGATCGGGGAACTCGAGGCGTTCACGATCAACTCGGTCACCGGGGTCCTGAACACGCCGCGTGTATGGTCCGCCAAGGCGTTGCTCGACCAGAGAACGTTCCGGACCTGCGACAACCGCAACATCTACCTGATGCGCGGGAGCAGCCTCGTCGACTTCGCCTGGAACACCATGGAGTGCGATGTCGGCGGCGCAAGCCCGGTCACCGTTGTCGGCACCATGAACACGGCGGAGAAGGCGAACTTCTCGGCAGCCAACGTTTCGCTCCTGAGCCAATTCACCGCGTACTTGCCTACCGATCCGCAACTCCTTGCCGCCCAGGCACCGGGTGCGATCGTGAACTTCCTGCGCGGGCAGCGCGGCAGCGAAGGCTTCGTGACGGGGTCGACGACGAAGCTCTTCCGAAAGAGAACCAATGTGCTCGGTGACTTGGTCGACTCGCAGCCGGTCTACGTGAAGCAACCGTTCGCCGACTACACGGAAAACAACTATCAGCTGTTCAAGAGCATCAATGCGAACCGGGCGTCGATGGTCTATGTCGGCGGCAATGACGGCATGCTGCACGCCTTCTACGGTTCGGTGACCGACTCGCTGAAGGGTCAGGAAGCCTGGGCGGTGATCCCGAGCGCGGTTTTGCCGAAGATGTACCAGCTGGCCGACAAGAATTACGACCGGACCCATCAGTTCTTCGTCGACGGCACGCCGGTCGCGAGCGATGTTTTCGACGGCACCAACTGGCACACGATCCTGGTCGGCGGCTTCAACGCAGGTGGCAAAGGCTATTACGCGCTCGACGTCACGAATCCCGCCGCACCGGCGGCGCTCTGGGAGTTCAAGCAGGACAACACCGTCTGTCCGGCGCCCTCAGCCGGCCCGATCGGAACGCGTGCGGACTGCAACCTGGGAGTCAGCTTCGGCAAGCCGGTGATCAGCAAGATCGGAGCGCGCTGGGTCGCCATCTTCACGTCGGGCTACAACAACCTGAACGGCGTGAGCGGGGACGGCGAGGGCTTTATTTATGTGGTCGACGCGATGACGGGATTGCTGCAGTCGAAGACCAGCACCGGTGCCGGCGACAGCACGACGCCCAGCGGCTTGGCGCAGATCAATAATTACGTGGACAACGTGTTGGTAAACAACGCCACTTTGCGGGCCTACGGAGGCGATTTGCTGGGCAACATCTGGCGTTTCGACTTTGCGCCGACTTCCCAGGCGACTCTTGTCGGCACGGCGACGAAAGGCGGAGTAGGCCAGCCGATCACGACCCGGCCTGAGCTTGCGGAGCTGAACGGCGAGCCGTTCCTCCTGGTCGGCACCGGCAAGTTGCTCGGCGAAACCGACGTGGCCTATACCGCTGCGCAGTCGGTCTATGGCATCAGGGATAAGCTGACTACTGTTGCCGCGGGCACGCCGCCATCAATTTACCCGTCTCCTCTTCGCGACTCGCTGCGCGGAATGCAGATGACACAGGTCGGAGCCCTGCCGGTGCTTCCCACCGATCCGCTGCCGATCCGGACGATCGCTTGCACAGCGAACTGCACGAAGACGGACGGCTGGGTGGTCGACCTGGCGGAATCCGGCGAACGGGTCAACGTCGACATGAAGCTGGTGCTCGGAACGCTGGTGTTCGCCAGCAACGTGCCGATGGACATTCCGTGCAGCATCGGCGGCCACAGCTGGTTCAACCAGCTCGACTTCCGCACCGGCACGGCGGTGACCACCGCGCCCCTGTCCGGAACCGACGGCGTCATCTCCAACTACCTTGCGAACTCGCTGAACGTTGGCTTCAACGTCATCCAGCGCGAGCGGGCACCGGGCAACAACAACCCGGGCGACTTCCAGGCCAACGTCCGCCAGGGCGACAGCCGTCGCCTGACGCCGCAGACTTACGTGGCGCCGCCACTTTTCATCGGCAAGCGGATCAGCTGGCGCGAGGTCGTGCAATAGAAGGCACGCCGGAGGAAGAGCGGATTGAATGGCGCAGCCGCCCTGCCGGGTGGCCGGAGCGGTGCCCTCTCGCCTCCGGCCGCGTCGCGGATCTGGCTGGCCGTGGCCGCCGCGCTGCTGATGCACGCGGCGGCGTTCACGAGCACGCGGCCGAGCGCGAGGGCATCGGACAGCAGGGCGGCCGTTCCGGTCCGTGCCATCACCGTGCGCGCTATCCCGTCGGCCACGCCGGGAGTCGTTGCGCCTCAGGCGACCGTGACGGAAGGCGGAACGACCGCGACCGTACCGTTGGAGACGGCGCCGCATGGCGAGCCGAACGTGTCGTCAGCAAAGGCCGCTGAGCCGCGGCCGAAAGACGCGCCTGCGGCGGCGACGGCCGAGCCGCCAGCGTCCGCCCCCGCTCGCAGCCTCCCCGCTGCGACGGCAGCACCGGCCCAGGTGTCGAAGGCCGAAGCAGCCGAGCGCGTCGTGGCTTTGCCCGCGGCCCCGGACTACCTGTTCGGCGC
>JAYVNL010000388.1:0-8454 GCA_043758495.1 Rhizobacter sp.
GAAGTCGCCGAACACACCGGCTTTCCGGAGATGCTCGACGGCCGCGTCAAGACGCTGCATCCCACCGTGCACGGCGGCCTGCTGGCGCGCCGCGACACACCCGAGCACATGGCGGCGCTCGCGCGCCACGGCATCACCACGATCGACATCCTCGTCGTCAACCTCTATCCGTTCGAAGCGACGGTGGCGCGGCCCGATTGCACGCTTGCCGAGGCGATCGAGAACATCGACATCGGCGGCCCGGCGATGGTGCGATCGGCAGCCAAGAACTGGAACGACGTCGCCGTGCTGACCGACGCGTCGCAATACGACAGCGTCGTCGCCGACCTGCGCGCGAGCGGCGCGGTGTCGGAAGCCTGCCGCTTCGCGCTCGCCGTCGCCGCCTTCAACCGCATCGCCGATTACGACGCAGCGATCAGCGAGTACCTGTCGTCGCTCGCTGGCCCGACTGAAGGCGTGCCAGAGCGCGTCGAGTTCCCGGCCCGTATCCACAGCCGCTTCGTCAAGCTCCAGGATCTGCGCTACGGCGAGAACCCGCACCAGCGCGCCGCCTTCTACCGCGACATGACGCCGTCGCCCGGCTCGCTTGTGACGGCTAGGCAGCTGCAGGGCAAGGAGCTTTCGTACAACAACATCGCCGATGCCGACGCGGCCTGGGCTTGCGTGACGAGCCTCGCAGCGCCGGCCTGCGTGATCGTCAAGCATGCCAATCCGTGCGGCGTCGCACTCGGGGCGAGCAGTGCCGAGGCGTATGCGAAGGCGTTGAAGACGGACCCGACATCGGCCTTCGGCGGCATCATCGCTTTCAACGCCGAGGTGGATCTCGCCTGCGCGCAGCACGTGGCCAAGCAGTTCGTCGAGGTCCTGATCGCGCCGGCGTACGCGCCGGAAGCGCTCGCCGTGTTCACCGCTAAGGCCAACGTGCGAGTGCTGCAGATCGACCTGCCGCCGGCGGGCACCGATGCCGGCGGCGGCCGCAACGACAGCAGGCGCGTCGGCTCCGGCATGTTGGTGCAGACGGCCGACCGCCACGAGATCACCGAGGCCGACCTGCGCGTCGTGACCACGCTGCGGCCGACCCCCGAGCAGACCCGCGACCTGCTGTTCGCGTGGAACGTGGCGAAATTCGTGAAGAGCAACGCCATCGTCTTCTGCGCCGACGGCATGACGCTCGGCGTCGGCGCCGGCCAGATGAGCCGTCTCGATTCGGCCCGCATCGCGAAGATCAAGGCCGAGGCGGCGGGGCTCACGCTGGCCGGCTCGGCGGTCGCGAGCGATGCCTTCTTCCCGTTTCGCGACGGCCTCGATGTCGTCATCGACTGCGGCGCCTCGTCGGTGATCCAGCCGGGCGGCTCGATGCGCGACGATCAGGTCATCGCCGCCGCCAACGAGCGCGGCATCGCCATGGTGTTCACGGGCGTCCGCCACTTCAGGCATTGAAAGCTCCCGAAGCCGCGGGCCTCGCGCTCGCCTTCGCTGCCCGCCTCATCACTGGCGCCCAGGGCCACTGGTACGGGACAACGCCGAAGGCCGAGCAGCGCATCTATTTTGCCAACCACCAGAGCCACTTCGACTGGGTCCTGGTCTGGGCGGCGCTGCCGCGCGACCTGCGCGCCGTGACGCGGCCGATCGCGGCCCGCGATTACTGGACGGCGTCGCCGCTGAAGCACTGGATCACGCGCGAGATCTTCAACGCCGTCTACGTCAGCCGCGAACGAAAGGCCGACGAAGACCCGCTCGAGCCGCTCCTCGAGGCGCTCCGCAACGGCGACTCGCTGGTGATCTTTCCCGAAGGCACGCGCGGTCACGCGGCCGATCCGGCGCAGTTCAAGTCGGGTCTCTATTCGCTCGCCCGCGAATTCCCCGACGTGCAGTTGATCCCGGCGTGGATCGACAACGTCCAGCGCGTGATGCCCAAGGGCGAAGTCGTGCCGGTGCCGATCCTGTGCACGGTCGTGTTCGGGGCGCCGCTCGCGCTCGGCGCCGGCGAGGACCGGCGGACCTTTCTCGATCGCGCCCGCGCTGCCGTGATGGCGCTGCGCGACGTCGCCTGATCCGCCATGGGCAGCCTCCGCACGCTCACCGTGTCGCAGCAGGTCGGCCTGCTGTTCGTCGCCCTGTTCGGCGTGCTCGCGCTGGTCACGCTCTACGCCTTCAGCCGCTCGTTTCGCGACGGCAGCGATCGCCAGGTTGCCGCCAGCGACCAGTTCGCGCGCGAACTGCGTGCCGTGTGGGCGGGTGCGCTGCTCTTCTGGATCGCCTGGGCCTCGGGGCCTTTCGGCTCGACGCTGCTGTTCGGCCTCGTCTCTTTCCTGGCACTGCGCGAGTTCGTGACGCTCACGCACACGCGGCGCGGCGACCACCGCAGCCTGCTGCTTGCGTTCTTCGTCGTCCTGCCGGCGCAGTACGTGCTCGTCGCCGAGCGCCAGTTCAACGCCTTCACGGTCTTCATCCCGGTCTACGTGTTCTTCGCGATCCCGGTCATCAGCGCGCTTGCCAACGATCCGTTCCGCTTTCTCGAGCGGACCGCCAAGATCCAGTGGGGCATCACCGTCTGCGTCTACGGCATGAGCCATGCGCCGGCGCTGCTGCTGCTCGACCTGCCCAACTACCGCGAGCGCGGCGCATTTCTCGTGCTCTACCTCGTGCTCGCGGTCAGTGCCGCGCAGGTCGCACAAGAGGTGGCGAGCCGGTGGCTGCGGCGGCGGCCTGTGGCACGCGCCATCAGCCGCTCGTTCTCGTGGCGGGCCTGGGGCATCGGCGCCGCGGCTGCCGGCGTCGTCGGCCTGCTTCTTTATTGGGCGACGCCGTTCAAGCCGATCCCGGCGCTGGCGATGGGCGCGGCTGCAGGCGCAGCCGGCACGCTCGGCGAGTTCGTGATGAAAGCGCTCAAGCGCGACGCCGGCGTTCGCAACTGGCGCGGCAACTCGTCGGTGACGGGCGCCGTCGGCCTGCTCGATCGCGTCGCCCCGCTCTGCTTCGCGGCACCGGTGTTCTTTCACTCGGTGCGCTGGTATTTCGGCATCTAATCGGGACCTCCATGCGAGTCCTCGGCATCGACCCCGGCCTGCGCACGACGGGCTTCGGCGTCGTCGAGCGCGACGGCCAGCGCCTGCGCTATGTGGCCAGCGGCACCATTCGCACTCAAGCCGTCGCGATTCATGACCTCCCGGGGCGGCTGAAGATCATTTTCGAAGGCGTGCGCGAAGTGGCGGCGCGCTACGCACCGACCTGCGCCTCGGTCGAAATCGTGTTCGTCAACGTCAATCCGCAGTCGACGTTGCTGCTCGGCCAGGCGCGCGGCGCCGCTCTTTGCGCCCTCGTCGCACACGAGCTCAGCGTCGCGGAGTACACCGCCCTGCAGATGAAGCGCGCCGTCGTCGGCCACGGCCAGGCGAAGAAGGAACAGGTGCAACAGATGGTGATGCGGCTGCTCGGCCTGCCCTCGCCGCCCGGGCCCGATGCGGCCGATGCGCTCGGCCTGGCGATCTGCCATGCCCACGCGGCGGGGAGCTTCGCGGCGATCGCGAAATCGGCCGTTCTGGCGCCGCGAAGCCATGCCCGGTACAAGGGCGGGCGAAGCTACTGACCTCACAGCTGGAAGCGACGCCGCAGGCGACAATCGCCGCCCCATGTACGCCCTCTTCGAAGACGCCGGTCGGTTTCACGCCGGCCGCATCCTGAGCGAGACCGACACATCGCTTCAGATCGAGCTCGGCTCGGGCAAGCGCGCCAAGGTCAAGGCGGCGAGCGCGCTGCTCCGCTTTGCCAGCCCCGAGCCCGAGGTGCTGCTCGCGAATGCCGAGCGGATCGCCGCCGAGGTCGACCTCGACCTCGCCTGGGAGTTTGCGCCCGAAGGCGACTTCGGTTTCGCCGAACTGGCCCGCGACTACTTCGGTTCGTCGACGGCAGTGGCGCAGGAAGCGGCTGCGTTGCTCAGCCTGTTCGGCGCGCCGCACTACTTCCGCCGCCTCGGCAAGGGGCGCTTTCGCAAGGCGCCGGAAGAGATCGTCAAGGCGGCCCTGCTCGGCATCGAACGAAAGCGACTGGTCGTCGCGCAGGTCGAGACCTGGGCCGGCGAGCTTGCAGCGGGCCACTGTCCCGCACCGGTGCGCGAGCAGCTCTACCGCATCCTCTTCAAGCCTGACAAGAACGCGCCCGAATACAAGGCGGTGGTCGACGCTGCCCGCCGCACCGGCCGCGCCCCGCTCGACCTGCTCAAGGCGGCCGGCGCCATCGACTCGCCCTACGAGTTCCACTGGCGCCGCTTCCTGTTCGAAGAGTTCCCGCGAGGCGTCGCCTTCCCGGCCATCGACGCACCCGCGATCACGGATAGCCTTCCGCTCGGCAGCGCGCTTGCCTTTTCGATCGACGACTCGCAGACGACCGAGATCGACGACGCGCTCTCGGTGCAAGGGCTCGGCAGCGGCAGGGTCGTCGTCGGCATCCACATCGCGGCGCCGGGGCTGGCGGTGGCGCCGGGATCGGCCGTCGACCAGGTCGCGCGCGACCGGCTCTCGACGGTCTACATCCCCGGCCACAAGCTGACGATGCTGCCTGCGCCGGTGGTCGAAGCATTCACGCTCGGCGAAGGCCGCGACGCGCCGGTGATCTCGCTCTACGTCGCCTTCGACGAAGCCTCGCTCGCGGTCCTGTCGAGCGAGACGCGGCTCGAGCGCGTGCGCATCGCTGCCAACCTGCGGCACGACGTGCTCGACGCCGTCGTCCATGAAGAGAGCCTCGCCGCCGGCCTGCCGGCCGAGCTGCCGTTCGCTGCCGAGCTCACCTTCCTGCACGGCCTGGCGCGGCACCTGAAGGCCGGCCGCGAGGTCGTGCGCGGCAAGCCCGAGAACTTCAACCGCCCCGACTACGTGTTTCGGCTCGACGTCGAAGAAGGCGCGGCGATCACCGGCAGCGAGCGGGTCGAGATCACGACGCGACGGCGCGGCTCGCCGCTCGACCTCATCGTCGCCGAGGCGATGATCCTCGCCAACAGCACCTGGGGTGGCTGGCTCGCGGAGTGCGGCGTACCGGGCATCTATCGCAGTCAGGCCAGCCTCGCGCCCGGCGTGAAGGTGCGCATGGGTACACGGCCGGCACCGCACGCCGGCATGGGCGTGGCGCAGTACACGTGGGCAACGTCGCCGTTGCGCCGCTATGTCGATCTCGTTAACCAGTGGCAGCTGATTGCCTGCGCGCGCCACGGCCGCACCGCAGCGCTGGCGGCGCCGTTCAAGCCGAAGGACGTACAGCTGCTCGCCGTCATTGCCGACTTCGATGCGTCGTATGCCGCCTACAACGGCTTTCAGGCCGGCATCGAGCGCTACTGGGCGCTGCGCTCGCTGGCGCAGGACAGCGTCCGCGAACTCGACGCCACGGTCATGAAAGACGGCCTCGTCCGCGTCGATACGCTGCCGCTGGTTTTTCGCGCCGTCGGCGCCGAATCGCTGCCGCGTGGCAGTGCCGTGCGCGTGCAGGTCGGTGCCGCCGACCTGCTGACGCTCGACCTCGCCGCCAGCGTCGTCGCTCGTCGCGACGATGCTGCGGCCCGAGCGACGACGGCGGCCGAGGCCTGCCAGGATCGCGCTGAAACAGACGAAGACGACACCGAAGCCGGCGCCGGCCCGCTGACGCTGGCCATCGACGTGATGCCGAGCGACTCCGATGCGACGACCGACACCTTCGCTGCCGCCACCGAGGCGTGAAGCTCGCTTTGCCCATCCGGTTTTCGGCGCTGCAGATCGCGCTGGCCGTGTCGATCGGTGCCCACCTCGCGCTCCTCGGGGTGCGCTTCGTCGACCCCGAGGGCTTCAACCGCATGTTCCAGGACTCGCCACTGGAAGTGATCCTCGTCAACTCGCGCTCCAGCCAGGCGCCGGAGAAGGCGCAGGCGATCGCGCAGGCCAGCCTGGCCGGCGGTGGCGAGGCCGCGGCCGGGCGGGCGACGTCGCCGCTGCCGCCTTCGGCGCAGACCGAGTTCGGCGATGCCAACGAAGACACCAAGAAGCAGATCGAACAGATGCAGGAGACGCAGCAGCAGCTCCTGACCCAGCTGCGCCGCGAGCTGGCGATGCTGCCGCCGACCGATCCGCTGCGCGACCAGGGCACGCCCGACGAGCGCGAGCAGGAGAACCGGCGGCGCCAGCTCGTCGAGACGCTGGCCGAGATCGAGAAGCGCATCAACGACGAGAACGCGCGGCCAAAGAAGCGCTACATCAGCCCGGCGACGCGCGAGGAGGTCTATGCGCTCTACTACGACTCGCTGCGCCGCAAGATCGAAGAGCGCGGCACCCGCAACTTCCCCGAGAACCAGGGCCGCAAGCTCTACGGCGAACTGACCATGAACGTGACCGTCGATGCCGAGGGCCGGGTTGTCGAGACCGAGGTCGTGCGCGGCTCCGGCTCGAAGATTTTGGACCGGCGCGCGACTGCGATCGTGATGGCGGCAGCGCCCTACGGCCGCTTCACGGCGCCGATGCGCAGAAACGCCGACCAGCTCGTGATCACCTCGCGCTTTCGCTTCACGCGCGAGGAAAATCTCGAGACCACGCTGACCGCGGCGCCGTGAGCGTGCAGAGGGCCGACTCGCCCGCCCCGAGCCGCTATGCCGTGCTCGGCAATCCGGTAGCGCACAGTCAGTCCCCCTTCATCCATGCCGAGTTCGCGCGCCAGACCGGCCAGAAGCTGATCTACGAGCGGCTGCTCTGCCCGATGGATGGCTTCGCAGGCGCATTGCGCGACCTCGCCGACGCTGGCGCGGCCGGCTGCAACGTGACGATGCCCTTCAAGTTCGAGGCCTTCGCGTTGTGCTCGCAAAGGACAGCGCGTGCGGAGCTCGCCGGTGCCTGCAACACGCTGCGCTTCGACGCGGACGGCTGGTTCGGCGACAACACCGACGGTGCCGGGCTGCAGCGCGACATCGAACGCAACGCCGGCGTCGACCTGCGCGGCACCCGCGTTCTGATGATCGGCGCCGGCGGCGGCGCGGCCGGCGCGCTCGGCGCTCTCATCGGTGGCGGTGCTGCCGAGGTCGTGGTCGCCAATCGCCGCGTCGAGCGAGCCGAGGCTCTCGTGGGACGCCATGAGCAATTGGCAAAGGCGGCGCGGACCCGCCTCGTCGCCAGCAGCCTCGACGGCTGCGGCGACGGCTTCGACATCCTCGTCAATGCCAGTGCCAGCAGCGTCGCCGGCGCGCCGGTGCCGGTCGAGGCTCGCGTGCTGCACCCCGGGGCCCTCGCCTACGACATGATGTACGGCGCATCGGCCGAGCCGTTCCTGGCCTGGGCCGAGGCCGCGGGCGCCAGCGGTCGCGACGGACTTGGGATGCTCGTCGAGCAGGCCGCCGAGGCCTTCGAGTTCTGGCGCGGCATCGAACCGCTCACTGCCGGTGTGCTGGCAGCGCTGCGCGCTCGGCTGGGTCCGAAGTGAATCGCACATCCGGTAGCGGCGTGGGCCGCGTCGTGTTGCTGCTCGTCGTCTGCTTCATGAGCCTGCAGGCGTACTTTGCGGGCCGCATCGCGCTCATGCGTGTGATCGATCCGGCCTCGACGACCCTGCAGCGCTCGGAGGCGTGGCGGCTTGCGCTCGCCCCGAAGAACGTTCCGTGGAAGCAGCACTGGGTCGACTACGACGCGATGTCGACGAACCTGAAGAGCGCCGTCGTCGCCGCCGAAGACGCCAGCTTCATCGAGCACAGCGGCGTCGAGTGGGACGCGCTGGAAAAGGCGTGGGAGCGCAACCAGCGCGCCGAAGCAGCAGCCGAGGGGGCCGATGGTCGCGCGTCGAAGCGACCTCCGCAGGCGCGACCGCCTAGGCGCGAGCCGAAGATCGTCGGCGGCTCGACGATCACCCAGCAACTGGCGAAAAACCTGTTCCTCGGTAGCGAACGCAGCTTCGTACGCAAAGCCCAGGAACTGGTGCTCGCGTACGAGATCGAGGCGCTACTCGGCAAGCGCCGCACTCTCGAGATCTATCTCGACAGCGTCGAGTGGGGTGAAGGCGTGTTCGGTGCCGAGGCGGCGTCGCGGCACTACTTCCGGGTCGGCGCTGCGAACCTCAGCGTTCAGCAGGCCGCGCAACTGGCGGTGATGCTGCCGGCGCCGAAGCGTTTCGAGAAGCGGCCCAGCTCGCTTTACGTCATGGGTCGCGCGGGGATGATCGCGGCACGAATGGCGGCCGTCGATCTGCCCTGAGGCGCTGCCTAGAATCACTCATGGCCGGCCGTCCGAACCCTGAGATCGCCGCGGCAGCCGCCCGCCTGATCGTCGAGGAAGGGCTCGAGTACGGGCCCGCCAAGCAGCGGGCCGCTCGCGACCTGGGCCGCAACACGCGCGGAGCTTCGCTGCCGGGGAACGACGAGGTCGAAGACGAGGTGCGTTCCTACCTCGAGCTGTTCGAGGCCGACTCACAACCCGCCGAGCTCGCCGAGCTTCGACGGATCGCGGCAGAGTGGAT
>JAYVNL010000389.1:0-8448 GCA_043758495.1 Rhizobacter sp.
GCTCGGCAGCCATGGGCCGACGCCGGCGCTGGTGTCGACGCGGCTGATCGCCGGCGTCGCATCCGGGTAGGCACAGTCCGGCGGCAGGTAGCCTGCTGCGAAAGAGGCGATTGGCACCACCGGTGTGTCGAGGTAGGTGGCCTGGCCCGGCATGAACGGGTTGGTGTAGCAGAAGTTGCTGTACGACGGGTTGTAGGCCGGGTCGGTGATCATCTGGCCTCGAGTCGTAGAGCCGACGCGGGTGTCCAAGATCGGACCCGGGTCGTTGATGCAGTTCACCAGCATATTAGGGCCGTAGCCGGAGGGCGTCGGCGGGTTCACGAGCCAGCTTGATGGCAACATCAGGTTATATGCACCCCACTGGTCGGAGTAGGTACGGCTCACCTCGTGACCGGCGAAGTCCTTGGTCGACACCGGGATGAAAGGTACCGAAGCCTTCTCGCCGAAGTCGGGCGAGTACGCGTTGTACTCGGAAGTGGTGTCGTCCAGGATAATGCCGGTTGCATTCGCCGCCACTGGCGTCGCGGTGAAGACGAAGAAGTTGGTGCCGGCCTGCATCTGGTCGCCAAGCTTGACGAGCTTCTGATCGCACAACGCACGGTCCATGCCAGCGAAGGGCGCGACCTGCGCGGCCTGCGGGAAGATGCTCAGATAGTCGGGCACCCGGTGCAGCGCCCCAACGCATTCAGCATATGCCGGGGCACCGACGGCATGCCCCTCGAGGACGCCGAGATTCGACGTTGGGTTACTCTGGAACGGCACGCCATTGGGGCATGTATACACGCCATTGACCAGCGTCGCAGGCCCGTTGCTGCAGTCGCCAGTAACTGGGTTGTTCGGATTGACGTCGTTCAGCGTCGCTTGGTCGGGCAGGATGAAGATGCTGCCCAGCGGGCCGAACTGCTGCACGGCCGGCGCGACGAAGGCGTCGCCGATCAGGATGTTCTTATCTTCTTCCTTGACGATTTCGTAACCCTGTGGCGTTTGCATTTCGACCACATAGTCACCCGTAGGCAGGCTGACCAAGGTCTGGCCGGCGGCGAGCTGCTCTGGAGTCAGCGGATTCGCAGCAATGTAGGCTGCGCTTGGAAACACGTAGCGGCCATCGTACGGCGCCGCCTGAACCTGATTCCAGTTGTGCCAGCCGTCATAGCAGCGATACCGATCGCCCAAGAGCGTGAAGCTTGTGAACGGATCAGCCGTCGCTAAGTCCCATGGCGGTGGTGCCGAGGTTCCCGGAAGCTGGCCTGGGCACTGCAGGTTGACCTGCGAGCCAGCCGGGTACGCGGCCGGAGCCGCCGTGGTACCGGTTACCGGGTCGCGCAGCACTTGGTCGGGACCGAGAATGTACGGCTTGCTGTCGGCGCCCAGCACGGTATTGACGAAGTCGTCGAAGCTTGATGTCCGAGTCTGATCGACCAGGGTGCGCGTGATAGTACCGTCCGCATTCTTCGTCCGCTTGTACAAATTGACGTTGACGCGCGGCACCAGCGGTTCCCAGATGTTTTGCACGTCCATGCGCTGATCATCATACGGACGCGTCGAAGCCAGAACCACCAGCCCCTTGACACCACCGTTCTCACCCTTCACGTAGGGGGTCTTTACGTAGTTGACCTGGTTGCGCTGGCTTATGAAGCTCTGCAGACCATAGGTCGCAGAACCGGGAACCTCGGAGCGCACACTGGCAGTACCGTCCGCATAAGACGAGCGCCACAGTGCTGCGCCCGGACCGGTCGTATCTGGCTGGCCTCCGCCGTCGACGACTATGTCAACCCGCTTCTGCTTGAAGCGTTTCTGGTCGGACTCGGTCACGTACCAGTTGAAGAGCGGAAACTGCTCGACCAGGATTCCGTTGCCATGGACATCAGTCGCGGTCTGGTTGGACATTGCACCATTACGGAAGCGTGTCGACTGCACCACGTTCGGTATGCCTGGCAGCGCGTTATCGCATGTGATCAAGTCTGCGCGGTTCTGCTCAGTAGCGTTGGGGCCGGCGACAGCGGCAGCCAATAGGTCACAGCTGCCGTCGTCAAGTTTGATGTTCTGATCAAACTGGGTAAACCAACTCAACACCGGAATGTTGCCGAGCGCCACCGTTTTGACGGGCAGCGGTGGGACGGTGACGGCCTGGGCCTGGATGATTTGATCGAGCCACTTGTCGAAGATCTGCACCTCGTAGTCGCCCGGAAGGATGTTCGTCAGCTCGAAGCTACCGTCCGGTTTGCATTCGGCGGTGGCCACTGCGGGGCCGGTGCCGGCCTGCGAATTGAGCGCAACCCGGCACACGGTGCTCGACAGCAGATCGTAAGTCCCCGAATCCCACAGCGTGACGTTGGAGGGTCGCGACATGTGCTGGCTCGTGATCTGACCGGTGATCGTAGCGCCGTTTGTGACTGCGCAGGTAGGGCATGCGACCAAATTGCTGGCCAGCGCCGCAGTCGCAATATGTGCCGGGTTCACGAATCCGACGGTGGTATGGAAGCCGGGCGGGCCGAATTCCTGGAAGTAGCGTGGCTCATTGATACCGGTGAACGCGTCCTGCGCGGCGGTGCCTTCGAGCGTCTCCGTCTGCCACCAGGTTTCGTTCGCACGCGCTGCGCCGGGGTGGATGATGACGTCGTAGCGGGCCGGAGTGATGTTCTTGATCAGCGCGTGGCCAGCGAGCGCGTATTTGACAGCGTCGGCCTGCGGTGTGCCGAAATTCGGGTCGCTCGGACAGGTGTAGATCGCACCGACCAAGTTCCCAGCACCCGAAGCCGCGGTACCGTTGGTGGCCTGGTTCTGGTCGTCGGGACAGCCCGGCGAACCCAGCAGCGCGTTTGTCATAGGCATGTTGAACGCGTCGTAGGTCTGCTGGCCAGCGGGGTCACCAGTGCGACCGGCGGGGTCCCACAGGATGATGTTGAAGCCGCCCAGAGGTGGCTCAGTAAGTTCGTTCTGGCCGTTGGTCGGCGCGTTGTCCTCGTAGACGTAGACGCTGAGCTGCGCCGGCACCAGCGGCCCGGACTGCAGCGCGATGGTCACGGCAAGCTGCCCCGGTGCCACTTCGGCGCCGCCCATGATGTGCGGTGTCGGTGCGTTGGCGATAGCCTGGTTGGCGTCGGCCGGTAACACCGAGATGTAGTAGCGCTTGGTCGGATCGAGGTAGACATCGGACGGTGACGCGCTGGGCCTCAGCGGCGCAGCGGCGCCGCGAATCGTCTGGCCAGTGCCGCAGCTGATGGGTCCGACACAGCCGCTTGCAACCACCGGATTGTGCGAGCGGTGAAAGCTGGTACCGAGCGTACGGGTGCTAACCGACGGCGTTGCCAAGGTATCGTGGTGGAAAGTCAGGTCTTCCTGGATTACCCAGCGGTAGTCGCTGATGGCCACGGCCGTTTTGGCGTCGACAACGTTCAGGGCCAGCCCGCTACCAGCGGCGAAGTTCACGGTGGCGGTCGCAGACGCACTGATCAGGCCTTGCGAGTCCTTGGCCGTGAACGTGAACTGGCAGCTGGCTGCACCCCCACTGGTCGCGGTGAACGAGCCGTCGGTGTTAACGGTGAGCGAGGCACAACTTAGGTTGGTGTTACCCGCGACCGTCAAAGCATAGTTGCCTGGATCGCAAGCGCCCGCCAGCACACCGGGGCTCGACGCCTTGAACACCGATGCGACATCGCTGCTGAAGCTCGCCGACGCGAGGGCTATCCCGCTCGGGCAACTTTTATTGGCAGTTGCTGACGTTGCCCCATTGCCAATCGTCAAAGTCACAGTCGCGCAATACGGGGCCGTAGTTTTCCCATTACCGCAATACTGGAACGTATCGACTGTCGACGCATTTCCGGTAGAGGTGTAGATGAAGCTGCCGTCGGGATTCAGATTCACAGTCCCCGCGCCAGGACCTGTGCCGTTTACAATGACGGAGCCTATACCGACGTCATTGGATGTCACTATGCCGTTGACGGACCCCCCAATGGGAACCGCATAGAAGTCCGGGTTGGCAAGGGGCGTCGCGGCTGCCGGGGCCAAAGCACCACCGACCAGCAGGTAAGCGTGCATGCCGCCGTCTCGCTGGTTCGCGGTCGACAGGCTGCCCTGGCGGTCAAAAACTGCGAACGAATTTTTCAGGAAGGCACTGGCGGCCGCAGGTGGCGCGACGACGACATCGTAGGTCTTACCAGCGGTAAGCAGCACTTCGCTCTGCAGCTTTGGCTTGCCGGAGGCAAGGTTGCCGTCCTCTCCGACGAGCGACATGGTCAGCCCGACTACGGCCGGGATGTGCGTGCGCAGACCGGCGTTGGCCAGTCGCAACAGCACGTTGCCGCTTGCGTAGGTGGCTCCAACGGCGTAGGTCGATGCGGTCGGTTTGGTCGCGTCGAATGCCTGACCATTGATCATGAAGTAGATCGGTGCGTAATTGACGGCTGCTGGATAGCACACGTTGCTGCCGCTCGGGCCTTTCGTGGCGCAGCTAGGGTCGTTCCAGCGCAGATTGGCGACCATGCTGGTGCCCGCTTGCGCCGCGGCGTCAACCTGCGCGTTCTGCACCGGGTCGATCTCGCTGAACAACAGCGCGGCATCGGAATCATAAGTCCCGGCCGCCGTGCTGAGGGGACTGCCAAAGGCCGGGTAAGCGATGCCACTGGTGAACAGGGTACTCGTTGCCACGGGTGCTTGCGTAACGATCAACAGGCCATACAAACCCATAGGAGCCTGTAACGATGGCAGCGTGCCTGTCTCGTAAATGTACGTACCCGGCTTGAGGTTAACCCAGGTCAGCGCGCCGCTGCCCGTTGCCGACGTGGTCGCTGCAGCAATCTCGGTGCCGAAGGACTTGACGCGCTGGCCCTGCACCGGAGGTGTGAATCTCGGAGACACCTTGGCGTTGCCGGCAAAGGTCGTGAAGTCCTGGCCGGCGTGCGCCGGGCTCGCCATGTTGGTCGGCGCACCGAGGCCGCCACCGAGCTGGCCGAGCACAACGATCGACGTTGCGACGGGCAGCGCGTTGGTCAGATTGATGGTCAGGGTATCGCCGACCGGGACGGTGATCGTCGGACCGGGAGCCCACGCACTGGGCGCTGGTGGTGTCAAAACCGCCGGGCAAAGACCGCCAGTCGTGGTGCCTGAATTGGTCGTCAGCGTATCCAGTCCGCCGCAGAACTGCCACATCGGCACCGACCGGCCGTCGGGCAGCGTCGCCGTCGCGCGTTGCGCCGTCAGGTTGACGGTCGTAGCCGCAGAGCTGAGGCCTGCGACCAGCAAACCCAGGGCGGCAAGAGCCACCCTCTGGATCATCGTCATGTGACTCGTGTTCATGGTTGCTCCTCTATGCGTTGATCGCGTCACTGTGACTCGTCGATCGAAAATTGCGGTGGCTGAACGATCAGCATCATCAACATGCCGCCGGGAAAGACGTCATTGGTCGTGATCTCGCGTTCGTTATGCGAGTGCCACATGTACGCGTAACCTGCGCCTGGGTTCTGGTTCAGCGTGCCTGGCGGCAGGTTGACCGGGTTGAATCCATGCAGTCCGAGGTAGGGCGTACCGCCATACCACTGGCCGTTGGCAACGATCTGCGGATCAGGTGGAGTCACCGGTATCGGCTTTCCATGATCCAGGCAGTACTCCTGCGTGACCGGGTCAAAACCCTGGAGCTTCGCGAAATTCAAGTCCGTTGGCCCAGCCGCGCGAGCCGCCACCGCTTGCGTGATCGTCAGGCCATTGCAGGTATGCGCCTGGGAGACTGCATCCGAGCCATAGACGTCCCAGTTCAGGCCCTGACCGGTCCAGGTGAATATCGCATCCACACTCTGGCCCGACACAGTGGCGATTGTGAACAGCAACGGGCCGGCAAGTGATGTACCGTCGGAAGCGCTAAGCAGCAAATTGCCATCACGCGCCAGAACCCGCGCATGGTTACCGTGAAAGTGGAATGGGTGCTGCCAGCGCCCTTGCCCGACCACGCGCATCAGGAGCTTCTCTCCCGGATGCATTTGCGGGTTGCCGTTGTAGGGCTGATTCGGGTAAGCGGCCGAGTAAGGTGCATCCATCAGGTCAGGCATCGAGCGGCCATTGATCAGAAAATAGTTCGCCCGGTACGGCTCCATCGTCACTTGGAGCGCGCCGCACGGAGCAGTCGGACAGGCAGTGACCTGATCGAGCACGTCGCGATGAACCCTCGAGTCCATCTCGGAGAACTGGAACAGGAACTCGCGGTCATAGCAGGTTGCGTCGTTGTCGTAGGCAGTCTTGCTCAACGTGTTCGTGCCCTGTTTGCAGGCGGTAGGCGCGGAGTATTTGGCGTTTGCAACCGTCGGTGCGGGTTTGACGACAACGGCACCGAACAGACCCATCTCAATTTGCAAGTCTGTCTGCGTGCCGCTGTAGTAGGCGTAGGTGCCGGGCTTGGTTGCGGTGAAGTAGTAGGTCACCGGATTTCCTGGCGCGGCTTCCTGGGTACGCAGGCCGCCGACACCACCGCTGGTCGACGAAAGCTGGAAGCCAGGAAAGAGGATCGACGTGTTGCCAGCCGCTGCCGGCAGGTTGTTGGTCAGCGTGACCGTGACCGATTCTCCCTCGGTGACGATCAACGTCGGCCCGGGCAGTTGCATCGGGCCGCAAGACGGCGCCGGGCCACTGCCACCGAAGTACTTTTGCACTCCACCAGACGGAGCGGCACTGCACCCGTAACCCCAAGTGTAAATCTGCGCTCCGTCGGGCTGGCTCGTGTAGTCGGCCTTGGCCTGGAGGGAGAAGGTCGGTCCGACGATGCCCTGCACCGCCGCGATGGCGTTTGCGCTCAAGAGAGCACCGGCCGCGATGGACAGCAGCTTCCTGAGGATCGTCACTGGGTTTATCGTGGTGCGGTTCATAGTCATACCCCTAAAGGACGTGGATCTCGGTCATCATTCCGCCGAAATTCTCGGCATCATTCGACAAATGATCCAGGTTGGTGGTGTAGAGGAAATAGGTTCCGATCGGGACATTGGTGACGTCGAGAATCACGTCCGCCGACTCGCCACCGCCCATCGTGATCGAGTTGGTCTGGTAGTACAGGTTGTTGCCCGCCATGTCGCGCAGCAGCCGCGCGTTATTTGCGATCACCGTCATCGGCACGCCGACCGTGGCGATGGTGTGGAATTCGGTAACGGTGAGGTCGGAGAAGCGCAACAGTGCGCGCGTCTGATTCTTGTTGGTCTTGTCGATCACGATCAGCGTCGGGATCGGCTGCGAGGGTCGCGATGCGCCGTCAGCGTCGAGGGTCGTCAGCGGGCCTGCTGTCTTGCCGTCGTTGGAGTTGGCATTGACTGTATCGGGATAGCCGCGTCCGCCGAGGAGGAAGTACTTGTCCTTCATGTCGGCGAAAGGTTCTGGGTTGAACGTCATGCCGATGTAGTGGAAGTTGGGATCGAAGCCCATCAACTGAATCGGGTACTCGACGTCGTAGCGCGTCGAAGCGTCGCCATCGTTGTAGGCGTATTTGCCGCCACCGGTGACAGCCGTCGCTCCGTTCGTCAAATCTGCGGAGATAGGTAGTGGCGTCTGGCCGGTGCACAGGATGTCGGAACACTTGAAGCCTGTCGCGGCCGGATCGACGGCGGCCTTCCTATTGGCCGCCAGTAGCGCGCTGCCCAGGTCTGCGCTGCTGGCAACACGGTTTTGCCGCGGACGCACATACAACTGCCCGACCATGCCCATCTGCAAGTGCTCGGGTGGGGTGATGTGGCAGTGCCAGAAATAGGTCCCGGCGTCGGGCGCAGTGTAGTAGTAGGTGAAGCTGCCACCGATGTTGATTGCGATCGAGGCGTCGGGCACTCCGTCGAAGAACGACGAGGCGTTCGGGTAGCCGTGGAAGTGAACCGTGTGCTGCTCGAACAGATCGGGCCGCATGATCATGCCGACGTTGGACAGCGTGAGGAAGAACTCATCATCCTCGTCTATGGCCATCAGCGGCGCAGGTTGCTGCGCCGACAACACGCCCAGATCCATGATTCCCGCAGGCTCGGTGACGCCTGCGTTGTTGGGAAGGGTGTCGACCTTGCCGCCATTGGCGTAATTGGGACCGCTGTATCCGGCGTTGAAGACAGCCGCATTCTGCGTTCCGGGCAACCCCGCGTATATGTCCGCCAGACCCGACAGTGGACCGAAACCGAACAGGTAGATCTGATTGCCGTCAGCCATTGTCGCGAACCCATCGCTTCCGGCGATTTCCTGGCACTTGACCTGACCACCGACCGGATTGGTCCCAGTAGGCTTCGTTGGGTGCAACGTCGTCGTCGGCGGGCACTGCACTCGGAAGGACTGCGCAGACGCGAATCCCATGAATTGTATTGCCAGTGCAGCTGCGACAAATAGTCTCAGGCCGAAGGAAGACCAGTTTTCATGTTTCATATCGCCCCCACATTTCCGAAATGCCGTTCAATACGCCAAGCGCCGTAGTGAATAACGCTTATGAGTTTGATACTAGGC
>JAYVNL010000390.1:0-2691 GCA_043758495.1 Rhizobacter sp.
GGCCTGGTGCGTGTCGCGGCTGCGCTCGAACGCCGACTCCGATGCATTGGGCGGGCGCTCGACCGGCAGCGACGCCGGCGTGTCGATGCCGCCGATGCCGGGCTCGGCCGGAAAGTTCGTGCCCGAATAGCTCGCGACGTTGCGCCGCGCCGCGTCGACCCAGACGAGGTTGCTGATCTCGGCGTGGTCGCGCGTGAACACCGAGGCCTGCACCAGGAAGCCCTCGCGGTCGAGCGTACGCGCCACGAGCTCGCGGGCGAGGCGCGCGAGCTGCTCCTGGTTCTCGATCAGCTGCAGGCGCAGCTGCTGCTGCGAGACCTCGGTGTCGCGGCGCACGGCTTCCTGCTCGCGCTCGAACTCCTCGTTGCGCAAGTACCAGAACGCCGAAACGATGGCGGCCAGGAAGAGCAGCACCGAGAGCAGCGGGCCGAGCGTGGCATAGCGGTCCTGCCGCGCGGCCGACTGCCTGCGCCACCAGCGGCCGAAGACGCGCTCGGCCCAGGTGCGCGAAGCTCGCGAAGAGGAAGAGCTCCGAGGAGACAGCGCAGCCGCATCACGTTGCATCGGGCGATTATCGTGTGCAGGCTCGGCGCACGACACGCGTGCGACACTCGGCACGAACGACACACGGCACCTGCCGACCGCAGGGCCGACGCAGGAGACCCCGCATGTCAGCCCTCCCCGAAAACCCCTTCGGCGCGGCCGTCGAAGACCTCGACGCGCAGGAGACGCGCGAATGGCTCGACGCTCTCTCGGCCGTGATCGGCTCCGAAGGTGGCGAACGAGCGCATTTCCTGCTCGAGCGCCTGATCGACCGCGCGCGCCAGGCCGGTATCGACGTTCCCTTCTCGGCCAACACGGCCTACGTCAACACCATCCCCACCGACCAGGAAGAGCGCTCGCCGGGCGACATCGAGATCGAGGAACGCTTGCGCGCCTACATGCGCTGGAACGCGATGGCGATGGTAGTCAAGGCGAATCGGCTGCACCCCGACGACGGCGGTGATCTCGGCGGCCACATCTCCAGCTTCGCTTCGCTCGCCACGATGTTCGGTACCGGCTTCAACCACTTCTGGCACGCCGAGACCGCCGACCACGGCGGCGACCTGCTGTACATCCAGGGTCACTCGTCGCCCGGCGTCTACGCGCGCGCTTTTTTGGAAGGCCGACTCAGCGAAGAGCAGTTGCTCAACTTCCGCCAGGAGGTCGACGGCAAGGGCATCTCGAGCTACCCGCACCCGAAGCTGATGCCGGAGTTCTGGCAGTTCCCCACCGTATCCATGGGCCTCGGCCCGCTGATGGCGATCTATCAGGCGCGCTTCCTCAAGTACCTGCACGCGCGCGGCATCGCCGACACCGAGAAGCGCAAGGTCTGGGTCTTCTGCGGCGACGGCGAGATGGACGAGCCAGAGTCGCTCGGCGCCATCGGCCTGGCGGCACGCGAGAAGCTCGACAACCTGATCTTCGTCGTCAACTGCAACCTGCAGCGGCTCGACGGGCCGGTGCGCGGCAACGGCAAGATCATCCAGGAACTCGAGAGCGAGTTCCGCGGCTCGGGCTGGAACGTCATCAAGCTGATCTGGGGCGGCTACTGGGACCCGCTGCTCGCTCGCGACAAGGACGGCACCTTGCGCAAGGTCATGATGGACACGGTCGACGGCGACTACCAGGCCATGAAGGCCAACGACGGCGCCTTCGTGCGCAAGCACTTCTTCGGGCAAGACCCGAAGCTGCTCGAGATGGTCGCCAAGATGAGCGACGAAGACGTCTGGCGCCTGAACCGGGGCGGCCACGACCCCCAGAAGGTCTACGCCGCGTTCCACAAGGCCGCGCACCACGAGGGCCAGCCGACCGTGCTGCTGGTGAAGACCGTCAAGGGCTTCGGCATGGGCAAGAGCGGCGAGGGCAAGAACACCGCGCACCAGACCAAGAAGCTCGTCGACGACGACGTGAAGCTTTTTCGCGACCGCTGGAACATCCCGCTTTCCGACGAACAGCTCGAAGGAATTCCGTTCTACAAGCCGGCCGAGCACACGCCGGAGATGCGCTACCTGCACGAGCGCCGCGCGGCGCTCGGCGGCTACCTGCCGCCCCGCCGCACGAAGGCCGACGAGCAGCTGAAGGTGCCGCCGCTCGACACCTTCAAGGCCGTGCTCGAGCCCACCGCCGAAGGCCGCGAGATCTCGACCACGCAGGCCTATGTGCGCTTCCTCACGCAGCTGCTGCGCGACAAGGAGCTCGGGCCGCGCGCGGTGCCGATCCTCGTCGACGAGGCGCGCACCTTCGGCATGGAAGGCCTGTTCCGGCAGATCGGCATCTACAACCCCGCGGGCCAGAACTACACCCCGGTCGACCGTGACCAGGTCATGTACTACCGCGAAGACAAGGCCGGCCAGGTCTTGCAGGAAGGCATCAACGAACCGGGAGGCATGAGCAGCTGGATCGCCGCGGCCACGAGCTACTCCACGAACAACCGCATCATGGTGCCGTTCTACGTGTATTACTCGATGTTCGGCTTCCAGCGCATCGGCGACCTCGCCTGGGCCGCCGGCGACATGCAGGCGCGCGGCTTCCTGCTCGGCGGTACCTCGGGCCGCACCACGCTGAACGGCGAGGGCCTGCAGCACGAAGACGGCCACAGCCATGTGCTGGCGAGCACGATTCCCAACTGCATCAGCTACGACCCGACGT
>JAYVNL010000391.1:0-2690 GCA_043758495.1 Rhizobacter sp.
CTTCATCGGCATCCTGGTCGCATACGCGCTCGGCGTCGCCTTTCTGATGTTTCGCCAGCTCGGCGACATCGACCCGCGCTACCGCGAGTCGGCCGAGGAATCGCTGGTCGACACCGCCCATTTGATGGCGGCGCTGGTCGAGCATGCGTCGAGCGATGGCGTGCTTCACGTCGAGTCGCTCGAGCCGGTTTTTCGCGCGCTCTACGCCCGCCGCTTCAGCGCCGACATCTACGGCGTCGAGAAGACGCGCGTCGAGCTGCGCATGACGGTGGTCGACCGTAACGGCAGCGTCGTCTTCGACTCGCAATCGGCCGCGCTCGGCGCCGACCATTCGCGCTGGCACGACGTCTACCTCGCCCTGCGCGGCCAGTACGGCGCCCGCACCACGGCCGACATCGAAGGCGACGCGCGCACCTCGGTGATGTATGTCGCGGTGCCGGTCCGGGACAGCTCGGCGGCCGGCGTCGGCGTCATCATGGGCGCCGTCAGCGTCGGCAAGCCGGTGCAGAGCTTCGGCCAGTTCATCGAGGCGGCGCGAAGGAAGACGCTGCTGCTCGGCGCCACCTCGGTCGTCGCCGTGCTGCTGCTCGTCGTCATCCTCTCGGTCTGGCTGGTGCGGCCGTTCGGCGTCATCGCCGACTACGTGCGCTACGTGCGCGCCCAGCGCTCGTTCAGCCTGCCGCGGCTCGGCCGCCGCGCCGTCGGTGCCATCGGCGCCGCCTACGACGAGATGCGCGATGCGCTGGCCGGCCGCAACTACGTCGCCGACTACGTGCAGACGATGACGCACGAGGTGAAGGGGCCGCTGTCGGCGATCCGCGGCGCCGCCGAATTGCTGCAGGAGCCGATGGCCGACGCCGACCGCGCCCGCTTCGTCGCCAACATCGCCCGCGAGACGCAGCGCATCCAGGAACTCGTCGACCGCATGATGGAGCTGACAGCGCTCGAGTCGAGGAAGAGCCTCGACAGGGCGGCAGCGGTGCCGGTGCGGGCGCTCGTCGAGGAGATCGCTGCAGGCGCGGCGGCGGCGGCGGCGGCGCGCGGTCTCACGGTGTGCGTGCTCCCCGGCGAGGCCGAGCCGGTGGTCGAGGGCGATGCCTTCCTGCTGCAGCGCGCCGTCGCCAATCTGCTCGACAACGCCGTCGACTTCTCGCCGCCCGCCGGCACCGTCACGATCGAAGTGATCGGCCACGCGCGCAGCTGCGACGTGATCGTGCGCGACGCCGGTCCCGGCATTCCCGAATTCGCCGAAGGCAAGGTGTTCGAGAAGTTTTATTCGCTGGCGCGGCCGGCCACGACCCGCAAGAGCACCGGCCTCGGCCTTTCGTTCGTGAAGGAGATCGCCGAGCTGCACCGCGGTCGCGTCACCCTGAAGAACGCGGCGGCGGGCGGTGCGGTGGCGACGCTGTCGTTGCCTCTGGCGGCGCTGCCGTGATGCGCTCTGGCGCGCCCGGCCCGGCGCCGCCCGCGGCAGCGGGCTCGACCGCGAACAATGCCCACGCGGCGACGAACATCGCTGCCGCCACGGGGCCGACGCCGACGCCGTTGAGGCCGAACACGGCGACGCCACCAAGCGTCGAGATAAGGACCAGGTAGCCCGGCAGGTGGGTGTCGCGGCCGACCAGCAACGGCCGCACGACGTTGTCGACGAGGGTCAGCAGCACCGATCCGAACAGCGTCAGCAGCAACGCCTTGGCGATGGCGCCGGTGACCAGGAAGTAGAGCGCGATCGGCAGCCACAGCACCGCGGCACCGATCGCCGGCAACATCGAGACCAGGCTGAACACCACGCCCCAGAGCAGCGGCGCCGCGACGCCGAGGGCGCCGAGCACGAGGCCTCCGAGCGTGCCCTGGATCACCGCCATCACGACGCCGCCCTTGACCGTGGCGCGAATGACGACGACGAAGGTTGCGAGCAGCGACTTCTTGTCGTTGCCCGCGAGCGGGATGGCCTGGTCGATGCGCGTCGCCAGCGCCCGGCCGTCGCGAAGGAGGAAGAACAGCAGGTAGAGCATGACGGCGACCGAGAGCGCGAAGCCGAACGAATCGACGCCAAGGCGGAGCAGGTGGGTGGCGACGAAGCGGCTGGCCTCGCCGGCGCTGGCGACGAGGCGGCCACGGACGGCGCCGGCATCGCCGAGGCCGAGCGTGTCGAGCGCGCCCAGCAGCCAGTGCGGCAAGGCGTCGGCGGCGTTCTGCATGGTGGCGCCGACGTCGATCCGGCCGGAGGCGATGGCAGCGTAGAGGCCGCTGGCCTGGCGGACGACGAGCGCCGCGACGATCGCGACCGGGATGCCGACGCCGGCGACGACGAGCGCCAGCGTCGCCAGCGCCGCGGCCGTCCGGCGCTGGCCGAGGCGCACCAGAACCCGGGCGTGCAATGGCTCGAAGACGATGGCCAGGATCACGCTCCAGAAGATCGAGCCGAGGAAGGGCCAGACGACGATCCCGAAGCCCAGCGTGACGACGGCGAGCAACAGCGTCGCCCACAAACGCTCGGGAGAGGAACGCTGCACGGCGGTCAGTCCGGGTTCGCGATCGCCAGCAGCAGGTCGGCGTGGCACGGTCCGTCGGCCGGGCACCAGCAGGCCAGGTTGCGGCCGCCGAGCGCATCGCGAAGCCGCGCTGCCGACGGTGGCTCGGCACCGCCCGGCGCCGCGATCTCGCCACGCAGCCAGCGGCCGTGCAGC
>JAYVNL010000392.1:0-2669 GCA_043758495.1 Rhizobacter sp.
CGCTATGCCGATGACAGTGCGCCACGACGGCGCGAAGAGGAGGCAGGTATGTAAAGCCAACTCGATGCAGCCTTGCTGCACAAGAGATGAGGGTCGGCCCCTCGGACCCGGATTGCAGGATCAGGGTTCAAACCACCGCAAGCTGCGCTGGCACAATGGCCGGGGTGGTGAGCGTTGCGGCAAAAGGCGGGACGATGATCCCGTCAGGTGCGCGCTGGCAAGACGAACGCAAGTGAACCGTCGATGACCTGTCGAAAGCGTAGGAATGTCGCCGAAACCAGGTTCCAGTCGTTGGCCTGGGATGAAGCTCGGAGGATGCCTGCCGACTGTCCGAGCGGTGACCGGCATGAAGACGGCGTGAGGCCAGTGCAAGGCTCTTGTGTGGAACGTGGGAACCTGTTGCCCCGATGCGAAGGGAGACCTCCAAGTGGCAGACCCATGAGGAGCAGAGTACCGATGCGGGGCACAGGGACGGATGGGTTCGTAGTAGCGACGAAGCCTGGTAACTCGGGCGGAGCGAAGGGGCCCAACTCTCCTGCCGAGGGTGCCGGTCAACCAGAAATGGGTCAACCATTGAGGGGATGAGCCGATGCCCGAGGCAAAGTCTTACGACATTCCGAAGCAATTCGTCTGGAAGGCATTCCAGCGGGTGAAGGCAAACCGCGGTGCTGCGGGCGTCGATGGTGTGTCTCTGGCGATCTTCGAGAAGGACTTGAAGAGAAATCTCTACAAGGTCTGGAATCGGATGTCGTCGGGCTCGTACCATCCGCCGCCCGTGCGGTTCGTCGAGATCAAGAAGGACAACGGAGGCACGCGTCCCCTCGGCATACCGACTATTGCCGACCGCGTGGCGCAGACGGTGGCGAAGATGGTTCTGGAGCCGATCGTGGAACCCGTGTTCCACGCCGATTCCTACGGCTATCGACCCGGCCGTTCGGCGCTCGACGCGGTTGGCGTGGCACGGAAACGCTGTTGGAGATTCGATTGGGTCGTCGATCTGGATATCAAGGCCTTCTTTGATACCATTCCGCACGACCTCGTCGAACGGGCCGTGGCGCATCACACCGATCTGTCGTGGGTTCGCCTGTATGTCGGCCGGTGGCTTCGTGCTCCGGTCCAACATCCCGACGGCACCCTCGTGGAGCGGACGAAGGGCACGCCGCAAGGCGGTGTCATCAGTCCGCTGCTCGCCAACTTGTTCCTGCATTACACGTTCGATTGCTGGATGCAGCGGACCTTCCCGAACAACCCGTTCGCGAGATTCGCTGACGATGCCATCGTTCACTGTCGGAGCAAGACGGAGGCGGACGCGGTGCTGGCGGCCATTCGTCAACGCTTTGCAGACTGCGGGCTTGAGCTTCATCCGATGAAGACCAAGATCGTGTACTGCAAGGACGACGACCGACGGGGAGAGCACGAACACATCACGTTCGACTTTCTCGGGTATGCCTTCCAGCCTCGACGCGCGAAGAACCGGTGGGGGCAGTTCTTTGTTAGCTTCTTGCCGGCGATCAGCGCCAAGGCAGCCAAGGCGATCCGGACAACCATCCGCGAGTGGCGGATGGCGGCCACCAGGAACAACCAGCGCCTGGAGGATCTGGCTCGTCTGACCAACCCGGTGGTGAGGGGGTGGGTGAACTACTACGGGCGGTTCTATCGCTCGAAGTGCGTTCTGGTTCTCCGCCATCTCAATGAAGCCCTCGGGCGATGGGCGCGACGGAAATTCAAGCGGTTCAAACATCGAGAGCGTGCGGCGATGCACTGGCTGGGGCGTGTCGCGCAACGGGACCCCAAGTTATTCGTCCTGTGGCAACTCGGCGTACGACCGGAGGCTGGAGGGTAGGAGCCGGATGAGGCGAGAGTCTCACGTCCGTTTCTGAGAGGGCGGGGAGGTGCGATCCCTCTCCGCTACTCGACCCGTTGTCGGCTTCGAGCACCGTTCCGACGCCGAACGCTTCCTCGCCGACCTGAGGGAGCGACTGGCGCAGTTTGCGCTCGAACTGCATCCAGAGAAAACGCGCCTGATCGAGTTCGGCAGATACGCTGCCGGCAATCGAGCACGGCGTGGCGACGGCAAGCCCGAGACGTTCGACTTCCTCGGCTTCACGCACATCTGCGGGAAGACGCGGAATGGCAAGGGCTTCCAACTCTGGCGCAGGACGGCGCGCAAACGCATGAAGGCCAAGATCAGAGCGATCAAGGATGAACTGCGCAAGCGGATGCACGATCCGCTCGCAGAACAAGGGGCGTGGCTCGGCTCGGTGGTGCGCGGCTTCTTTGCGTACCATGCAGTGCCGAACAACGTCCCGGCGATCAGCGCGTTCCGTTATCACGTCGTCGTTGCCTGGGTGCGCACGCTGCGGCGACGCAGCCAGAAGCACCGGCTGCCGTGGGCGCGGATGCAGGTCCACCTCGAACGCTACATCCCCAAGGCCCGTGTCCTGCACCCATGGCCGGAGGCACGCTTCCGCGTCAGACACTCGAGGTGGGAGCCCGGTGCGTTAGCAGCGCCCGCCGGGATCTGTGCGGGGGGAGGTCAGCAATGACCTTCCCTACCGCGATTGGTCCCCTCCCGGGTCGGGCTACGGCATTCACACATCGGAGTCGCAAGCGGATTTTTGCGGTGTGCCGGCGGTTGCTGCGCTGCGACTGAGGCGTGGTTTCGATGT
>JAYVNL010000393.1:0-2661 GCA_043758495.1 Rhizobacter sp.
GCCCGGCTCAACGTACAGGTCTACGGCCGCGAGAAGACGCTTTTCTCGATCTACAACAAGATGCGCGAGAAGCACCTGACCTTCGCACAGGTCAACGACATTTTCGGTTTCCGCATCGTCGTCGGCAACTTGATGGAGTGCTACACGGCGCTCGGCGTGCTTCACCAGTTGTTCAAGCCCCTCCCCGGCCGCTTCAAGGATTACATCGCGATCCCGAAGGCGAACGGCTACCAGTCGCTGCACACCACGCTGGTGAGCCCGCTCGGCACGGCGGTGGAGTTCCAGATCCGCACCGAGCAGATGCATGCGGTTGCCGAGAAAGGCATCGCTGCGCACTGGCTCTACAAGACCGGCGGCGCGCAGGTGCAGGAGGCGCAGCGGCTCGGCGCGATGTGGCTGCAATCGCTGATCGACATCCAGGACGAAACGCGCGACGCCAACGAATTCCTGGAACACGTCAAGATTGATCTGTTCCCGGATGCGGTTTATGTGTTCACGCCGAAATCGAAGATCCTGGCACTGCCACGCGGTGCCACGCCGGTCGACTTCGCCTATGCGATCCACACCGATGTCGGCGACCACACGGTCGCGGCCAAGGTCAACGGCGAGCCGGTTGCGCTGCGCACCGAACTGCGCAGCGGCGATGTGGTCGAGATCATCGGCACGCCCGGCGCACGGCCGAATCCGGCTTGGCTGAACTTCGTGCGAACCGGCCGCGCCCGCTCGAAGATCCGCCACTACCTGAAGAACATGGAGCAGGAAGAGTCGCAGGACCTGGGCGAGAAGATGCTCGCGCAGGCGATGCGCGCCGAGGGCCTGCAACTGCCGGGCGCCGAACCCGAGGAAGCCGCCCTCTGGCAACAGCTCACCCGCTGGAGCGGCAACAAGACCCGCGAGGACCTGTTCACCGACATCGGCCTGGGCCGCAAGATCGCGACCATCGTCGCGAAACGCCTGGCCCGCGTGATGGCCGAGCAGGGCACCAAGCCCGATGCGCTGACGCTGACGATGGGTCGCTATGCCGACGACGATGCGCCCTCGCAAGGCCTGGTACTGATCGACGGCAGCGAAGGCGCCTCGGTGCGACTCGCGCCGTGTTGCCGGCCGATTCCAGGCGACGCGATCGTCGGCTACCTGGGCCGCGGCGAGGGGCTGATGGTGCACACGGTCGAGTGCAGCGTGGGCAAGCGCCTGTTCGAGCGCGACAGCGAACACTGGATGGGCGTGGACTGGGCCGAGCAGCCGACCCACGCCTTCGAGACCGCCGTGACCCTGCTGGTCAACAGCGGCAAGGGCGTGCTCGCGCAGATCGCCCAGGCGGTGAGCGAGGCCGAGGCGGACATCACGCACATCGAGATGGGCAACGAGCCGGCCGCTGAAACCACCGAACTGCAACTGCTGCTGAGTGTGCGGGACCGGCTGCACCTGGCCGACGTGATGCGCACCTTGAAGCGCTCGCAAGCCGTGCTGCGGGTGGCCCGCGTCAAACCTTAGTCGGGCTTGGGTTCCGGCGCGGGATAGCGCACACCGATCACCTCGATCTGCTCGAGACCGCCGGGCGTCATCAGCTGAACTTCGTCGCCCACGCGGGTCTTCAGCAGCGCTCGGGCGATCGGCGAGATCCAGCTGATCTCGCCGTGCAGGTTGTCGACCTCGTCGATGCCCTTGATCGTGACCGTGCGTTCCTCGTCACGCTGGTTCACGTAGCGCACGGTGGCGCCGAAGAACACCTGGTCGTTGCCGAAGTGCATCGACGGGTCGGCGACCTCGGCGATGTCGAGCCGTTTGGTCAGGAAGCGGATGCGGCGATCGATCTCGCGCAGCCGCTTCTTGCCGTAGAGATAGTCGCCGTTTTCGGAGCGGTCGCCGTTCTTCGCCGCCCACGAGACGATTTCGACGATTTTCGGTCGTTCGTCGTCGAGCAATGCGAGCAGCTCGGCGCGCAGGCGCGCATAGCCGGCGGGGGTCAGGTAATTCTTGGTGCCGGCAGGCAGTGCGGGCAGCGCGATGTCGTCTTCACCGTCGTCGCCGGCGCTGTCGGATTCGCGGGTGAAGGCCTTGCTCATCGGGTGATTGTCGGCCCGCTGGCCGCACGGCGGATGCGCTCAGACTGGTGCGACAGCGCCCGCCAGCATCTCGAGGCGTGCGGCCGCTTCCTTCTTGCCGATCTTCTTGAGTTCGGCGATCGCCGGCAAGTAGGCGGCCCGCGGGCGCGCGCTGCCGGACTCCCAGTTGTAGATGGATTGCCCGGTGGCGCCGACGAGCAACCCACATTCCTCGGCCGACAGTGCCAGTCGCTTGCGCTGCGAGGCGAGGCCCTTGGCGCTGAAACGCAAGCCCTTCGCGGAAGACGAATCCGCCTTGGCCTCGGCCGCCGGCGCTTCCTTGGCGAGCGCCTTCTGCAACGCCCGAAGCTCCTTCTCCGCCGTGCCCGCGCGGCGTTTCAGATCGGCGATGTCAGCCCGGTGCGACGCCGCCGCTTTCTTGAGGCTCGCGATTTCGCTGCGAATCTCTTTGCGGGCGACGCGAATGATTTCCTCTTTGAGGATCGTGGCGATGTTTGGCATGCCGCCATTTTGCCGGTTTCGGACAGCCAAAGCCAAGCCTCAGATCGGGCCTCGACACGAACGCCAGATTCAGGCAGTTCGGCGAGCCGCTTTG
>JAYVNL010000394.1:0-2639 GCA_043758495.1 Rhizobacter sp.
CCTTTTGAAGGAGTGGAAGGTGCACATGGGTAGACGTGCCTCACCCGCCGTTTATTCCCCGTGCAAGCCCGCTGGCCCGGGGCGCACGGTCGCGGTACAACCGGGCCGAGCATCGCGGAGCCTGCCATGACCCAGATGAAACACCTGAGCGTCGTCGACGGCGCCTTCCTGCACATGGAAAGCGCCGAGATGCCGATGCACGTCGGCAGCCTCAACCTGTTCGCGCCGCCGGCCGGCTACAGCGGCAGCGGCTACTACGAGGCGGTGAAGGAGCACGTCGCCCGGCGCATGCACCTGGCGCCGGTCTTCACGCGAAAACTCGCGCTGATGCCGTTCGATCTCGCCAACCCGGTCTGGATCCACGACGACGACATCGATCTCGACTACCACGTGCGCTACATGGTCCTGCCGAAGCCGGGCTCGCTGGCCCAGCTCGAAGCGCTCGCCGCCCGCCTGCACTCGATGCTGCTCGACCGCAGCCGGCCGCTGTGGGAGTTCTACATCATCGAAGGCCTGGCCGACGGCCGCATCGGCTTTTACGGAAAGGTCCACCACGCCGCAGTCGACGGCCAGGCCGGCGTCGCCATGGCGACCAGCCTGTTCGATCTCACGCCCGAGCCGCGGCCGGTGAAGCCGCCGCGCGAGCGGCGCGGGAACACCTACCAGCTCGGCGTCGCCGAGCTCATCGCCGCGGCGCTGCAGAACCAGGCGCGGCAGGTCGTGCAGGGACTCAAGCTCCTGCCCGCGGTGGCGCGGACCGTGTTCGGCGCTGCCCGCGACGCGGTCGCGGCCCGCCGCCAGGAAAGCGCCGAGGAGCGCGCCGAGCGCCAGGCCGAAAAGCCGGCGTCGATGTGGAAGCTGGCGCCGTCGACGCCGTTCAACCACACCATCACCAACCAGCGCGCGTTCGCCGCGGTGTCGCTGCCGCTGCCGGAAGTGAAGGCAATCGGCAAGGCGGTCGGCGCCTCGATCAACGACATCGTGCTCTGGCTCTGCAGCACGGCGCTGCGCTCGTACCTGAAGGAGGGTCGCGAGCTGCCCGAGACCTCGCTGGTCGCCGGCGTGCCGATCTCGCTGCGCGGCGAGGGCGACACCAGCAACAACAACCAGGTCGCCGGCACCCTGATCGACCTCGGCACCGAGATCGCCGATCCGCTCGCCCGGCTGCAGGCGATCAGGCGCGGCACCGCGGCGATGAAAAGGCAGATGGGCACCTTCCGCGGCGTCATCCCGACCGACTTCCCTTCGCTCGGCTCGCCCTGGCTCATCAGTGGCCTGGCCGCGCTCTACGGCCGCTCGCGCATCGCCGACTGGCTGCGCATCACGAACGTGACGATCTCGAACGTGCCCGGCTCGAAGGTGCCGGTCTACATGGTCGGCGCGAAGATGACCGACTACTACCCGCTGTCGATCGTGGTCCACGGCATTGCGCTGAACATCACCGTGCAGAGCCATGTCGACCGGCTCTGCTTCGGCCTGATCGCCTGCCGCCGCGCCGTGCCGGACGTACACGAGATCGGGGCTCACCTCACGAAGGCGATGGCGGTGCTGCGGGCGCTGCCGGCACCGGCGCTCGCCGCCCCGGCGGCCGCGGTCGCTTCGGTGGCTGCCGAGGCGACCGTCGCGACGCAGCAGCAGTTGGCCGCCACGAAGACGGCGCCGCGCGCCAAGGCGAAGCGGGCGCGGCAGCCACGCCTTCGCGTCGTGCCGGCCAGCGCCGCGCCGACCAGGGCGCGCAAGCCGCGGTCGGCGGCGTCGGCGCGATGAAGCTCGTTGCCGACCTCTTCGTCGCCGCGGTGGCGCTGCTCCACGTCGGGTTCCTCGTCCTCGAGATGTTCCTCTGGGACAAGCCGCTCGGCATGAAGACCTTCCGGCAGACGCCGGAGTCGGCGGCACTCACCAAGGTGCTCGCCGCCAACCAGGGGCTCTACAACGGCTTTCTCGCCGCCGGCCTCTTCTGGGGCCTCTGGCTCGGTGCCGCCGGCACGCCGGTGAAGCTGTTCTTCCTCGGCTGTGTCGTCGTCGCCGGTGTCTACGGTGCCGCCACGGTGGGCAGGAAGATCCTGTTCGTGCAGGCGCTGCCGGCGGCGATCGCGATGGCACTGGTGCTCGCTGCCGCCTGAATCAAGGCAACTCCTCGGCTGCGAACGGCTCGAGCAGCCACATCTTCAGGCGCAGCAGCCAGTGGTTGTGCGGCTCGTCGGCGACGACCACCTCGTCGCCGTCGGCGCCGGTGGCGACCCACTCGATGTCGTCGCTGCCGGGGCGCAGGCGGTAGATGCTCTGGTTGCGGTCGCGGTCGACCAGGCCGAGCGCGCGTCGAGATTGAGCGAACCGACGAAAAGCTGGCGGCGGTCGATCACCGCGACCTTGGCGCGAAGCCGGCCCGACAACTTGCCGAAGTCGCCGAAGGTTCCGGTTTCGCGGGCGAGGTCGGGGCTCAGCTCGTGGAGCTGCACGCCCATGCGAAGCCTGTCGCGTCGATCGCGGCCGGCGCGATGTCGATCGCGCACCACCGGACCGGTGGAAAGCACGTCCATCTCGATGAAGTTCGCGTCGGCGCTTCGCATGAAGTATTCGTCGGCGGTGTTGTGACCGCCGGAAACGGTGAAGCGGTTGTCGGCGACCAGCAGCTTGTT
>JAYVNL010000395.1:0-2637 GCA_043758495.1 Rhizobacter sp.
CTCATCGCCGTCGGGAAGACGTCGTTCGACGACTGGCTGCGATTGACCTCGTCGTTCGGGTGCACGAGGCGGGCGTCGCCGAGCGGGCCGCCGAGGATCTGGGAGGCGCGGTTGGCGAGCACCTCGTTCATGTTCATGTTGGTCTGCGTGCCCGAGCCGGTCTGCCAGACGGCGAGCGGGAACTCGCCATCGTGGCGGCCGGCCAGCACTTCGTCGGCGGCGGCAGCGATAGCGTCGGCCTTGGCAACGTCGAGCGCGCCGAGGCCGCGATTGACGACGGCGGCGCTGCGCTTGACGAGCGCAAGGGCCCGGATCAGCTCTTTCGGCATCTTCTCGGAGGAGATGTCGAAGTGGTGCAGGGAGCGCTCGGTCTGGGCGCCCCAGAGTCGCTCGGCCGCGACGGAAATCTCGCCAAACGTGTCTTTCTCGATGCGCAGGCCAGACATCACCGAAGTATGCAGCGGCAATGACAGAATCCGCCCCGCCATGAGCCTGCTTCCGACCTTCCCCTACCCATTGGCGCGGCCGTTCCTGTTCGGCCTCGATCCCGAGGTGGCCCACGACCTGACGCTGAACGCCCTGGCCGCGATCCAGCACACGCCGCTGGTCTGCGCGATCGCCCAGACGCGCGTCGCCGACCCGGTCACGCTGGCCGGTCTGTGCTTTCCGAACCGCATCGGCCTGGCCGCCGGGCTCGACAAGAACGGCCGCTGCATCGACGCCTTCGGGGCGATGGGCTTCGGCAGCGTCGAGGTCGGCACGGTGACGCCGAAGGCGCAGCCCGGCAATCCGAAGCCGCGCGTTTTCCGCCTGCCCGACGCCGAGGCCATGATCAACCGCCTCGGCTTCAACAACGACGGACTCGCCGCCTTCGTCGCCCACGTGAAGCGGGCGCGCTTTCGCGGCCAGGGCGGCATCCTCGGACTCAACATCGGCAAGAACGCGGCGACCCCGATGGCGCGCGCCGCCGACGACTACCTGGCCTGCCTCGACGGCGTCTATCCGCACGCTGACTACGTGACGGTGAACATCTCGAGCCCGAACACGTCGGGCCTGCGCGACCTGCAGGGCGATGCTGCACTCGATGCCCTGCTCGCCGCCCTGTGTGCTCGGCGCGCCGAGCTTGCAGCGACCCATCGCCGCACGGTGCCGCTGTTCGTGAAGATAGCGCCCGACCTCGACGACGCCGGAGTCGACGCCATCGCCGCGACGCTGCAGCGCCACGGCATCGACGGCGTCGTCGCCACCAACACGACGCTCTCGCGCGACGCCGTCGCCACGCTGCGCCACGGCAGCGAGGTGGGCGGCCTATCGGGCGGACCGTTGCTGGCGGCGTCGAACAAGGTCGTCGCCCGCTTGCGCGCCGCGCTCGGCCCGGGCTATCCGATCATCGGCGTCGGCGGCGTCGCCAGCGCGGCCGACGCGCTCGCCAAGCGCGCTGCCGGCGCCGATGTGGTCCAGATCTACACCGGCTTCATCTACAAGGGTCCGGCGCTCGTCGGCCAGGCTGCAAAGGCACTTGCAGGACGATGATCTTCAGCAACCGAACCCCTCGGCGCTTCGCCGCCGCGACCGCCCTCCTCGCGCTGACACTCGCCGGCTGCAGTTCGCTGCCGAAGATCAGTCCCGACCTCGCTCCGGCCGACCCGGGCAGCGTCCAGTTCCAGGCCGCCAACGGCCGCATCTTGTCGCCGGAGTACAGCCGTGCCCTGATCGACAAGCTTGCCGGCACCGGTGAGAAGACCGACGTGCTGGCGCGCCACCTCGCCATCGAGCAGGCGGTGGCGGGTGGTCCCCTCTCGCTCGGCAACCGCGTCGTCATTCTCGAAAACGGGCCGACGACCTACGCGGCCATGCTCGGCGCCATCGCCTCGGCGCGTGACAGCATCAACATGGAGACCTACATCCTCGAGGACGATGAGGCCGGCCAGCAGTTCGCCGCGGCGCTGATAAAAAAGCAGGCCGAGGGCGTGCAGGTCAACCTCATCCACGACGGCGTCGGCACGCTCGGCACCAAGACGGAATTCTTCGAGCGGCTGACCGATGCCGGCATCCAGGTCGTCAAGTTCAACCCGGTCAATCCGCTCGCCGCCAAGGCCGGCTGGGACGTCAATCAGCGCGATCACCGCAAGCTTCTCGTCGTCGACGGCCAGAGTGCCATCCTCGGCGGCATCAACATCAGCAGCGTCTACTCGGGCGGTTCGAGCCGGCCGGGCGCCGGCTCTGGCGGCGGTGGCAAGAAGTCCAACCTGCCCTGGCGCGACACCGACCTGTTAATCGAAGGCCCGGTCGTGGCGTCGCTGCAGAAGCTGTTCATCGAGACATGGCAAGACCAGAAAGGCCCTCCGCTCGGGTCGCGCCAGTACCTGCCTGCGCTCGAGCCGCGCGGCTCGGAAGTCGTGCGCGCGATCGGCAGCGATCCCGACGAGCCATTCAGCCAGATCTACGTGACGCTGATCTCGGCCATCAACAGCGCCGAGAGCGAGATCCTGCTCACCAGTGCCTACTTCGTTCCAGATCCGCAGCTGCTCGACGCGCTCGTCCGCGCCGCCGCCCGCGGCGTCGACGTCAAGCTGATCCTGCCGAGCACGACCGACTCGGCGCTCGTGTTCCATGCCGGCCGGGCCCACTACGAGC
>JAYVNL010000396.1:0-2634 GCA_043758495.1 Rhizobacter sp.
AAGGCGCTGGCGCAGCCATACACAGTCAACCCGCGCACGATCGCGGTAGACAAGAACCCGGCCTCCCTCCGATGGCATTCCATCGGCTTCGCCGACGAAACCTTGGCCATCTCCGCCCGCGTGCGTTCGCTGACATGAAGCGAGCGGGCCAACTGTGGCGCTTCTCGCGGCTGCGGCAATGCAAATACCTGAACAACATCGTCGAGCAGGATCACCGAGCCATCAAACGAATCACTCGGCCGGTGCTCGGATTCAAGAGCTTTCGCTGCTCCCGAATCCTGATCTCCGGCATCGAAACCATGCACATGATTCGCAAAGGTCAACTCAGCGACATCAAAGATCGAGCATCGTCTGCAGCGAGCCAGCTCTACTCCCTGGCCTTCTGATCGGTGTCGGCCCCGTGGCCATGCCTAACCTCATCGCGCTATCGCGACAGAACCCCTGGGTGAGCGACCCCGCGTTCACGGGGGCGAGGGGAGCCGGCAATCACGCACCAGTCACGATTCAGTCACGCCGGGGTTCGTACAGTCGGAGCGTACGAACTTCCAACCCCAAGGAAACTTTCATGTCCGTTGCTGCATCCCGCTTCTTTTCTTTGGCCCCTGCGCGCCTCGCGCTGGCCGTGGCCACCGCCTGCGCCGCGCCGGCCGCGCTGGCGCAAGCGGCATTGCCGCCGGGCGTCGGCGTTTATCTCCAAAATAGCTTAAACGCTATCGGCAGCTCGAGCTATGCCTCGAGCGGCACGGTCTCAATCTACAGCGCCGGTGGCCTGCAAGTAGATCCCACGCCCTACAACTATGCGCTGACCTCGCCGAACACGATGCCGCTCGGTCTGACCACCGCCACGCTGTCCTCCGGCGGCAGCAATATCCCCCTCGGCCATGCCGCCGCAGAGGCGAGCGCGACGGCCGATCTCGCCGGCGGCATATTGCGCTCGGCGACCTCCACCTCTGCCAACGTTCCGTACCGTCAGGTCGGGCCAGTGAGTACTCGGGTGATAACCACGAGCGCGATGCAGGACTACGTGACTTTCGCGGTCGCTAGCGCCCAGGGCGCCGACGTCGTCTTTACAACCCATCTCGACGGCTCCTACGTGCTCAGCGATCCTTACTACGGCAACGGCAACGCGCAGGTGCAGGTGATTTTCGGCGCGGCCAGCTTCGGGTACTCTGGTCACGCCGATGTCTCTGGCAGCATCTATGGCCATCACACCGACTCCCCTCATGGCAGGGGGTTAGATGGTTGGACGAGCTACAGCTTTTCGAACGAGACCCCGACGGGCTTTGATTTCACTGGAACGATGCACGTCACCGACCGGGAACGCATGCAAATGTTTGCCGGGCTCTACCTCGACTGCGCTTACTCGTCGTGTGGCTTCGGTAACACCGCCCGCGTCGGCCTCCATGTGCCGAACGGCGTGAGCTTCACGTCCGACTCCGGCGTCTTCCTCACCGGCGCGAGCCCTGTGGCACCAGTCCCGGAACCCGAAACATGGGCGTTGATGGTCGCGGGCCTCGCCGTGGTCGGCAGAACGGTGCGGCGAGGCCGGAACGTCGTTCGCGATTGACCCGACACGCTGTGGCGGTTCACGCCTCTGCCATGACGAACGATGGAGAGGCGCGTCCAACGCATCGCACGAGGATCATCGAGGCGGTTAGGTTGCAGCGGATGCACTACCCGCTGGAAGTGATGCTGGTGTGCGTGCGCTGGTACGTGGCCTATCCGCTGAGCTTTCGAAGCATCGAGGAGACGATGGCCGAGTGCGGCGGGTTCGTCGATCACTCCACGCTGCATCGCTGATCGATCAAGGTGCTTCCGGTGCTGGCGGCGGTGCTTCGTCGGCGCAAGCGTCCGGTCGGTCGAAGCTGGCGAGTGGACGAGACCTACGTCAAGGTCGGCGGCCTGTGGAAGTACCTGTATCGGGCGGTGGACCGCAACGGCGACACCGTTGACTTCCTCCTGCGTGCCAAGCGAGATCACGCCGCAGCCCGGGCGTTCTTCGAACGCGCCATCGACCTTCATGGCGTGCCGGAGAAGATCACCATCGACAAGAGCGGTGCCAACACAGCGGCGATCATGAGCATGCAGGCCGACAGCGGCGTGACCTTCGAGATGCGCCAGTCGAAGTACCTCAACAACATCGTCGAGCAAGACCATCGGGCCATCAAGCGCGTCGTGCGGCCGATGCTGGGATTCAAGTCATTCGCCTGTGCGCGCATCCTGCTCGCTGGCATCGAGGTCACGCACATGATCCGTAAAAGCCAGCTCGTCGCGATCAAAGACCGAGCCTGGTCTGCTGCGAGCCAGTTCTACTCGCTGGCTCTCTGATCGCCGTCGGAGCCACGACCTTCGTCGGTCGTATCGCGCTATCGCGACAGAACCGGGATGTCCGCGTGCGCCATCGTCAGGCCACCCGCGTTGGACACGCTCTGCCCATGGCGAACGCAATAGACCGTCGTCACCGATACACGTCCCGCCGGTTGCCAATCTCGATCACCAGGATGCGCAGCGCGCCATCGTCGATGTCGCAGATCAGCCGGTAGTCGCCCACCCGATAGCGCCAGAAGGTTCCGAGCGTCGGGCCCGTCAGCGCCTTGCCCAAGCTGCGCGGATCTTGGTGCGCAGCCAGTCGCT
>JAYVNL010000397.1:0-23493 GCA_043758495.1 Rhizobacter sp.
TTGGTGCCGGCTTTCGGAATCGAACCGAAGACCTTCCGCTTACAAGGCGGGTGCTCTACCAACTGAGCTAAGCCGGCATGGCGTTACCGCGGCGGCGCGCGCGCGGCGGCAGTCTACTTCACGCGCTTCAGCGAGGGCCGCTTCGGCCGCGGTGGCTCAGGCGGCGGCGCGTCGGCGACTTCTGCCGCCGGGTTGCCGGCCTGCGGCCCGGGCGACGGGCTGAGGCTCAGCGCGGTGCCCTTGACAGGGGCAGTTGCCGGCCCGGCCAGACGCGGGCCACGCGGTGCCGCGGGCGGGGCCGACTTGACCGTAGGCGTCGATGCCGCCGTTGAGTCGCCACTGGGCACCGCATCGCTCGGCATCGGAAACGCCATGCCCTGACCGTTCTCGCGGGCATAGATCGCGACGACGTGGTCGATCGGCACCGCGATCTCGCGCGAGGTGCCGCCGAAGCGCGCCTTGAACTCGATCAGCTCGTTGCCGAGTTTGAGCGTGCTCGTCGCCTCGAAGCCGACATTGAGCACGATCTCGTTGTTCTTCACGTACTCTTTCGGCACCCGCACATGCTCGTCGACGAATACCGCGATGTAGGGCGTGAAGCCGTTGTCGGTGCACCAGTCGTGCAAGGCACGGATCAGGTACGGCCGGGTCGACGTGCCGGCGGTGGCGGGAGCAATCGGAGTTGTCATGCGAATCCCGGCGAGGCGTGACGCCCTACTTGCGCATCACCTTTTCCGAAGGCGTCAACGCCTCGATGTAGGCCGGCCGCGAGAAGATGCGCTCGGCATACTTCAGCAGCGGCACGGCGTTCTTCGACATGTCGATGCCGTAGTAATCGAGCCGCCACAGCAAGGGCGCGATGGCGACGTCGAGCATCGAGAAGTCATCGCCGAGCATGAACTTGTTCTTGAGAAAGATCGGCGCCAGCTGCGTCAGCCGGTCGCGGATCTGCGAACGCGCCTTCTCGAGCTGCTTGTCGCTGCCCTTGGTCGTGCCGCGGCCTTCGAGGATGTTCACGTGCGCGAACAGCTCCTTCTCGAAGTTGAAGAGAAAAAGCCGCACGCGGGCGCGCGCCACCGGGTCGCCGGGCATCAGCTGCGGATGCGGGAAGCGCTCGTCGATGTACTCGTTGATGATGTGCGACTCGTACAGGATGAGGTCGCGCTCGACGAGGATCGGCACCTCGTTGTACGGATTCATCAGAGCGATGTCTTCGGGCTTGGCGAAGAGGTCGACGTCGCGGATCTCGAAGTCCATGCCCTTTTCGAAGAGCACGAAGCGGCAGCGGTGCGAATACGGGTCGGTGGTTCCGGAATAGAGCACCATCATGATGAGCGTTCCTCGAAGGACTGGAAATGCGGGCGGCGAAGCAGGCAGTCACCGGCTTCGCCGTGCGGTCGCGCGCCGGGGCGCAGCGAGGCTAGTGGACTTGTCGCCAGTACACCGAACTCAGGCGCCAGGTGATGAGCACGAGCAGGCCGAGGAAAATCAGCACACCGACACCGATGCGCACGCGCCTGCCTTGCGCAGGCTCGCCCATCCACTGCAGATAAGCGACCAGGTCGCCGATCGTTTCGTCGTATTGGCGCTCGTCGAGCAGGCCGGGAGAGACCTGCTTCCAGCCGGTCATCCGTTCGATGGTCTTGCCTTCGTGATGGGGGTCCTTCTCCTCGGCGAAGACCGGCTTGCGCTCGCCCTGCAGCTGCCAGAGGGCGTGCGGCATCGCGATGCCGGGATAGGCCATGTTGTTCCAGCCGGTCGGTTTGGTGTCGTCACGATAGAAGGTGCGCCACAACGTGTAGAGATAGTCGGCGCCGCTGCCCTTGCCAATCTCGGCACGCGAGCGCGCGATCACCGAGAGATCGGGCGGGGCCGCGCCGAACCAGTCCTTGGCCTGCTTCGGATCGAGCGGGGTGATCATCCTGTCGCCGACCTTCTCGCCGATGAACAGCAGGTTCTTCTTGATCTGGTCGTCGCTGAGGCCGATGTCGTGCAGGCGGTTGAACTGCATGTATTTGGCCCCGTGGCAGTTGAGGCAATAGTTGACGAAGACACGGGCGCCGTTTTGCAGCGACGCGATGTCGGTCATCTTGGCAGCCGGGAACTTGTCCCATGCGTAGCCTTCTTCGTTGGCCGACGCCGGCGCCCCCGAGATCAGGGCGCCGAGTGCGACAAGCAGGCTGAGGAAGATCTTTTTCATCGTGGCCGTGAGGAATCAGTGGGCGGCGAAGGTGACGCGACTCGGCACCGCCTTGAAGCTGCCGATTCGGCTCCACCACGGCATCAGCAGGAAGAACCCGAAATAGACCAGCGTGCCGACCTGAGAGACATCGTTGCCGATCGCCGACGGCGGCTGCGAGCCAAGATAACCGAGCACGAGGAAGAAGAAGACAAACACGCCGTACACGTACTTGTGCCAGCCCGGCCGGTAGCGGATCGACTTCACCGGGCTGCGATCGAGCCACGGCAGCGCGAACAGAATCATGACCGCGCCGCCCATGACGACCACGCCCCAGAACTTGGCGTCGAAGGTTTTCAACAGGAACACTGCAACGATGGCTGCGACCGCGAGCGCGACCTTGCCCATCGCCGAGAGCCCACCGCGCAGGATGCCGAGCACCGCCGCAAGCGCCAGGATCGCCGCCAGGATGTTCACCATCAGGTCGGTGGTCGCGCGCAGCATCGAGTAGTACGGCGTGAAGTACCAGACCGGGGCGATGTGGGCCGGCGTCTTCAGCGGGTTGGCCTCGATGAAGTTGTTGAACTCCAGGAAGTAGCCGCCGCCCTCGGGCGCGAAGAAGATCACGGCACTGAAGATGAACAGGAACACGCTCGCCGCGAAGATGTCGTGCACCGTGTAGTACGGATGAAACGGAATGCCGTCGAGCGGGTTGCCTTTGGCGTCCTTGGTCGCCTTGATGTCGACGCCGTCGGGGTTGTTCGAGCCGACCTCGTGCAAAGCGATGATGTGGGCGGCGACGAGGCCCAGCAGCACCAGCGGCACGGCGATGACGTGGAAGCTGAAGAAGCGGTTGAGCGTGGCGTCGCCGACGACGTAGTCGCCGCGGATCAGCAGCGCCAGGTCGGGGCCGACGAAGGGCACCGCTGCGAACAGATTGACGATCACCTGCGCGCCCCAGTAGCTCATCTGGCCCCACGGCAGCAGGTAGCCCATGAAGGCCTCGGCCATCAGGCAGAGGAAGATGCCGCAGCCGAACAGCCATACCAGCTCGCGCGGCTTGCGGTACGAGCCGTAGATCAGACCGCGGAACATGTGCAGGTAGACGACGATGAAGAACGCCGACGCGCCGGTGGAGTGCATGTAGCGCACCAGCCAGCCCCAGGGCACGTCGCGCATGATGTACTCGACCGACTCGAAAGCCTTGGCGGCGTCGGGCTTGTAGTGCATCGTGAGGAAGATCCCCGTGAGGATCTGCATCACCAGCACGAGCAGCGCCAATGACCCGAACACGTAGAAGATATTGAAGTTCTTCGGCGCGTAGTACTGGCCGAGATGGTCGTTGTAGAGCTTGCTCAGCGGGAAACGGTTGTCGACCCACGTGAGCATCTTCTGCCCGGGGCCGGCGCCTGCCGGCGCGGTTTGGAATTCAGCCATGTCTCGTAGTCCTGGAAGTGCTGTCGGCGGCGGCGCTCACGCGAGCTTGTCCTCGCCGATCAGAAGCCGGCTGTCGGACAGATACATGTGGGGCGGCACCTCGAGGTTGTCGGGCGCGGGCTTGTTCTTGTAGACGCGACCGGCGAGGTCGAACGTCGAGCCGTGGCAAGGGCAGAGAAAGCCTCCCGCCCAATCGTCGGGTAACGACGACTGCGGGCCCGGCACGAACTTGTCGCTCGGCGAACAGCCCAGATGGGTGCAGATGCCGACAACCACGAGAATTTCGGGCCGGGTCGAGCGGGAGCGGTCTTCGTTGCGGGCGTACGGCGGGGTCAGCTCGTCTTGCTTGCGCTTGGAGCCCGGGTCGGCAAGTTTCGCATCGAGCTTCGGCAGGCCGGCCAGCTGTTCGGGCGTGCGCTTGACGATCCAGACCGGCTTGCCGCGCCACTCGACGGTCATCTTCTCGCCCGGCTTCAGAGCGCTGATATCGACTTCGACAGCCGCGCCAGCGGCACGTGCCCGCTCCGAGGGCTGAAAACTGCTGACAAAGGGAACGGCGACGAAACCGGCGCCGACAGCGCCCGCGCAACCCGACGCGATGATCCACGTACGCTTGCCACCGTCGATCTTCTGCTCACTCATGCTTGCCCTCGATTTCGACCCGCGCAGCCGCCGTGGCGAAGCACAGCCGGAAAGGCGGGAGGTCAACCCGTAATTCTAGCGGACAGGTCCCGATCGGCGTGTTGGCCGCAGGTGCATGGCCCGTCGCCGGCGGCGCCGGCTGCCCGAGCCGGGGCCGCGGCGCGTGTGAGAGAGTCCGGGCTTAAGCAACGACAAGGGAATGCAATGGGACTGGCTGCTGAATTCAAGGAGTTCGCATCGAAAGGGAACGTCGTCGACCTCGCGGTCGGCGTCATCATCGGTGCGGCGTTCGCGAAGATCGTCGACTCGCTGGTGAAGGACCTGATCATGCCGGTCGTCGGCCGGATCTTCGGCGGCCTCGATTTCTCGAACTACTTCATCGCCCTCGCGCCGCCGCCGCCCGGCTATGCCGGACCGATGACCTACGAAGCCCTTACCAAAGGCGGGGTTCCACTGTTCGCCTACGGCAACTTCATCACCATCGCGGTCAACTTCTTGATCCTCGCCTTCATCATTTTCATGATGGTCAGGCAGATCAACCGAATCCGCCGGACCGTGCCGCCCGTGACGGTGCTGCCGGAAGACACCGCCTTGCTGCGCGAGATCCGCGACTCGCTGCGGCGCTGATCAAAGCAGCGGCGGCGTTCTGCGTTGCCGCCGCCGTGAAGCAGTGCCGCGCTGTGCCCGGTTGTTAGCCCCATACTCGGAAATACTCTGCGCCACTCGAGAAAAAAGACCGCGTTCCGACATGACGCCGACCGAGCCTCGCACGCAGGCCGCTCTCGATGCGGCCATGAACCTGATCCGGAACGCAGCTTCGACGGCGGGGACGCGTGTCGTCGAAAGTCTGACGGCGCTGTCGCAAAGCACGATGAAGATTTCCGAGCGCGACCAGATCACCGCGACGCAGCAGGAATTGAGACGCAACGCGGGCACGTTCCAGGGCGCCTTCCATGAGGCGCTGCGCGAGAAGGTCGCCAAGGAGCTGACACCGCGCGTCGACACCAGGCGCCGCCTCGAATCGGCTGACTGGCAAACGCTCAGCCTCGTCGACGACAACGAAGTCGAGGAACGGATGAACTACGTCCGCCTCGGCCAACTGATCTCGCACGACTGCGAATGGCAGCTGCGCGACCTCGCTGCCTACATGGGCGGATTGCTCAACCTAGGCAAGGCCGACGACGAACGCAATCCGTTGCGCGCCGAAGTCATCGGCGCGGCGCTGAGCCGCGGTATCGAAGCGATCTCGGGCGAGCGCGAGAGCCGTCGTGTGCTGGCCCGCGAATTCGGCCCGGCGATGGCACAAGTGATGCCCGATTGCTACGCCGAAATCCTGCGCATGCTTCAAGACCGCGGCATCCGGCCGGTGACGCTGACCGTGCGCCAGGTCGAGGGCCCCGGTAACCAGCTCGGAGGTGCCAACTCGGGCTATTCCGGCTTGTCGCGCGACGGCCGCATCTCCACCCGCAGCGGCTATGGCGACTTCGGCGAGCCCTCGGGGCCCGGCAGCGACATGGACCTCCTGGCCGCACACCGGCGCGCGCTGGCGACCGCGTTCCCCGGCCGCAGCCCCCCCGAAAGCATTCGCGACGCCGAGCCCGCGCAACGCGGCAACGCGCCCCGCGGCAACGCGCCGCGCGCCCGCGCTACGGCGGCTGCCGACCAGCAACTCATGACGTTGCTGCGGCGCCTTACGTCGGTCGCCAGCCGGCCGGGCGACCTCGACGCCACAGGCCTGCTCGGCCCCGCACCGGGAGGCCGCGGCGGTGTCGGCCTGGCGGCGCCTGGCGCTCGTGGCGGCTCGCAGCTTTCTGGCCATGCCAGCGGCGAACGAGGCTCGACCAGCAGCCGGCCGGGCCTGGGCGGCGATTCGTCACGCGGCCTGACCGCCATCGACAGCGGCGGTGGCCAGTACAACGACGGCCTCACCGGTCTGATGGCCGTCAACCTCATCCGCGCCCACCGCGAAGAGCTGGTGCAGGCGTCAAGCGGCAAGCTCGATCACATGGTGATCGACGTCGTCGGCAGCCTCTTCGACCAGATCCTGTCCGACTCGCGGGTGCCACCGCAGATGGCGCGCGAGATCGCCCGCCTGCAGTTGCCGGTGCTGCGTGTCGCGCTCAGCGACGCCACCTTCTTCTCGACCCGGCGCCATCCGGTGCGCCGTTTCATCAACCGCATCGCCTCGCTGGCCAATGCCTTCGACGACTTCGACGAAGGCCCGGGCCAGCTGTTCCTGGCGCAGGTGCGAAAGCTCGTCGACGAGATTGTCCAGGGCGACTTCGACCAGATCGAGATCTACGCAGCCAAGCTTGCCGAGCTCGAAGGCTTCATCAGCGCGCAGTCCGAAGATCAGGTCGAGAAGACCGGCACCGCCAGCACCCTCGACGCCAAGGAGTCGGAGCTGCGCATCCAGCAGCGCTACATGTCGCAGCTGCGCTCGGCGCTCGGGCCGCTGGCGTTGCCGACCTACCTGCAGGACTTTCTGGCGCAGGTCTGGAGCCAGGCGCTGGTGCTCGCAGTGCGCCGCGACGGCGCCGACTCCGACCGTGCCCGGCGCTACCGGCGCGTCGGCACCGATCTCGTGATGAGCGTGCAGCCGAAAGGCTCGCCGGCCTTTCGCAAGAAGTTCCTGATGCAGTTGCCGCCGCTGATGAAAGACCTCAACGAAGGCATGAAGCTGATCGGCTGGCCGCAGGCGGCTCAGAAGGAGTTCTTCGGCAAGCTGCTGCCGGCGCACGCCGAATCGCTCAAGGGCCAGCCGATGTCGGAGCTCGATCACAACCTGCTCGTCAAGCAGCTCGAGGCGGTGTTCCTGATGCCGGTGCCGGCCTCCGAGTCGTTCATGCGCGCGGACCCGGTGCCCGACGTCGAACCCGAGGTGATGGAGCGCCGCTTCACGCCCGAGGAAGCCAAGCAGGTCGGCTTCGTGGCCGAGGCGGCGGTCGACTGGTCGGAACCCGTCGCCAAAAGCACTGACATCGACATCGACCTCGGCGGCCAGATGCAGCCGCCGGAGCCCGTCACCCTCTCGGTGGCCGGGGCCATCGATCCGGAGGCACGCGACCAGCTCGACCCCGGCACGACCGAAGGCGGCGATGCCGGCGAGCCGGTCAGCGGCATCCAGCTGATCGACCACATCAAGCTCGGCTTTGCCTATCAGATGCACCTGAAGGACGAGTGGCAGAAGGTCCGCCTCGCTCATGTGAGCTCGGGCCGGAGCTTCTTCGTGTTCACGCGCGGCGGCAAGCACCAGGAGACGATCTCGATGACCTCGCGCATGCTGGCGCGGATGTGCGAGACCGGCCGCTTTCGAGCCGTCGAGAGCGCCTACCTCATGGAGCGGGCGACGCAGCGGGCGAGAAAGCAGCTGGCCGAGCTCAACGTGCCGACGAGGCACTGAGCCTGCGCGCCATCCGCACGGCGGCGGCGAAGCTCGAGGCGTCGGCAGCACCCCTTCCAGCGATGTCGAACGCGGTGCCGTGATCGGGACTGGTGCGAACGAAAGGCAGGCCGAGCGTCACGTTGACGCCCTCCTTCACACCGAGGTACTTCACCGGGATCAGGCCGTGGTCGTGGGTCATGGCGACGACGATGTCGAACTCGCCCGGATGGCCGGGCCCGTTGCGGGCGCGCATGAAGACCGTGTCCGGCGCGTAGGGGCCGCTGGCGTCGATGCCCTCGGCGCGTGCCGCGGCGACGGCCGGGGCGATGACTTGCACTTCCTCGTTGCCGAACAGGCCGCCTTCGCCGGCGTGTGGGTTGAGGCCGGCGACGGCGATGCGCGGCGCGGCGATGCCGAAGCGCAGCGCTGCCGCATCGGCGATGCGGATCGTCTGGAGCACGGCTTCGAAGGTGACGGCATCGATCGCACGGCGCAGCGACAAGTGGATGGTGACGAGCACCGTCCGCAGCTCGTCGTTGGCCAGCATCATCCGCACCGGCGGCGCTGCGCCGCCACGCGCCGCCAGCGCCTGAAGCATCTCCGTGTGGCCGAAATGATGGATGCCGGCCGCGGCCAGCGCTTCCTTGTGGATTGGCGCCGTGACGACGGCGGCGACCTGACCGTCGAGCGCCAGCGCGGCAGCCACCTCGATGCAACGGGCAGCGGCGGCACCGGCGCGGGCGTCGATGCGGCCCATGGCTGCCGCGAGCAGATCGGGCGCCAGCCCCTCGACCTGAAGGACCGGCACGCAACGCGGCGGCATCGAGGCGACATCGCCGGCGCCGTCGATCCGCGCCACCGGCAGCATGCCGCCGACGAGCGCCGTTGCCCGCCGCATGACGCCGACATCGCCAACCACGAAGCAGCCGGCAGCGCCTTCACCGAGGAACTGGCGGGCGACGATCTCGGGGCCGATCCCACAGGCGTCGCCCATGGTCAATGCGAACGGAAGTGCAGCGCCGAAAGCCATGCGCGATTGTGGTCGCGGCGGCGGCCTCGATAATCCGGCCGATGCGCAGAGCCTGGCTCCTCTTTTCGCAGACAGTCACTGTCGCGGTCGCGGTCCTGTTCGTCATCGCGACGCTGAAGCCGGCCTGGCTGCAGCGCGGCGGCGAACCGGCAGCAGCGATCGCGGCCATCGCGACCCTACCGGCGCCGATGAGGAACGTGTCGCTGCTCGCGCCGGGCAGCGCCACGACCAGCTACAGCAGCGCCGCAAAGCGCGCGTCACCGGCTGTCGTGAGCATCACAGCGAGCCGCAACGGCAGCCGCCAGCCTCACTCCGACGACCCGATGTTCCGCTTCTTCTTCGGCGACCGCGCCCGCGAAATGCCGCAGGAGCGTCAGGTCGGCCTCGGCTCCGGAGTGATCGTCTCGTCGGCCGGCTACCTGCTCACCAACAACCACGTCATCGAAGGCGCCGACGATGTCGAGGTGCTGCTCGGCGACGGCCGCAGCGCCAAAGCAACGACGATCGGTGGCGATCCCGAGTCCGACATCGCGGTCCTGAAGATCGACCTCGACAAGCTGCCGGTGATCGACTTCGGCGACGTCGACCGGCTCGAGGTCGGTGATGTGGTGCTCGCGATCGGCAACCCGTTCGGCGTCGGCCAGACGGTGACCTCGGGCATCGTCAGCGCCCTCGGCCGCAACTCGCTCGGCATCAACATCTTCGAGAACTTCATCCAGACCGACGCCGCCATCAACCCCGGCAACTCCGGCGGCGCGCTGGTCGACGTCAACGGCAACCTGCTCGGCATCAACACCGCGATCTACTCGCGCAGCGGCGGCAGCCTCGGCATCGGCTTCGCGATCCCCGTGACGACCGCGCGGCAGGTGATGGAAGGGCTCATCAAGGACGGCCGCGTCATCCGCGGCTGGATCGGCGTCGAGCCGCGCGACCTCACGCCCGAGATTGCGAAAACGCTCGACCTGCCCGTCAAGCAGGGCGTGCTCATCGCCGGCGTCGTCCAGAACGGGCCGGCCAGCGCAGGCGGGGTGCGGCCGGGCGACGTCGTCGTCCGCATCGCCGGCACGCCGGTGACGAGCCAGTCGCAGCTGCTCAACGCCGTGGCCGCGCTGAAACCGCGCGAGCTGGCCACAATCAGCGTTCAGCGCGGCGACACCGCGCTCGATGTCAAGGTCAAGGTGGAACAGCGCCCGCCATCGCGGCCGGCGCCGGCCGCGCGCTAACAGTCGCCAGCGCGCGAGCCCGAAGGGCTCGTTCCCTCCCTCTCGGGAGGAGGGGTCGGGGAGGGAGCAATCCTGTCGCGCGCCGCGCCCTGGCGCGGCGCGCCGAACTCAGTCACCGGCAGCGCCGGTGACCGAGTCGGGTGGCTGGGTGTGACGGATGAAGATCTGCGCCGCCCAGATGCCGACCTCGTAGAGGATCACCATCGGAATCGCCAGCGCCAGCTGGGAGACGACATCGGGCGGCGTCAGCACGGCGGCGATGATGAACGCCAGCACGATGAAGTAGGCACGGAACGCCTTCAGCTTGGCGATGCTCACGAGGCCGAGCCGGGCGAGCACGACGACCGCGATCGGCACCTCGAAGGCGGCACCGAAGGCAATGAACATCGTCATCACGAAGCTGAGATAGGCCTCGATGTCCGGCATCGCCGAGACGCTCTTCGGCGCGAAGCTCTGGATGAAGGTGAAGACCTTGCCGAAAACGAAAAAATAGCAAAAGCCGACGCCGAGGAAGAAGAGCAGCGTGCTGGAGACCACCAGCGGCAGCACGAGCTTCTTCTCGTGCAGGTAGAGGCCGGGGGCGATGAACGCCCAGGCCTGGTAGAGCACGACCGGCAACGCGAACAGGAAGGCCGCCATCAGCGTGATCTTCATCGGCACGAGGAAAGGCGAGATCACATTGGTGGCGATCAGCGTGCCGCCGGCGGGCAGGTGAGCGACCAGAGGCGCTGCGAGCAGGTCGTAGAGCGCAGCCGGACCGGGGAAGAAGAACAGCACCGCGGCACAGACGAGCACGGCGATCACGGCGCGGATCAGCCGGTCGCGCAACTCGACGAGATGGGAGACGAAAGGTTGCTCGGTGCCGGCGAGCTCGTCGTCGTTCTTGTCGCTGGTCATCAAGCCAGCATCGGCCGCGCGCCGGGCCGCCCCGAGGCCGGCCGTACCCCCCCGGGGGGCAGCGAACGAAGAGAGCGTGGGGGCACCATCAAGGCCGGAAGCGGGCGACCCGCGCGGCGCCCGACTGAGCCTTGCCGCGAATGCCGGTCTTATGCTTGTACCACTGCGGCATCGCCCCGCGTTTCAGGCGCCAGTTCTTCTTCGGGTGACGGTACTGGGGCAGCGGCGTCATGCCGGCGTGCTGGCCGCTGTTGGCGGGCAGCTCGGTGGCGGCCGGCTGCCAGGCGGCGTTGAAGTCGGCAGTGGTCTGGTGCACTTCGTTCGAGACGGTCTGCTCGACATCGCGGGCGGCGGTCTCGAATTCCGTCTTCATCTTCTTCAGGTCATCGAGCTCGATCGAGCGGCTGACTTCAGCCTTGACGTCGGCCACGTAGCGCTGCGCCTTGCCGAGCAGCGTGCCCAGCGTGCGGGCGACGCGGGGCAGTTTGTCGGGACCGAGGAAGACGAGCGCGATACCGCCGATGACGGCGAGCTTTTCGAAGCCGATGTCGAACATGACGGGTGCGAGCTAGGGCCCGGTCGACAGCGAGCGGGCGCGCAGGAGGCCTACGATTTGGTCTTCGCCTCGACGTCGACGGTGCCCGGATCGATGGTGCGCGCCGCGCCGACCTGCTGCGTCGGCGAAGCGGGGTCGGTGGGCGAGGCCGTGCCGTCGCGCACGCCGTCCTTGAAACCCTTGACGGCGCCGCCGAGGTCGCTGCCCATGTTCTTCAACTTCTTGGTGCCGAAGATCAGGACCACTACCAGAAGCACGATCAGCCAGTGCCAGATGCTCAAGCCACCCATGATGTTCTCCGCGAGCGAAATTCGTTTTGATTCTAGGTCAGCCCTTCGCCCACGGACGCGGCCCGCCCATGACGTGAAGATGGAGGTGCGGTACTTCCTGGCGGCCGTCGACCCCGGTGTTCACGAGGGTTCGGAAACCATTCGTCACACCGTTCTCGCGCATCAGCTTCGGCGCCAGCGCGAGCATGCGGCCGAGCATCGGCGTGTCGTCATCGCTCACGTCGTAGAACGTGGCGACGTGGCGCTTCGGGATCACGAGCATGTGAACCGGCGCCCACGGCGCGATGTCGTGGAACGCCAGCAGTTCGTCGTCCTCGTGCGCCTTCCGGCTCGGGATCTTGCCGGCCACGATCCTGCAGAAAATGCAGTTGGAGTCCGCGGTCACGGCCGCCTCACGCGGGCATCGCCGTGTTCGACGACAGGTTCAGCCAGCCGCGGACGATGCGGTAGAGGAACCATAGCGAGATCAGGGCCCAGGCGATCCAGCCAGGCAACAGGAGCAGCACCCACAACGGTGCCGTGACGAGATACAGGCCACCGGCCCAGAGGACGCTGCGGATGCGCCAGCGGAAGTGCGATTCCTGCCAGCTGCCGCGAGCCGCATCGCGCTTCCACATGTCGAGCGCGAAAGCGACGAGCAGCAGCAGCACGCTGCCCTGCACGCCCGGCAGCACCGCGCCGACCGCAACGATGGCGTGCAAGAAATAGCTGATGTGACCGATCGTCTTCAGCTGGCGCTGGTCGTCGTTCACCACCTCGATCACGTCGTTCATGTGCCGTTTTCCTCTCGTGCGGTCATCTTTCGGGCAGCGAACTCGTCGAGCCCCGAGCTGCCTTCGCGGCGTTCGAGTTCGGCAATCACATCCGCCGGCACCAGGCCGTGCTGGGCCAGCGCGATCATCGTGTGGAACCAGAGGTCGGCGACCTCGGCGACGATGCGCTCGCCGTCGCCGTCCTTGCAGGCCATCACGACCTCGGTCGCCTCCTCGCCGATCTTCTTCAGCACCGCGTCGGTCCCCTTGGCCATGAGGCGGGCGACATAGCTCGTGGCCGGATCGTGGCCACGCCGCGATTCAATGACCGCAGCGAGGCGCGCGAGGGTGTCTGTGGTGGTCATAAGCTGCGCTATCTGTAGATGCGCTCGGGATCTTTCAAGACCGGATCGACGGCGTGCCAGGCGCCGTCGCGATAGAGCTGGAAGAAGCACGAATGCCGGCCGGTATGGCAGGCGATGGCCGGCTCGCCGCCGATGCTGCTGGTCTGCTCGACCCTCATCAGGACGACATCGTTGTCGCAGTCGAGCCGCAACTCCTTCACCTTCTGGACGTTGCCGCTCTCTTCGCCTTTCAGCCAGAGCCGCCCGCGCGACCGGCTCCAATACACGGCCTCGCCGCGTTCTGCGGTGAGTTGCAGGGCCTCACGATTCATGAAGGCGACCATGAGCACGTCGTTCGTGCCGACTTCCTGCGCGATCGCCGGCACCAGGCCGTCGGCACCCCACTTCACCTCGTCGAGCCAGCTCATCCAGCCAGTGTAGTGGCCGGGTCCGGCGACCGATGGGTGGCGCCGGCGAAGCCGCGCTCGGCGGCGAACCAGTCGAGCACCGGCAGCGTGCCGGGCAGCACCGGGAAGACTGCGACCGGAAGCGTTTGCCAGGCCATGCGCTGGCCCTCGCGCATCTCGAAGTCGCCCTGCCACGAGCGAACCTTGCAGAAGTGGAGGCGGACGCGGGCGTGCGCATAGTCCATGCGGGTGACATTCCAGGGCTCAGCGGCGGCGATGTCGATGCCGAGTTCCTCGTGCAGTTCACGGCGCAGCGCCGCCTCGACCGTCTCGCCGCGCTCGAGCTTGCCGCCCGGAAATTCCCACCAGCCGGCGTAGACCTTGCCGCCGGGGCGCGAGGTGAGGAGAAAGCGCCCGTCGCCGTCAATCAGCACGCCGACCGCGACGTCGACGATGGCGTCGTCGCCGGACTCGTCGCCCGCTACCGTGCTCAAGCCGCGAGCCTTCCGGCGTAGTCCTTCGCGAACTGGAAGGCGACACGCCCCGAACGCGAGCCGCGCTCGAGCGCCCACACCAGCGACTCCTGCCGTGCCGCCGCGATGGCCACTGCCTCGACGCCGAAGCTGCGCAGCCATTCGGCGACGATGCTCAGGTACTCGCCCTGCGTGAACGGATAGAAGCTGATCCAGAGACCGAAGCGCTCCGAGAGAGAGATCTTCTCCTCGACGACCTCGCCCGGATGGACTTCGCCGTCTTCGCGGTGCTCGTAGCTGAGGTTGTCCTTTATGTACTCGGGCAACAGGTGGCGGCGGTTGCTGGTAGCGTAGATCAGCACGTTGGCCGATGTCTCCGACACCGAGCCGTCGAGCATCGACTTCAGCGCCTTGTAGCCCGGCTCGCCTTCATCGAAGCTCAGGTCGTCGCAGAAGACGACGAAGCGTTCGGGGCGATCGGCGACGACGTCGACGATGTCTGGCAGGTCGACGAGATCGTTCTTGTCGACCTCGATCAGGCGCAAGCCCTGCGCTGCGAATTCGTTGAGGCAGGCCTTGATGAGCGAGCTCTTGCCGGTCCCGCGCGAGCCGGTGAGGAGCACGTTGTTGGCGCCGCGACCGGCCACGAACTGCGCCGTATTGCGCAGCAGCCGCTCCTTCTGCGCCTCGACTTCGACCAGCGAATCGAGCCGGATCGTGGCGACGTGGCGCACCGACTCGAGCCGGCCGGCGCTGCCACGCTTGCGATAGCGAAACGCCGTCGACGCGGTCCAGTCGGGCGCCTCGAGCGGCCGCGGCACGATGGCCTCGAGGCGCGCCAGCACCGCTTCCGCGCGAGCGATCAACGAGGGCAGTGACGAGAGCACGTCGGTCATGAGCGCGGCAGTGTAGGCGGCGGGTGCGCGGGCGTCAGGCGGCGGCGCGGCAGCGCTCGGCCGGCGGGATCGTTGCCACCGTGCCGTCGGCGATGGCGCAGACGCGCTCGCCGACGCCGGCGCGGATCGGATGCATGCCGGTGAAGGCGCCGAATGCCGGCAGCACGCCGACCTCGTCGCCGAACCAGAAGCACGGCAGCCGCAGGTGGTCCCAGCCGCGGCCGCCGAGGCTCACGCAGGGATGCAGGTGACCGGCGAGCACGTAGGCGCCGCGGCGCGGGCGCGGGTGGTGGCAGAGCGCGAAGCCGTCGCTCGCCAGCGGCTCGTCGACGACATCGATCCGCAGATGCCGCGGCGGGTCGCCGGCGCGGTCGTCGTGGTTGCCGCGCACGAGCACGAGCTCGACGCCGGCATGCCGCTCGCGCCACTCGGTGACCGTGGCGATCGTCGCCGGCGCGTGCGAGCGCCGCGAGTGCAGGAAGTCGCCGAGGAAGACGACGCGCTTCGCCCGCCAGCTTGCGACCAGCGCCGTGAGTGCTGCCAGAGTCTCGCCCGTGGTGCCGTGCGGCACCGGCACGCCGAGGGCGCGAAAGCTGACCGCCTTGCCGATGTGTACGTCGGCAACGAGCAGGGTGCGGCTGGCGGCGATGAAAGCGGCCTTCTCGGGCAGCAGAACGAGCGGGCGGCCGGCGACGAGGAGGGTCGTCGCGTGCGTGGTCATGGTCCGACAGGACTCATCGCGCGCTCCGGGCCGCTCAGGCGAACAGGCGCAGGGCGACGTCGAGATGCTCGGTGGGGCTCTTGCGAAAACCCGAGCGCGCAAAGCGCTGCAGCCGGCCGATGGCGAACGAGGTCAGTGCCGACGCCTGGGCGCTGGCGTCGACCGTCGGCGTCGGCGAGCCGGCGGCTTCGGCGACGATGCGCAGGCTTTGCCGCAGCTGCGACTCGATGCGCTCGAAGAACTGGTTCATGCGAACGACCAGGCGCTCGTTCTCGAACACCAGCGCGTCGCCGACCATCACGCGCGTCATGCCCGGATTCTTCTCGCCGAACTGGAGCAGCACGGCCATGACCTGGCGCACCTGCACGGACGGGCTGGTCTCGCGCAATGCGATCTGGGCGACGAGGTTGAACACGCTCTGCTCGATGAACTCGATCAGGCCCTCGAACATCTGCGCCTTGCTCGCGAAGTGGCGGTAGAGCGCCGCCTCGGAAACATCGAGCTTGGCGGCGAGCGCAGCGGTCGTGATGCGCTCGGCGCCCGGCTCCTGCAGCATGGTGGCGAGCGTTTCGAGGATCTGGACGCGGCGCTCGCCGGGGCGCGGGCGCTTGCGCGGCGCGGCCGCGGCAGGTGCAGCGCCAGCGCCAGCGCCAGCGCCAGCGCCAGCGCCAGCGCCAGGAACGATGGCCTCGTCGCGCAGCGCCGGTGCGGGTGCGGCTTCGCCGGCGTCGTCGTCGACGACCAAGGCGGGCTCCTCGGGCGGGTCGGAAGCGGGGGTCATCGGGGCAGTCGGTGAAGCGATCGCAACGCGCCGATTTTCGCATAGAGGTAGGCCGGCTTCGGGCACTTGCGGCCCGCCGTCTGCGTTGTCTTGGCCCCGGCGTTGCCGCCGCTTCTGAAGTGGCCGCGGAAGCGGCCGTCGACGTAGCGCTGCATCCAGATGCCGCGCATGCCGACGGCGCGCGCCGCCTTGACGTTGTCCAGCATGTCCTCGACGAGCACGCAGCGGCTCGCCGGCACGCGCAGCCGGGCGACGACGCGGCGCAGCATGCGTGCGTCGGGTTTGGGCCGCAGCGCGCCGAACATCGTCATGTCCTCGATCGTGATCACGGCCTCGAAGTGGCGCGCCAGCCCGAGCGCGTGCAACACCCGAAGCGCGTAGTCGCGCGGCGCGTTGGTGAGGATGATCTTTCGCCCTGGCAGCCGCGCCAGCGCCGCACGGTCGTGCGCGCTGGTACGCAGGCGGTCCTCCATGCCCGGCATGCGATGCGTCTCTTCGAGGAAGTGGGCGGCGCGCACGCCGTGGTGGCGGACGAGACCGAGCAGCGTCGCGCCGTAGCGGCGCCAGTACTTCTGGCGCAATGCGTTGGCTTCGTCGACGGTGACGCCGAGTTCGCCGACGACGTACTCCCCGATCGCCAGGTGCATCTGCGGGAACGACGCGTGGCTGGCGTCGTGCAACGTGTTGTCCAGATCGAACAACCAGACCGTTTTCGTCACCTCGAACGGATCATCGTGCCGTAGGCCTGTTCCGTCAGCACCTCGAGCAACATCGCATGCGGCACGCGCCCATCGATGATGTGGACCGTGTTGACGCCGTTCTTCGCCGCGTCGAGCGCCGACTGGATCTTCGGCAGCATGCCGCCGGAGATGGTGCCGTCGGCGAACAGCTCGTCGATCTCGCGCGCCGACAGGTCGGTGAGCAGCTTGCCGGCCTTGTCGAGCACGCCGGGGGTGTTGGTCAGCATCATCAGCTTCTCGGCCTTCAGTACCTCGGCCAGCTTGCCGGCGACGACGTCGGCGTTGATGTTGTAGTTCTCGTTGTCGGCGCCGAAGCCGAGCGGCGAGATCACCGGGATGAAGGCGTCTTCCTGGAGCGCAATGACGACGCTGGGATCGATCGACACGATCTCGCCGACCGAGCCGACGTCGTGCTCCTTGGTCGGGTCGGCGAGGTCCATCATGCGCAGCTTCTTGGCGCGGATGAGGCCGCCGTCGCGGCCGGTCAGACCCACCGCCTTGCCGCCGGCGACATTGATGAGGCCGACGATGTCCTGCTGGACCTGGCCGGCGAGCACCCACTCGACGACTTCCATCGTCTCCTCGTCGGTGACGCGCATGCCCTGGATGAACTCGCCCTTCTTGCCGATCTTGTGCAGGGCTTCCTCGATCTGCGGGCCACCGCCGTGCACGACCACCGGATTGAGCCCGACCAGTTTCAACAACACCACGTCTTCTGCGAAATCCTGCTGCAGCGCCGGGTCCGTCATGGCGTTGCCGCCGTACTTGATGACGATCGTCTTGCCGTGGAACTTGCGGATGTAGGGCAGTGCCTGAGCCAGGATCTCGGCCTTGTCGCGCGGCGCGATGTGCGAGAGGTCGTGAGGCGCAGTGGCGGCAGGAGGCTCGGTGGTCATGGGCGGCAGCAGGCGAATCGAATGCGGCCAGAATCGTAACCTTTGCCCGGGGCCGCCACGATGATTCGAATCTCCATGACCGCCCTGCGCAGCGCCATTGCGCTCGCCGTCGTCACGGGCTGCGGCCTCGCCGCGGCGCAGACGACCGCCGCCACCGACTGGCCCAAGGGCCCGGTTCGCATCGTCGTGCCGTACGGCCCGGGGTCGACGCCCGACATCATCGCCCGCATCGTCTCCGATCGCCTCGCCAAGCGGACCGGCCAGCCGATGGTGGTGGAGAACAAGGCCGGCGCCAGCGGCAACCTCGGCACCGACGCCATCGCCAAGGCCGCGCCCGACGGCCAGACCATCGGCGTCAGCATCGCCGGCCCGCTCGGCGTCAACGCGCTGCTGTTCAAGAAGATGCCGTACGACGCTGCACGCGACCTCGAGCTCGTGAGCATCGCGGCGACGCAGCCGAGCGTGCTCGTGGTACCGGTCTCGCTCGGCGTGTCCAGCACCGACGAGCTGGTGGCGCTGATGAAGAAGAACCCCGGCAAGTACAACTACGCGTCGATGGGTGCGGGCAGCATTTCCCACCTGGCGATGGAAGCACTGGCGATTCGGAGCGGCACCAGCGTCGTCCACGTGCCGTATGCCGGCTCGGGGCCGGCGGTAACGGCCCTGCTCTCGGGCAATGCCGACATCGCCGTGCTGCCGGCGGCCGCGGTGATGGGTCAGGTGAAGGCCGGCAAGATCCGTGCGCTGGCCGTAGCCACCGCCCACCGCTCGCCCGCCCTGCCCGAGCTGCCGACCCTCGCCGAGGGCGGCATCAAGGACGTGCAGGCCGACGCATGGATGGGCTTCGTGGTGCCGGCGAAGACGCCCGATGCCATCGTCAGGAAACTGCACGCCGAGCTCGTGGCCATCCTCGCCGACCCGGAGATCCGCGACCGCCTGAAGCTGCAGTACATGGACGTCGTCGCCGACACGCCGGCCGAAGCGCGCGCCCGGCTCGCCGCCGATGTCGAGCGCTGGCGGCCGATCATCCTGAAGAACAACATCGCCTTGGACTGACCTCGCCTCGGTATCGTCATCCTGAGCGAAGCGGAGGACCTCGTCGTGCGCAAGAGCGAGATCCTTTGCTCCGCTCAGGATGACGGCGGGTCTTCGCAAGTGATCAGCGAACCCGCGCGCACGACGCCGGTGTTCGGTGAGTACGACGTCGTCGTCCTCGGCGGCGGGCCGGCCGGGATCGCGGCAGCGACGTCGGCAGCGCGGCACGGCGCCCGCACGCTGCTCGTCGAGCGCTACGGCTTTCTCGGCGGCATGGGCACGGCGGCCGGCGTCACCAATTTCTGCGGCCTGCACGCGAACGTGCACGGCACCATCCGTCGCGTCGTCCACGGCGTCGCCGACGATTTGCTGACACGCATGGCGGCACTCGACGGCCTCAACGAACCGCACCTGATCTTCGGCAGGATCTGCGCCCAGGCCTACGACACCGCCGCCTTCAAGTGCGCCGCCGATGCCCTGCTGCTCGCGGCCGGCGCCGAGCTCCTCTTCCACGCCTTGGCGGTCGGCGTCGTCCGCAGCGACAGCGGCGTCGTCGAGGCGCTTGTGGTCGAGACCAAGTCCGGCCGCCGTGCCATTCGCGGCCGCGTCTTCATCGACTGCTCCGGCGACGGCGACCTCGCCCACTTCGCGGGCGTGCCGATGGAAGAAGGCGAGGCCGGCGCGATGCTCTACCCGACGCTGATGTTCCGCGTCGGCAACGTCGACGCGGCACGCGCCGGCGACGCCTGGCGCACGATCCCGGCGCGCATGGTCGACGCCGAGGCCGCCGGCGACTTCCGCTTTCCGCGCCGCGGTGCCATCGTGCGGCCGCAAAAGCACGCCGGCGAATGGCGCGTCAACGTCACCCAACTGAAGAACGCCGATGGCTCCGCGGTCGACGGCACCGACGCCGTCTCGTTCAGCGCCGGCGAAGTCGAAGGCCGCCGCCAGGCCGTCGACTACCTTCGCTTCCTGCGCGAACGCGTGCCCGGCTTCGAAGACGCCTACGCGCTCGAGATCGCGCCGCAACTCGGCATCCGCGAAACGCGCCGGCTGATCGGCGAGCACGTGCTCAGCGCCGCCGACGTGCTCGGCTGCGCCAGCTTCGCCGACAGCATCGGCGTCAACGGCTGGCCGCTCGAGCTGCATGTGGCCGGCGACGTCGAGTGGCGCTGGCCGCCGATCCCGGAATCGCGGGGCTTCAACCAGTTGCCCTGGCGGATGCTGCTGCCCAAGCGGGACAGCGCCGGCGGCGCCCTCAACGTGTTGCTCGCGGGCCGCTGCGCATCGATGACGCACGAGGGCCACTCGGCCGCCCGCGTGTCGGGACCGTGCTTCGCGATGGGCCAGGCTGCCGGCACCGGTGCGGCGCTGGCGCTCCGGTCGGGCCTGCTGCTGCACGACATCGACACGCACGCCTTGCAGTCGACCCTGAGTGCCGACGCCGCCTGGCTCGGCGAGGACCTCGACCCGCCTGAGTGACAGGATCCGGTTGAGGTCGACGAAGAACGCGCCGTCGTCGTCACCCTTGATCGAAGACCAGTCGCCTTCTTCGTCGGCGGCCCAGCCCTGCGGCCAACGATTTCGGCATGATCAGCAACCTGTCCATGCCTGCCGCAGCCGACTTGAATTCATAGTGGTGTAATAAGACCGTAACGTTGCCGACCAGCGGCCATTCTTTCGACGAGGCCCATCATGAATTCAGCTTCTGCTCTTCACCCGCGCATCTTCGGCCGCGCTGCCACGTGGCTCGCCGCGATGCTCGCCGCCGGGACCGTATTTCACCTGTCGAACAGCGTCGCCGGCGAAGCTGCCGTGAAGATCCCGGCCGCGGTTGCCGACGACACCGCCAGCGCCAGCGGCATGCAGACGGCGGTCTTCGCGGGCGGCTGTTTCTGGGGCGTGCAGGGCGTGTTCCAGCGCGTCGCCGGCGTCAGCCAGGCGGTGTCCGGCTATGCCGGCGGCAAGAAGGAAACGGCGCACTACGAGATCGTCAGCACCGGCATGACCGGTCATGCCGAAGCCGTTCAGATCACCTACGACCCGAAGAAGGTGAGCTACGCGACCTTGCTGCAGATCTATTTCTCGGTGGCCCACGATCCGACGCAGCTCAACCGCCAGGACCCCGACAGCGGCACGCAGTACCGCTCGGCCGTGTTCTATGGCGACCCTGCGCAGAAGCAGACCGTGGAGCGCTACATCGCCCAGCTCGACGCAGCGAAGGTCTACCCGAAGAAGATCGTCACGCAGGTGGCGCCTTTGACGGCGTTCTATGCCGCCGAGGCCTACCACCAGGACTACCTCACGCTGCATCCCGAATCGGGCTACATCGCCCGCTTCGATCTGCCGAAGATCGCCGACCTGAAGGCAATGTTCCCGCAGCAGTACCGCGCCGAGCCGGCGCTGGTGACGGCCCGGGCATCGGCGCTCGCGGCCAAGCCGCAATAGGCAAAAGCAGCCGTTGCGGCGGTGGCGCCGCTACCGGTCGTTACCCGGGTGGCGGTCAAGGGCATCGGTCGACTTGGTAAGCTCTTTTCCGTCATGACTCTGACGACTCGCATGTCCATCATCACCGCTCGGCGAAGACTCTGGGCGCTGATCGCGGCGCCACTGCTGGCGCTGCTGGCCAGTTGCGGCGGCGGCAGCGACAACAACACGCTCGCTGGTTCCTCGATCGGGCTCGATGCATCGTCGAAGCTGGCGCAGGTCTGCGCCGCGCCGCGGCCGAGCGACACCGTCGATCCGTTCACCGGCCGCACCTACGGCGACATCCAAGGCAGCAGCGACGACGAAAAGCGTTTCCTGCGCTCGTGGATCGACGAGACCTATCTTTGGTACCAAGATGTTCGCGCCCTGCCGGCGGCCACGCTCGATGCCAGCCCCTATGCCACTCCAAAAGCGTATTTCGCGGTTCTGAAGTCGCCGCTGACGACGCCTTCCGGCAAGGCCAAGGACCCGTTCCACTTTACCTATGACACGCCGACCTGGGTCGCGCTGGCGCAATTGGGCGTGTCGTTCGGCTACGGCTTCGAGGTAGCGCTGGTCTCGGCCACAGTCCCTCGCAGCGCCATCGTCGCCTTCACGCAGTCAGGCACGACGGCAGCTGACAACAGCATCACCCGCGGCGCTGCCATCCTCACGGTCGACGGCGTCGATGTCACGAACGGTACCGACAAAGCGACGATCAACGCCGGCCTTTTCCCGAAGACAGCCGGCCGACACACCCTCGTCATCCGCGACTTCGGCGCCTCCGCTTCGCGCACCGTGATGATGGATGCGAGCGCCACGGCCGAGATACCGGTGCAGAACGTGAAGACGCTGCCGGCGCCGAACGCCAGCGTCGGCTACATGCTGTTCAACGATCACATCGCGACCTCGGAAGCGCAGCTCGCCACCGCGGTGTCGCAGCTCAAGGCGGCGGCAATCACCGACCTCGTGCTCGACATCCGCTACAACGGCGGCGGCTATCTCGACATCGCCTCCGACCTGGCCTACATGATCGCCGGCCCCGCCAACACGGCCGGCAAGTTCTTCGAGCGGCTGAGCTTCAACGACCGCAATCCGTTTCCGGCGTCGACCACCGGCTTTCACGCCACCAGCCAGGGCTTTTCGTCGGCGCTTCCTGCCGGCTCGCCGCTGCCGACGCTGAATCTCGCCCGCGTCTTCGTGCTCACGAGCGCCGACACCTGCTCGGCCAGCGAGGCGATCATCAACGGTCTTCGCGGTGCGGGTGTCATCGTCAACCTGATCGGTGGCACGACCTGCGGCAAGCCCTACGGGTTTTATCCGCGTGACAACTGCAACACCACCTACTTCGCGATCCAGTTCCAGGGCGTGAACAACCTTGGCTTCGGCGACTACGCCGATGGCTTCGCGCCGACCTGCCCCGTCGCCGACGACTTCAGCCATGCGCTCGGCGACCCGGCCGAGAACCAGCTCGAAGTTGCGCTCGGTCTGCGCAACAGCGGCACCTGCACGACGCCGATCGGCGTGGCTCGCAAGGCCGAGGTCGGCGGCTTGTCGTCGAGCCCGGTTCTGGTGCGATCGCCGTTCCGCGAGAACCGGATCTACGTGACGCGATAGCCTAAAAGTGGATGCCGCGCATCATTTGCGCCATCGCCACCGCTTCTGCTGACGGCTGATATTTCAGGGCCTTGTCGCCCTTTGCAGCCGAGCTGTCGGGGAACATCCGGAAGGTCGAGTTCATGACGATCTGCGCCACCCGCGGCAGCAGCGCGTGCAGCAGCTCGCCGGTGACGCCGAGCCGCGTCGCAATACGCACGGGCTTCTCCACGCAGGCTTCGGCGATCATGTTGGCAGCCTCTTCCGGCGCCAGCACCGGCACGTTGTCGTAGAGCTTGGTCGGCCCGATCATCGGCGTGCGCACCAGCGGCATGTTGATCGTGGTGAAGCTGACGCCCTGGTCGGCATACTCGCTGGACGCACAGCGGGTCCAGGCATCCAGCGCGGCCTTGCTGGCCACATAAGCCGAGAAGCGCGGTGCGTTGGTCAGCACACCGATCGAGCTGATGTTGACCACATGGCCCTTTCGCTTCTTGACCATGCCCGGCAAGAAGCCCATCGTCACGCGCAGGCAGCCGAAATAGTTCAACGACATCGTGCGCTCGAAATCATGGAAGCGGTCGTAGCTGTTCTCGATCGCCCGGCGGATCGAGCGGCCCGCGTTGTTGATCAGGAAGTCCACGCCGCCATGCTGGGTCTCGAGCAACTTGACAAACTCGGCGCAGCCGGCTTCGTCGGCGATATCGACCGAGTAGCTGAAGACCTGGGCCTTCTTGGCGCCCTTGG
>JAYVNL010000398.1:0-8193 GCA_043758495.1 Rhizobacter sp.
GTTCGCAAGAACCTCGGTCAGGCGAATGTCTTTGCTTTCGGCATCGGCACCAGCATCAACCGGCACCTGATCGAAGGCCTCGCCCGGGCCGGCCAGGGCGAGGCCTTCGTCGTCACAAGGCCGTCCGAGGCAGCGACCGAAGCCGACCGCCTGCGCCGCATGATCGAGAGCCCGGTGCTGACGCAGGTGAAGGCGAGCTTCGAAGGCCTCGACGCCTACGACGTGCTGCCGGCGCAGCTGCCCGACGTGCTCGGTGGCCGGCCGGTGATCGTGTTCGGCAAGTGGCGCGGCGAAGCGACGCAGATGGGCGCGGCGAAGCTGATCGTCGAAGGGCGCGCTGCCGACGGCGCCTTTCGCACCGAGGTCGCCATCAGCGGCCGCGAGGAGGCGAGGGCGTCGGCGCTGCGCCACCTGTGGGCACGCCAGCGCATCGCGACGCTGTCGGACCAGGAGGCGCTCGAAGGCGGCGGCGCCCAGAAGGAAGCGATTACCACGCTCGGCCTCAAGTACGGCCTGCTGACGCAATACACCAGCTTCATCGCCGTCGACCAGGTCGTTCGCAACCCGAACCCGGCGCTGGCGCCGACCGTGAATCAGCTGCTGCCGATGCCCGAAGGCGTGAGCACCCCGGCGGTTGGTGCCGAGGTGCCGAGCACGCCGGAACCGGCCGCGTGGCTGGCGCTACTGGTCACGCTCGGAGTGCTGGCCGCGTCGTGGCGGATCGTCGCGCAGCGCTTCGGCCTGACGGTGCGGGTGCGCGCGTGAGCCTCGCCGAGCGCGCCTCGATGCGGGCCTGCTCGACGCGGTGGGCGCTGGCGATGCGGCCGGCGCGCGCCGACGCGATCGTTGCTCCGGCCGACCCGCTCGGGCATCTGGCGCCCCTGGCGCCTGTCGCATGGCTCGCCGCCTGTGCCGTGCTCCCGCTCATCGTCGGCCGCAGCGACGCCGGCAGCGACACGCGCTCCGCTGCCGACCTCGCCGAACTGCCGCGCGAATGGAACGCCCGCCCGCTCCGCCCCCTCGCGCTCGGCGCCGTCGAAGCTCGTTTCGCATCGCACTTTCCCGGCCGCATCGCCCGCCTCACCGACGAGCAGAGCGTCATCGTCTGGCGCGACGTGGCTGTGCCGACGCGGATGCTCCATCCTGCCGTCGACTGCTATCGCGGCCTCGGCTACCGCATCGCCGACGCCCGCCTCGAGCGCGATGCCGGCGGCCTGCTCTGGCGCAGTTTCGTGGCCACGCGCGGCAGCCTTCGCGTGCAGGTTGCCGAACGCATCGTCGGCCGCGACGGCAGTGCCTTCACCGACGCCTCGGCCTGGTTCTGGGCGGCCCGGCTCGGCCGTTCGCAAGGTCCCTGGCAGGCGATCACCGTCGCCACGCCGCTTCACCCGGAGGCATCGTCATGAACCGCATCACTGCCCTGATCCGCGCTTCGCTCGTGATGCTGGCCAGCGCGGCACTGTTCGCTGTTGCCGTGATCGCGGTGCTCGTCGGCGTCGCCCTCTTCGCGCTGCGCGCCGGCCCCGGCGACTGGGCGCAGCGGCTCTCGCTCGGCCCGCTCGGCATGGAGTTCAGCGTGCCGGCCCTGGCGCGGGTGGCGACGCATCCGCTCGGCATGCACCTCCTCGCCGGTCGCAGCGTCGCGACGCGCTACGGCCGCGTCCGCATCGCTGCCGGCCGCGATGCGGGCACGCTGGTCGTTCGCTGCATGCCGTGCCGGCTCGACAACCCGGCGCTGGCGGCGCGACCGATCGAGACCCCGCCAGTCGAGTTCACGGTCGCGAAGGGCGAGCCGAACCAGCTGCTCGGCGAGCTGCGCATTGGCGTCGTCGCCGGCCGCTGGCAGGCGCGGCTCGGCGCCCGCGACGCCACCGTCGAGGTCGACATCGCCGATGCCGCGGTCGCTGATCTCGTCGCCGTCTTCGCCGGCGCGGTGCCAGAAGCGAAGCATGCCCGCATCGAAGGCCGCGGCGGCCTGGCCGTCCGCGTCGCATTGCCGTCGGGTCGCTACGCCGTGAAGCCGCGGCTCGACGGGCTGATGGTCACCGGCCTCGGCACCGAGGTTCTCGAAGGCGCGACGCCGGCACCGGCCTGCGGCCGCGCGCCACGGGCGCAGCGATCGGCAGCGCCGTACGGCACGTGGCTGCCGAAGGCGGTGATCGCCGCCGAAGACCAACGCTACTTCGAGCATCCGGGCTACGACGTCGCCGAGATGGCGGCAGCCTGGTCCACGGAGGTACCGCACGACGAACACCGTCGTGGCGCCAGCACGATCTCGCAGCAACTCGCCAAGCTGCTCTACACCGGCGACGAGCGCAGCCTGGCGCGGAAGGTGCGCGAGCTCTTGTATGCCGTCGAACTCGATCGCACGCTCGGCAAAGCGCGCGTGCTGCAGCTCTATCTTGCCGTGGCGCCGTGGGGCGACGGTCAATGCGGTGGCGAGGCGGCGGCGATGCATTACTTCGGCAAGCACGCCGCCACGCTCGAGCCAGCCGAAGCCGTGTGGCTGGCCGGCCTGTTGCGCAACCCCGAGCTCGGCCTGGCCCGCGGTGCCCGTGGCGACACCACCGACAACGCCCGCCTCGCGCTCATCGGAGACAGCCTGCGGCCGATGTCGCGCCGTGGCCGTGCCGACCTGCGCGACGAGCTCGAGGTCTTCGTGCCGCCGCTGCCCGTGCTGGCGCGCGCCGGTGCGGCATCGGTTCCTACGGCCGAACCAGCCTTGGCGGCCGCAACGGCGCGGTAGCATTGAGCTGCCGCTCTTCCGGGACACGCCATGCGCACGACAACCTTCGCACTCACCTCGCCCCGCCACTGGCTGGCCGCCTTCGCGGCGACCGCCACGCTGCTTCTCTCGGGCTGCGGCTACAACGACTTCCAGTCGCTGGACGAAACCGTGAAGGCGGCCTGGGCCGATGTGCTCAACCAGTACCAGCGCCGCGCCGACCTCGTGCCCAACATCGTGGCCACCGTCAAGGGCGAGGCCAACTTCGAGCAGGAGACGCTCACCAAGGTGATCGAGGCGCGTTCCAAGGCGACCTCGATCCAGGCGACGCCGGAGCTCATCAATGATCCCGAGGCGTTCGCCAAGTTCCAGGCCGCGCAGGGCCAGCTCACGAGCGCCTTGAGCCGCCTCATGGTGGTTGCCGAGGCCTATCCGAACCTTAAGGCCAACGCCGCCTTCCAGGACTTGCGCGTCACGCTCGAGGGCACCGAGAACCGCATCACGGTGGCGCGCAACAAGTACATCCAGACCGTGGCCGACTACAACGTCAAGGTGCGCAGCGTGCCGACCAACTTCACGGCGATGATCTTCGGCTACAAGGTCAAGCCGAGCTTCACGGTGCAGAACGAAGCCCAGATCTCGGTGCCGCCGCCGGTGAGCTTCGAGAAGCCGGCGTCGCGTTGATCGTCGCCAGCCGCGGATGCGATTGATGCGAGCGGCATCCTTCGCTGCGGCGCTCGGCCTGGTGCTGGCATCGGCGCTGGCGCCGGCGCTGGCGCAGCCGGTGCTGCCGGTGCCGCCGCTGTCGGGCCGCGTCGTCGACCAGACGGCGACGCTGACACCGCCGCAAGCCGCGGCGCTCGGTGCCAAGCTCGAGGCCATCGAGCAGAAGAACGGCGCCCAGGTCGTCGTCCTCATCGTGCCGACGACGCAGCCGGAAGACATCGCCTCGTTCGCCGAGCGCGTCGGCGAGCAGTGGAAGATCGGCCGCAAGGTCGAGGGCGACGGCCTGCTCGTCACCGTCGCCAAGAACGACCGCGCCGTCGACATCCACGTCGCCAAGGCGCTGCAGGGCGCGGTGCCCGACATCGCCGCCGGCCGCATCATTCGCGACGTCATCACGCCGGCCTTTCGTGCCGGTGATTTCGCCGGCGGCCTGAACAGCGCCGTCGACCGGCTCGGCGAACGCATCGCCGGCGAAGGCCTGCCGGCGCCGAAGGAAGAACCGGCCGCGGGTCGGCCACGGGGCCGCGGATTCAACTTCCAGGACATCGCGATATTTCTCTTTGTCGGCGTGCCGATCCTCGGCGGTTTGCTCAGCCGCGTCATGGGCCGAAAACTCGGCGCGCTGGCCACCGGCGCCGGCGTCGGCGCGATCGGCTGGTTCCTCACCGCCAGCCTGCTGATCGCGGGCGGCGCCGGTCTGGTGGCGCTGTTCCTCGTCGGCGTGATGGGCGTCGGCAGCTCGCGCGGCGGCATCGGCGGGCCGATCATCTTCGGCGGCGGTGGTGGCGGGTTCGGGGGTGGCGGCGGTGGCGGTGGCGGCTTCAGCTCGGGCGGCGGCGGCGGCTTCGACGGCGGCGGCGCCTCGGGTCGCTGGTAGGAACGCCACCATGTCGCACTGGGTCATGCGCCTCGTCCGCCATCGTCTCTTCGACGAGAGCGATACCGCCCACGCGCTGAGTGTCGAGGCGCTGAAGCGCATCGAGGCCAAGGTCGCGGCGAGCGAGCGCCGCCACAGCGGCGAGATCCGCGTCATGGTCGAAGCCGGCCTGCCGCTTGGCTATCTGCGCCGCGAGGCGGCGCCGCGCGACCGCGCTGCCGCGATGTTCGGCAAGCTCCGCGTCTGGGACACCGAGTTCAACAACGGCGTGCTCATCTACCTGCTGCTCGCCGAGCGTGCCATCGAGATCGTGGCCGATCGCGGCCTGACCCGGCACGTCGACGCAGCGACGTGGGCGAAGATCGCGACGCAGATGCAGGCCGTGTTTCGCAGTGGCGAGTTCGAGTCGGGGCTGATGTTCGCGATCGACGCCGTCGACGCGCTGCTGGTCAGCCATTTCCCGCTCGCGGCCGGCGCGGCCAACGTCAACGAGCTGCCCGACGCGCCCGTCGTTCGTTGAAGGCGCGTCGACGGTGTCGGCCGAGGACATCGAGGCACGGATCGCCGAGGCGGTCGGCCATGCCGGCGCCGGTCGAAGCGACGCCGCGATCCGGGTCTGCGAGAACGCCGTGGCCGGGCCGGCGCCGCATCCGGCGCTGCTGCAGTTGCTGGCGACGCTGTTGCTGCAACGGGGCGATTCCGCGCGTGCCGCGGAAATCATCGCCGAGAGCCTCGCTTTGCGGCCCGACCATGGTCCCTCGCTGCTCGTCGCAGGCGACGCCGCGCGCGCTCGCGGCGCCGTGCCGGCAGCGCTCGAACATCACCACCGTGCCTGCGAGCTCATGCCCGAGCGTGCCGATGCCTGGCACGCGCTGGCGCAGACGCTCGGCGCCGCCGGCCGGCATGCCGAGGCCGAGAGCGCCCACCTGCGAACGATCGCGCTCGTGCCGGGCCACGCGACGGCGTGGTTCGCGCTGGCGCTCGTCCGCCAGGACCGCCGCGACTTCCAGGGTGCGGTGGCCGCGCTCGAGCACCTCGGGCGCATCGCATCGCCGCGAGCGGAGGTCGAGCTGAACCTCGGCATCGTTCTTCAGGAGGCTGGCCGTCTCGACGACGCGCTCCGCGCCTATGGCCGCGCGCTGCGGCTGACCGAGGCCAGTTTCGGGCGCATCGCCCACGCGCTGGCAGCGCCGGGCAACGGCCGCCTCTGGCTCGACCTCGACGCCCTGCGTGAACACCTTCGCGCGCAACCCGCGTGAGCGTTCCGGTTCAGCCCGCCGTGCGCTTGCTGCGGTAGCGCTTGCGGTACACGCCGGGGCCGGCCATCACGTCTCGAGCCAGCGCCGCATAGCCGGCCGCGTCGGTCGGCGTCATTGCCTGGCACACGAGCTCGGGGGTGTCGCGCGGCACGGCGAAGCATTGCGCGATCGGCGTGCCGCGCGGCAGCACGCCGCGAAAGCCGGCATCGAGCCAGACCGCGGGAAAGTGGATGCCGATGTCTTTGAATCGATCGGCATCGACGATGCCGGTGAGGGTGCGGAACGGCAACTCGTCGCGGTTGATCGGGTGCGTGGCCATCAGCGACCAGCCGGGCTCGAGGGCGATGGTCCAGAAGCTGTTGAACTTGATCGCCGACCGCTGGCCGCGCGCGAGCGGGCTGCCGGCGATCTGCTCGGGCACGTGAAAGCTGAGCGGCGCTCGCGGGTGGTCGGCAATGGCCAGAGGCGGCAGCGGCCAGTCCCACGCGAACTGGCCGTCGTGCACGGCGACATCGCACGGCAGCAGCAGCATGAAGCCGTGCGACATCGCGTCGACGAACGGCGGGCATTGCTTGACGGTGCGGATGACGCGGCCATGCACCGCCGAAGGCACGCGCGGTGCCATCGTGCGCAGCCACTCCGGCAAGGCTGCACGCGCCGGCACGGGCCGCGGCAGCAGCTCGATCAGCGTCGGGTCGCAGCGAAAGGTGATCTTCATGGCTACCCGCATGATGCCCGGCGAATAAAAAAAGGGGCAGCGCCTGCGCGCCGCCCCTCGTGCTTGCGAAGAGCCGCGAGGCTCAGCGCACGCGACCTTCCTTCCAGGCCGTCAGCAACTTGTCGTAGTTGACGGTCTGGCCTTGCGGCTTCTCGTTGGCGAGCTTCTTCCACGGCGCATTCTTGTCGCTGAGCCACTTGTCGGGCGAGCCCTTCGGGTTGAGCTTGGGCGCGCAATGGGCCATGCCGGCACGCTGCAGGCGGCCCATCACGTCGTCCATCTCGGTGGCCAGGTTGTCCATCGCCTGCTGCGGGGTCTTCTCGCCGGTCACCGCGACCGCCACGTTCTTCCACCAGAGCTGCGCCAGCTTCGGGTAGTCGGGAACGTTGTTGCCGGTCGGCGTCCACGCCACACGCGCCGGGCTGCGATAGAACTCGATCAGGCCGCCGTACTTGGCCGCGTTCTGGGTGAAGTAGTCGGACCGGATGTCGCTGTCGCGGATGAACGTGAGGCCGACGATCGACTTCTTCAGAGAAGTCGTCTTGGCGGTCACGAACTGCGCGTACAGCCAGGCGGCGGTGGCACGGTTCGGCTCGTTCGATTTCAGGAAGGTCCACGAGCCGACGTCCTGGTAGCCGTTCTGCATGCCCTGCTTCCAGTACGGGCCGTTCGGGCCTGGCGCCATGCGCCACTTCGGCGTGCCGTCGGCGTTGACGACCGGCAGACCCGGCTTGATCATGTCGGCGGTGAAGGCGGTGTACCAGAAGATCTGCTGCGCGATCTGGCCTTGCGCTGGCACCGGTCCGGACTCGCCGAAGGTCATGCCGGTGGCCTCTTTCGGCGCGTACTTCTTCATCCAGTCGATGTACTTGGTGAGCGCGTAGACGGCAGCTGGCGAATTGGTGGCACCACCCCGCTCCACCGCCGCACCCACTGGCGTGCACTTGTCGGCGGCGACGCGGATGCCCCACTCGTCGATCGGCAGGCCATTCGGAATGCCGATGTCGGCCGCGCCGGCCATCGACAGCCAGGCGTCGGTGAAGCGCCAGCCGAGCGAAGGATCCTTCTTGCCGTAGTCCATGTGGCCGTAGATCGGCTTGCCGTCGAGAGTCTTCACGTCTTCGGAGAAGAACGCGGCGATGTCTTCGTAGGCGCTCCAGTTCAGCGGCACGCCGAGCTCGTAGCCGTACTTGGCCTTGAACTTGTCCTGCAGGTCCTTCCTCGCGAACAGGTCGGCACGGAACCAGTAGAGGTTGGCGAACTGCTGGTCGGGCAGCTGATAGAGCTTGCCATCGGGCGCGGTGGTGAAGCTCGTGCCGATGAAGTCCTTCAGGTCGAGGCCCGGATTGGTGTACTCCTTCCACGGCCCGGCCATCTGGCTCGTGAGCTCGATCGCGGTGCCGTAGCGGTAGTGCGTGCCGATGTGGTCGGAGTCGTTGATCCAGCCGTCGTAGATCGACTTGCCCGACTGCATCGAGGTCTGCAGCTTCTCGACGACATCGCCCTCTTGGATGATGTCGTGCTTGACCTTGATGCCGGTGATCTCCTCGAAGGCCTTGGCGAGCGTCTTCGATTCGTACTCGTGGACGGTGAGCGTCTCCGAGACCACGGAGATCTCCTTGACCCCCTTGGCCTGGAGCTTCTTGGCGGCCTCGATGAACCATTTCATCTCGACCATCTGCTGGTCCTTGTTCAGCGTCGACGGCTGGAACTCGGCATCGATCCATTTCTTGGCCTCGGCTTCACCGGCCCACGCGCCATGGCCCAGGGCCAGAGCGGCGGCGGCAAAGGCCACGGCATGCAAGCGCAACTTCATTTGAGTCTCCTCTGACACTTCCCGTGATTCACGACACACCGGCCGGGAAGCGATTCGCCGGGTGCCTGTCGA
>JAYVNL010000399.1:0-8162 GCA_043758495.1 Rhizobacter sp.
TTCGATCCTCCTCCTCTCCACCACGAATCTAGCAACGGAAGGCCGCGGTAAGCGGGAAACTTGGTCGTGCTGTCCGTCAACCGCGCGGCCCCGATCAGCGCCTTCGACAGTACCGCCGGCGTCGAACACCGTGCCGGCCCAGAACGGGCCGCGATGGATCAGCCGGGCGTGCCCGTTGTCGATTGCCGCGCTCGAGCACCACCTGCCGGGTCACCGATCGCGACCTGCTCATTCTGCAAACCATGGCGTGACGCTCGACGTGCTCGATGCCAACGGCAGCGTCATCGCCAACACTTCGCCCAACCTCGCCCACTCCTGGCTGCATCGCGCGCTGCAAACTCGCTAATGCCTTGGCCACCGGCCGTCTTGGCGCCAGAATCGGCGAATCCACAAACGGAGACAACGACATGGCAGAAGCCGGCGCAAAAGGTCACGTGGTGCTCGTCACCGGCGGCATGGGCGGACTGGGCGAAACGATCTCGACGAAGATGGCTGATGCCGGCTACCGCGTCGTCGTCACCTACTCGCCGGGCAACAGCAAGCACACCGAATGGGTGGCCGGCATGAAGGCCAACGGCTACGACATCGTCGCCGTCGCCTGCGACGTGTCCGACATGGAGTCGAGCACGCGCGCCGTCGCCGAGGTCCATGCCAAGGTCGGCGCCGTCGACATCCTGGTCAACAACGCCGGCATCACCCGCGACATGACCTTCAAGAAGATGGACAAGGTCAACTGGGACGCGGTCATGCGGACCAACCTCGACAGCCTCTTCAACATGAGCAAGCAGGTCGTCGACGGCATGGTCGAGCGCGGCTGGGGCCGGGTCATCAACGTCTCGTCGGTCAACGGCAGCAAGGGCGCGTTCGGGCAGACCAACTACTCGGCGGCCAAGGCCGGCGTCCACGGCTTCACCAAGGCGCTGGCGCTCGAGGTCGCCAAGAAGGGCGTCACCGTCAACACCATCTCGCCCGGCTACATCGGCACGAAGATGGTGACGGCGATCCCGAAGGAGATCCTCGAGACCAAGATCCTGCCGCAGATCCCGGTCGGCCGGCTCGGCAGGCCCGAGGAAGTCGCCGGCCTCATCATCTACCTCGCTTCGGAAGAAGCGGCCTTCGTGACCGGCGCCAACATCGCCATCAACGGCGGCCAGCACATGCAATAGCGGGCCCCGAGCCCGCCACCAGGAGACAACGAGATGATGAAAGCCGGAATCGATCAGGATGCCCTGATCACAATGTTCTCTGCCGCCAGCACCAAGCAGGGCGAGGCCTTGAGGAAGGCCGTGGGCGACGCGACGCTGAAGGCGCTGCAGAGCCGCGAGCTCACGCTCGACAACATCTCCAAGGTCGTGAAGTCGGTCGCCGGCGCAGCCTCGCTCGGCGCCGGCCGCAATGCTGCAAGCCCGGTCGACGTCGAGTCGATGCTCGGCAAGGCGCTGGCCGGTATCGACGGCGCGCTGCTGCAGGCCGTCGAGGCCAACCGCAAGGCGCTCGAGCAGTTCGTCGGCAACGGCATGACGCTGAACGAGAAACCGCTCAAGCAGGCTCTGGCCAACGTCGAGAAGATGGAAGACACCTTCTTTGCCGCGATCACCAAGGCAAGCCAGTCGGCCGGGCCGATGCAGGCGCCGTGGGAGCAGGCCCTGTCGGCGATGAAGATGAAGGGCAGCGAGACCGGAATGCAGGCGACGCAGACCGTCGAGTCCCTCGTCGCGCAGACGCAGACAATGCTGCGCGACAGCCGCGCCAGCGGCATGCGCGCCGCCCAGGCGATGCTCGACAGCTACGGTGCAATGGTGAGCGGCGTGCTGATCGGCATGTCGGAAGGGATGCGCGCCGGCGGCACCAAGGCGAAGGCGGCGCCGGCGGCCGCCGCGCCGGCCGCACCGGCGGCGAAGAAGCGGGCTGCATCGACGCGACGCCGCACGGCGCGCTGAGCGGTCGCCGCGGTCGCGCCTGAAGCCGAGTGACTGCGCCGACCCGGGCCGAAACGCCGCAACCGCTCGCCGGCCTGCGCGTCGTCGAGTTCACCCACATGGTGATGGGCCCGACCTGTGGCATGGTCCTGGCTGACCTCGGCGCCGAGGTCATCAAGGTCGAGCCGATCGGCGGCGAGAGCACGCGCACGCTGATGGGCGCTGGCGCCGGCTTCTTCCCGATGTTCAACCGCAACAAGAAGAGCATCGAGGTCGACCTCCACAAGACCGACGGCGCCGAAGTCGCGAGGAAGCTCGCCCGCAGCGCCGATGTCGTCATCGAGAACTTCAAGCCCGGCACGATGGTGAAGTACGGCCTCGACTACGCCAGCCTCGCCGCCGATTGCCCGCGCCTCGTCTACGTGAGCCACAAGGGCTTCCTGCCCGGCCCCTACGACCATCGCACCGCGCTCGACGAGGTCGTGCAGATGATGGGCGGCCTGGCCTACATGACCGGCCGGCCGGGCGACCCGCTGCGTGCCGGCACCAGCGTCAACGACATCATGGGCGGCATGTTCGGCGCCATCGGCTGCCTCGGCGCCCTGATCCAGCGCGGCGTTACCGGTCGCGGCATGGAGGTGCAATCGGCGCTGTTCGAGAACAACGTCTTCCTCATGGGCCAGCACATGATGCAGTTCGCGATGACCGGCAAGCACCCGGCGCCGATGCCGGCGCGCGAGAGCCCGTGGGCGATCTACGACGTGTTCACCGTCAAGGACGGCGAGCAGATCTTCCTCTCGGCAGTGAGCGACTCGCAGTGGTTGGCGTTCTGCGACGCTCTCGAGCTGCCCGACCTGAAGCACGAGCCGACGCTCGCCACCAACAACATGCGCGTCGCCGAGCGATCGCGGCTCCTGCCCCTGTTGCGCGAGCGCTTCGCCGACCGCACCGCGGCCGACCTCGCCGAGCGAATGGAGCGTTCCGGCCTGCCGTTCGCGCCCATCAGCAAGCCCGCCGACCTGTTCGACGACCCGCATCTGGTCGCGACCGGCGGCCTCGCCGACGTCCGCCTGCCCGATGGCATGAACGCTGGCCGCGAAGTGAAGGCGACGCTGTTCCCGATCACGATGGCCGGCCACCGCCTCGGCGTGCGCCTGCATCCGCCGCGGCGCGGCGAGCATTCACAGGAACTGCTCGCCGGGCTCGGCTACGACGCCGATCGCATCCGCACGCTGACGCAGAGCAGCGCCGTCGCCTGATCGTTCCGGAGAGAACCCCGATGACGACGCCATCGCCGCTCGGCCCGAAGCGCCGCCGCTTCCTCGAAACCCTGGCGGCAGTCGTCGCTGCCGGCCTCGGCGGCACGGCGGGCGCGCAGAGCGACAAGGTCCTGCGCGTCATCCTGCCCAACGCCACCGGCTCGGGTGTCGACGCCATCACGCGTGGCGCGCAGGACGCGCTCGGCAAGGCGCTCGGCCGCGCCGTCATCATCGAGAACCAGCCCGGTGCCGGCGGCATCGTCGGCATGTCGGCGCTGGCACGCGCGGCGCCCGACGGCAGCACGATCGGCGTTGTCTCGAACAACGTCGTCATCTTCCCGAGCGTCTACAAGAGGCTGCCGTTCGCGATGCCCGGCGACTTCACGCCGATCGCGATCTGCGGCTACACGCCGATGGTCCTCGTGGTCAATCCGAAGGTGGCGGCGGCCAACTCGAAGGAGTTGGTCGCGCTGATGAAGGCGAGGCCGGGCGAGTTGAACTACGCCTCCGGCGGCAACGGCACCATCCTGCATCTGGCCACCGAGCTCTACCTCGACGAAGCCGGGGCCACGGCGCGACACATCCCCTACAAGGGCGTCGGCCCGATGCTCACCGACCTGATCGGCGGCCAGGTCCAGTTCGCGACCGCGGCGCTGCCGAGCCTGCAGGGGCACCTGAAGAGCGGTGCCCTGCGCGCCATCGGCACGACGACGGCGCAGCGCATCGCCGCGGCGCCGGAGATTCCGACCTTCGTCGAGCAGGGCCTGCCCGGCGTCGTCATCGACGCCTGGTTCGCCGTCATCGGGCCTAAGGGGCTGTCGCTGTCGAACGTGCAGCGCATCCACGAGGGGGTCGTCGCCGCCTTCGCCGCGCCCGAGGTCAGAGACATGATGACCCGGCAGGGCAACGTCATCGACGTCGGCTCGCCTGAACAGGCACAGGCCTTTTTCCGCTCGGAAATGACGCGCTTTGCCGGCCTCGTCAAGAAGGCCGGGATCGAGCTCCAGTAGCAGCGCCCGCTGCGCGCGTCGCTCCGATCGCAGCGACGATGTCGGCGACGCGGGCCACCACTGCCGGGTCGTGCCGGATCGGCCGGCCCCATTCGCGCGCCGTCTCGCCGGGCCACTTGTTGGTGGCGTCGAGCCCCATCTTGCCGCCCAGGCCTGAGACCGGCGAGGCGAAGTCGAGCGAGTCGATCGGCGTGTTGGCCACGAGCACGGTGTCGCGCACCGGGTCCATCCGCGTCGTGATCGCCCAGACCACGTCGTTCCAGTCGCGAATGTCGACGTCGGCGTCGGTGACGACGATGAACTTCGTATACATGAACTGGCGCAAGAAGCTCCAGACACCGAACATCACCCGCTTGGCGTGGCCCGGGTAGCGCTTGTCGATGCTCACGATCGCGAGCCGGTAGCTGCAGCCCTCGGGTGGCAGATAGAAGTCGGTGATCTCGGGAAACTGCTTCTGCAGGATCGGCACGAAGACCTCGTTGAGGGCGACGCCGAGGATCGCCGGCTCGTCGGGCGGCTTGCCGGTGTACGTCGAGTGGTAGATCGGGGCCTGCCGGTGCGTCATGCGGTCGAGCTCGAAGACCGGAAACCAGTCGGGTTCGTTGTAATAGCCGGTGTGGTCGCCGAACGGGCCTTCGAGGGCGTGCAGGTAGCCGCCGATCTCCTTGGTCGGCACGCCGGCGTCGCTGCGGCCGCTGAAACCCGGCGCAGCTGTCGGGATGTGGCCCTCGAGCACGAACTCGGCGGTGGCCGGCGCCTGCAGCATCACGCCTTCGTCGCCGACGGCACAGGCGCTGACTTCAGTGCGGCTGCCGCGCAGGAGGCCGGCGAACTGGTACTCGGACAATGTGTCGGGCACCGGCGTCACGGCGCCGAGGATGGTCGCCGGATCGGCGCCGAGGGCGACGGCCATCGGGAACGGCTGCCCCGGTCGGGCTCGCGCGAAGTCGCGGAAGTCGAGGGCGCCGCCGCGGTGGGCAAGCCAGCGCATGATCACCTGCCGCTTGCCGATGACCTGCTGCCGATAGATGCCGAGGTTCTGGCGCGCGCGCGACGCCGGCAGGCCCTGCGGGCCGCGGGTGATCACGAGACCCCAGGTGATGAGCGGACCGGCGTCGTCCGGCCAGCAGGTCTGCACGGGCAGACGGGCCAGATCGATGTCGGCGGCAGCGATGACAACCTCGCGGCACACCGCGCGAGATGTCTCGGCAGGGCGCATCGTCCACACCGACTTCGCCATCTGAAGCAGCCGGCCGGCGTCGCGAACGCCTTTCGGCGGCTCCGGCTCCTTGAGGTTGGCAAGCAGAACGCCGATGTCCCGCAGATCGGTCGGATCGTCGGCGCCCATCGCCAAAGCCACCCGACGGGTCGTGCCGAACAGGTTGGCGAGGACCGGAATCGTGTAACCGACCGGCCGTTCGAACAGAAGGGCGGGACCACCGGCGCGGAGCGCGAAGTCACCGACCGCTGTCATCTCCAGCCGCGTCGATACAGGGGCTGCGACGCGGACGAGCTCGCCGGACGCCTCCAGGTGACCCATGAATCCGCGCAAATCACGATATTCCATACTCATTAGTTATAACTATCGTCTTTGCAAGGGTTGACCCGGAATTAAACGGGTTTCTAGAATCGCGCCGTTGTGACCGACCCGCCGGCAGGGCCGTGAGTGAAGGTCGATCGCGGGCAGATTTGCGAACTGCCGTCAGTGCCCGTCAGGGCTGAAATTATCGTCGTCGTCGGTGTCGAGGCCCTAACGGGGCACGAGGCACCGGTGCCGGCGGGAGAACGAGATGACGCGTTTGCTGCAACTGGGCCGCCTGGCCGCTTCAAGAGGTCGCTCCTTGCGCTCGGCCACCCTGCGCTCCAGCGCAGTCGTCGTTCGCGATGTCGGCCACGGCCTGCTCGAGGTCGGCCACAACTCGCTGGCGCTTCTCGGCCTGTTGATCGTCGGCATCGTCCTGTTCGCGGGCAGTCGCTCCGAGTTGCGCCACGCCATCGAGTCGCAGACGCTGAGCTGGCTGCAGGCCCGCCACGATGCCCGCCTTCCCGCCACGAGCGTCGAGGTCGAGCCCGATCTGGGCGAGCCCGATGCCATCGCCCGCGCCACCGCCTCCGATCCGAAGGACCTGAGCCGGACCCAGGCGCTGGTGGCGCTGTTCCTGGCGCGCCGCTATCACGTCGCCCCCGAGCCGGTGAGCCGGCTCGTCCAGGAAGCCTGGACGGTGGGCGGCCTCGTCGGCCTCGATCCGACACTGATCCTCGCCGTCATGGCAGTCGAGTCGAGCTTCAATCCGTTCGCCGAAAGCCCGGTCGGCGCCCAGGGCCTCATGCAGGTCATGACCAAGGTCCACGACGACAAATATGTCGCCTTCGGCGGCAGCCACGCTGCCTTCGATCCGGTGACGAACCTGCGCGTCGGCGTCCAGGTGCTGAAGGAATGCATCGCCCGTGCCGGCGGCCTCGAGGCGGGATTGCGCTTCTACGTTGGCGCCGGCAATTCGGGCGAGGACGGAGGGTATGCGGCCAAGGTGCTCGCCGAACAGGCGACGCTGCGGCTGATCGCCAGCGGCGGCAAGGTCCGCACGGTCGCCCGTTCCGCGCCGTCGGTGCCCCGCCAGAGCGGTGAGCCGACGTCGGCGACGCCCGCCGTCGAAACCCCGGCGGCACCGGCCGCCGAGCCGGCAGCACCGCCCGAGAAGGTCGCCCTGGCGCGCTGATCGCGGGCCGCCGCGCCGACGGCCGGCTACGATCGCCCTTTGCGCTGAAGAGCGCCGCAAGGACGCCATTTCCATGTTCGATCGCACCCAGTCGACCGTCGCCCGCATTGACCCCGAGCTCGCCTCGATCATCGAACGCGAGAATCGCCGCCAAGAAGAGCACATCGAGCTCATCGCCTCGGAGAACTACGCCTCGCCGGCGGTGATGGCGGCGCAGGGTAGCCAGCTCACCAACAAGTACGCCGAGGGCTACCCCGGCAAGCGCTACTACGGCGGCTGCGAGTTCGTCGACCTGGCCGAGCAACTGGCCATCGACCGCTGCAAGGAACTGTTCGGCGCCGCATTCGCCAACGTGCAGGCCAACTCGGGCTCGCAGGCCAACCAGGCCGTGTTCTTCGGCCTCCTTCAGCCCGGCGACACGATCATGGGCATGAGCCTGGCCGAAGGCGGCCACCTCACCCACGGCATGGCGCTCAACATGAGCGGCAAGTGGTTCAAGGTCGTGAGCTACGGCCTCACGCCTGCCGAGGAGATCGACTACGACGCGATGGAGCGGCTCGCGCACGAACACAAGCCGAAGCTGATCATCGCCGGTGCGTCCGCGTACAGCCTGCGAATCGACTTCGCCCGCTTCGCCCAGGTCGCGAAAGACGTCGGCGCCGTCTTCCTGGCCGACATGGCGCACTACGCCGGCCTCATCGCCGCCGGCGTGTACCCGAACCCGGTGCCTCACGCCGATGTCGTCACCTCGACGACGCACAAGGGCCTGCGCGGGCCGCGCGGCGGCATCATCCTCACGAACGACGAGGCAGTCGCCAAGAAGATCAACAGCGCCATCTTCCCGGGCATCCAAGGCGGGCCGCTGATGCACGTGATCGCGGCCAAGGCAGTCGCATTCAAGGAGGCGCTGGCGCCGGAGTTCAAGACCTACCAGCAGCAGGTTGCGAAGAACGCCGTGGTGCTCGCCGAAACGCTGATCGAGCGCGGCCTGCGCATCGTCAGTGGCCGCACCGAAAGCCACGTGATGCTGGTCGACCTGCGCCCCAAGAACCTGACCGGCAAGGAGGCCGAGACCGTGCTGCAGAGCGCGCACATGACCTGCAACAAGAACGGCATCCCCAACGACCCGCAAAAGCCGATGGTCACGAGCGGCGTGCGCCTCGGCACGCCGGCGATGACGACGCGCGGCTTCAAGGAAGACCAGTCGCGCCAGACCGCGCACCTGATCGCCGACGTGCTCGACCACCCGCACGACGA
>JAYVNL010000400.1:0-8133 GCA_043758495.1 Rhizobacter sp.
GACGCCAGCGCCGGATCGACGCGCGCCGGCAGCACGACCGAGCCGCCGCCTTGCGTGATGCGAACGAGCGTGCCGTCGACGATGCCGCGCTCGGCCGCGAACTCGCTCGGGATGCCGACGGCGGGCGGGCGGGCGTCGACGGTGAGCTGCAAAGACGAGGCTCGGCGAACGATGGCGTCGGTGGCGTAGATCGGCACGTCGGCGATGCGCTCGAGTCGAGATCCTTCGCTTCGCTCAGGATGACCGTCCGCTTCCGCCGCTGTCATCCTGAGCGGGGCCAAGGATCTCGCGGTCAACGTCGAGGCGATGCCCTCGACATCACCGAGCGCCTCGGCCTTGACCTCTTCCGTCGTCTCGAACCCGAACCCCGCCAGGCCCAGCAGGTTGCCGAGCACGCGCAATACCTTCCAGGCCGGCCGGGCATCGCCGAGCGGCTTGACGACGCCGTGGAACGACTGCACACGGCCTTCGGCGTTGATGAAGGTGCCGGAGGTTTCGGTGAAGGGTGCAATCGGCAGCAGCACGTCGGCGGAGTCGTCGCCGGGCGCCGGTTTGAACGAGGTCAGCGAGACGACCATTTCGGCGCGGCCGAGCGCGGCCGCGGCAGCAACGGGGTCGGCGGCGTCGAGCCCGGGCTCGGTGTGCAGCAGCACGAAGGCCTTCAGCGGCGACGAAGCGCCGAGCATCGTCGCGGCATCGGCGCCGCCGGCTTTCGGCATGGCGCCGACGAGTTGGGCGCCGACCGCGTTGCCGCCGTCGACGAGCCACCCGAATGACGCGCCCGTCGCGGTCGCGATCGCTCTTGCCGCCTGCTCGAGGGCAGCAGCATCCGGATGCTGCGCGGCAGCGTTGCCGAGCAGCACGGCCTTGCGTTCGCCGCTCTGCAAGGCGGTGGCGATCGCACGGGCTTCGTCGCTCGGCTCACCCGATTTGCTGCCGGGATCGGTGGCCAGCACCGAGCCGATTTCCTGCAGCAGCCGCAACCACTGGCTCGGCGCCACCGCCGCGCTCGGACCCATCGGCATCAGCCAGTCGTCGCGCAATGCATGCACGCTCATCACCCGCGCACCCTTGCGCGCGGCCTGGCGGAGGCGCTGCGCGAACAGCGGGTGGTCCTTGCGCAGGAACGAGCCGACAACGAGCACGCGTTGCAACTCGGACAGCGACGCGATCGAGCGGCCCAGCCAGCGCAAGGCGCTGCCCGGCGCCGCCGGCGCCGCTTCGCGCAGGCGGGTGTCGATGTGGTCGCTGCCCAGCCCGCGCACGAGCTTGCCAAGCAGATGCAGCTCCTCGACGGTGGCGAGCGGCGACGCCAGCGCGCCGATGCTCTGGGGACCGTGCTCGACCGCGATCTGCGTCAGGCCGCGCGAAACGTAGTCGAGCGCCGCCTCCCACGTCGCGGCCTGCCAGGCGCCGCCCTGACGGATCATCGGCGCGGTCAGACGCCCGGGAGAATTGAGGGCTTCGTACGAGAAACGGTCGCGGTCGGCGAGCCAGCATTCGTTGACGCTGTCGTTCTCGAGCGGCACCACGCGCATGACCTGCGCGCCCTTGACCTGGACGATCAAATTGGCGCCGGTCGAGTCGTGCGGGCTGACGCTCTTCCTCCGGGACAGCTCCCACGTGCGGGCGCTGTAGCGAAACGGCTTGCTGAGCAGCGCACCGACAGGGCAGACATCGATCATGTTGCCCGACAGCTCCGAGTCGATCGTGTTGCCGGCGACGGTGGTGATCTCCGAGTGCTCGCCGCGGTGAATCATGCCGAGCTCCATCACGCCCGCGACCTCCTGGCCGAAGCGGACGCAGCGCGTGCAGTGGATGCAGCGGTTCATCTCCTTCATCGAGATGAGCGGGCCGACGTCTTTCGGAAACACGACCCGCTTGTCCTCGTCGTAGCGCGACGACGATGCGCCGTAGCCGACGGCCAGGTCCTGAAGCTGGCACTCGCCGCCCTGGTCGCAGATCGGGCAGTCGAGCGGGTGGTTGATGAGCAGGAACTCCATCACGCCCTGCTGGGCGTTGATGGCCTTGTCGCTCTTGGTGCGAACGACCATGCCCTGCGTCACGGGCGTGGCGCAGGCCGGCATCGGCTTCGGCGCCTTCTCGATATCGACCAGGCACATCCGGCAGTTGGCCGCGATCGAAAGCTTCTTGTGATAGCAGAAGTGCGGGATGTAGGTGCCGATCTGCTCGGCGGCATGCATGACCATGCTGCCCTCGACGACCGAGACCTTCTGGCCGTCGAGCTCGATCTCGATCATGCCGCCACCTTCACCGCGACGGGCGCGTGCTCGATGAGCGCCACGAACTCGTCGCGGAAGTGCTTGATCATCGCCCGCACCGGCATCGCCGCAGCGTCACCGAGAGCGCAGATGGTGCGGCCCTGGATGTTGTCGGAAACGCTGTTGAGCAGGTCGATGTCGGCCAGCCGGCCCTGGCCTTTGGCGATGCGCTCGACCATTCGGTAGAGCCATCCGGTGCCTTCGCGGCACGGCGTGCACTGGCCGCAGCTCTCGTGCATATAGAAGTACGACAGGCGCAGCAGCGAATGCACCATCGAGCGCGAGTCGTCCATCACGATCACGGCGCCGGAGCCGAGCATCGAGCCGGCCTTGGCGATCGAGTCGTAATCCATGGTCAGCTCGTTCATGATCGCCGCCGGCAGCACCGGCGACGACGATCCGCCCGGGATCACCGCCTTCAGCGTCCGGCCCGCAGGCACGCCGCCGGCAAGTTCGAGCAGCTTGGTGAACGGGGTTCCGAGCGGCACTTCGTAGTTGCCAGGTTTTTGCACGTCGCCCACAACCGAGAAGATCTTGGTGCCGCCGTTGTTGGGCTTGCCGATCTCGAGATACGCCGCACCGCCGTTGACGATGATCCACGGCACTGCCGCGAAGGTCTCGGTGTTGTTCACCGTGGTCGGCTTGCCGTAGAGGCCGTAGCTGGCCGGGAACGGCGGCTTGAAGCGGGGCTGCCCCTTCTTGCCCTCGAGCGACTCGAGCAGGGCCGTTTCCTCACCGCAGATGTAGGCACCGAAGCCGTGGCTCGCATGGAGCTGGAAGTTGAACTTCGAGCCGAGCAACGCGTCGCCGAGGTAGCCAGCCGCCCTCGCCTCCTCGAGTGCTTCCTCGAAGCGCTCGTAGACCTCGAAGATCTCGCCGTGGATGTAGTTGTAGGCGACGTTCACGCCCATCGCATAGGCCGCGATCGCCATGCCTTCGATGACGATGTGCGGGTTGAACATCAACAGGTCGCGGTCCTTGCAGGTGCCCGGCTCGCCTTCGTCGGAATTGCAGACGAGGTACTTTGCACCCGGGAACTGGCGCGGCATGAAGCTCCACTTCAGGCCGGTCGGAAAGCCGGCTCCGCCGCGACCGCGCAGGCTCGACGACTTCACCTCGGCGATGACCTGCTCGGGCGTCATGCCGAGCGGCTTGCCGTCGGCCTCGCCCTGCGCCAACATCTTCTTCAGCGCCTGGTAGCCGCCGCGGGCTTCGTAGTCCTTCAAGCGCCAGTTGCTGCCGTCGAGGCCGGCGTAGATCTGCGGCTCGATGTGGCGGCCATGGAAGCAGGTCTCCTGACCGGTTGCCTGGAACTTCGAGAGATCGACACGGACGTTCATGCCGCCTTCCCGCCGTGCGCGGCACGCAGTGTGGCGACGAGATCATCGAGGCGCTCGTCGGTCATGAAGCTCACCATCTGGCGGTCGTTCACGAGCACCACCGGCGCGTCGGCGCAGGCACCGAGGCACTCGGCCTGCTGGACCGTGAAGGCGCCATCGGCGGTGGTGCCGCCCATTTCCACATGGAGCGTTTCGCGCAGATGCGCGAGCGCCTTCTGGCTGCCACGCAACTGGCACGGCAGGTTGGTGCAAACATTCAGCTTCACGCGCCCGACCGGGCCCTGGTTGAACATGTTGTAGAAGGTCGTGACCTCGTGCACCGCGATCGGTGGCATGCCGAGAACCTCGGCCACGATCGCTTCGCTCTCATGCGCGATGAAGCCGTGTTCCTCCTGCAGGATCGCCAGGCAGGCGATCACCGCCGAGGCCTTGCCGTCGGGCGGGTACTTCGCGATCTCGCGCTCGAAGCGCCTCGCGGCGTCGGCCGACAGCATCGCCTTGGGTCGCGCGGCGACGTTCATCGGTCGATCTCCCCGAACACGATGTCCATGGGGCCGATGACAGCGACCGCGTCGGCGATCATGTGGCCTCGCGCCATCTCGTCGAGCGCGGCGAGGTGCGCGAAGCCCGGGGCGCGGATCTTCAGGCGATACGGCTTGTTGGCGCCATCGCTCACGATATAGATGCCGAACTCGCCCTTCGGATGCTCGACCGCGGCATAGGCCTCGCCTTCGGGCACGCGAAAGCCTTCGGTGAAAAGCTTGAAGTGATGGATGAGGTCTTCCATCCCGGTCTTCATGTCGACGCGCGACGGCGGCGCCACCTTGTGGTTCGCAGTGATGACCGGCCCGGGGTTGGCGCGCAGCCAGGCCACGCACTGCTGCACGATCCGGTTGGCCTGCCGCATCTCCTCCACGCGTACTAGGTAGCGGTCGTAGGTGTCGCCGTTGACACCGAGCGGCACGTCGAAATCCATGTGCTCGTAGACGTCGTAAGGCTGGTGCTTGCGCAGGTCCCAGAGGATGCCCGAGCCGCGCAGCATCGGCCCCGTGAAGCCGAGACTCTTGGCGCGCTCGGGCGTGACGACGCCGATGCCGACGGTGCGCTGCTTCCAGATGCGGTTGTCGGTGAGCAGCGTCTCGTACTCGTCGACCTTTTCCGGGAAGCGCTTCGTGAAATCGTCGATGAAGTCGAGCAGTGAGCCGTGGCGGTTCTCGTTGCGCTCGGCCGTGGACTTCGAGGTACGGATCTTGTTCTCGCGGTACTGCGGCATCGTGTCCGGCAGGTCGCGGTACACGCCGCCCGGCCGGAAGTAGGCCGCATGCATGCGCGCGCCCGACGCCGCCTCGTACATGTCGAACAAGTCCTCGCGCTCGCGAAAGCAGTAGATGAAGATGTTCATCGCGCCGCAGTCGAGCCCGTGCGAGCCGAGCCACATCAGGTGGTTCATCAGCCGCGTGATCTCGGCGAACATGACGCGGATGTACTGCGCACGGATCGGCACGTCGACGCCGAGCAGCTTCTCGATCGCCAGGCAGTAGGCGTGCTCGTTGCACATCATCGACACGTAGTCGAGCCGGTCCATGTAGGGCAGCGACTGGATGTAGGTGCGCGTCTCGGCGAGCTTTTCGGTGGCGCGGTGCAGAAGGCCGATGTGCGGATCGGCGCGCTGGATGACCTCGCCGTCGAGCTCCAGCACCAGGCGAAGCACGCCGTGCGCGGCCGGATGCTGCGGCCCGAAATTCAGGGTGTAGTTCTTGATGTCAGCCACGCAGGCCACCGTAGTTGTCTTCGCGGATCACGCGCGGCGTGATCTCGCGCGGCTCGATCGTCACCGGCTGGTAGATCACCCGCTTCTGCTCCGGGTCGTAGCGCATCTCGACCGTGCCCGAGACCGGGAAGTCCTTCCGAAACGGGTGGCCGATGAAGCCGTAGTCGGTAAGAAGTCGGCGCAGGTCGAGGTGACCGTCGAAGACCACCCCGAAAAGGTCGAAGCACTCGCGCTCGAACCAATTGGCGGCGCTCCAGACCTCGGTCAGCGAGGCGATCTGCGGCACGTCGTCGGAGCTGCAGAAGACCTTCAGGCGCAGGCGCCAGTTGTGGGTCAGCGAAAGCAGGTGCGAGACGACGCAGTAACGCAGACCGTCCCAGGGAGCGTCGCGGTAGCTCGAGTAGTCGACGCCGCAGAGATCGATGAGCTGCTCGAACCTCAGCTCGGCGTGGTCGCGCAACAGCAGGGCGGCGTCGAGGTAGTCGGCAGCGGCGACGGTGAGTGTGAGCTCGCCGAACGCGCGCTCGAGCTTGACGACGCGGACGCCGAGCTGCGCGGTGATCGCGGCCTGCAGAGTGTCGAGATTGGTCATGGGCGCACTACCGGGCGATCGTGTTCTCGCGCCGGATCTTGGCCTGCAGCTGCATGACGCCATAGAGCAGCGCTTCCGCCGTCGGCGGGCAGCCGGGGACGTAAACGTCGACCGGGACGATGCGGTCGCAGCCGCGGACCACCGAGTAGCTGTAGTGGTAATAGCCGCCACCGTTGGCGCACGAGCCCATCGAAATCACCCAGCGCGGCTCGGCCATCTGGTCGTAAACCTTGCGCAAAGCCGGCGCCATCTTGTTGCAAAGCGTGCCGGCGACGATCATCAGGTCGCTTTGCCGCGGGCTCGGACGGAACAGCATGCCGAAGCGATCGATGTCGTAGCGGGCGGCGCCGGCGTGCATCATCTCGACGGCGCAGCAGGCCAGGCCGAACGTCATCGGCCAGAGCGAGCCGGTCTTCGACCAGTTGATCACCGTGTCGAGGCTCGTCGTGACGAAGCCTTCCTTGAGCATGCCATCGAGGCTCATCGAGTTGCCTTCATTCCCAGTCCAGTGCGCCCTTCTTCCACTCGTATGCGAAGCCGACGACGAGGATGCCGAGGAAAAGCATCATGGCCCAGAAGCCGGCCGGACCGATCTCGCGAAGGGCCACGGCCCACGGAAAGAGAAAGGCGATCTCGAGGTCGAAGAGGATGAAGAGGATGGCAATGAGGTAGTAGCGCACGTCGAACTTCATGCGCGCGTCTTCGAAGGCTTCGAAGCCGCACTCATACGGAGAATTCTTGGCCTGGTCGGGCCGGCGCGGTCCGAGCAGAAAGCCGAGCAGCTGGGGAACGACGCCCACCGCCACCCCGACAAGGATGAAGAGGATGACAGGCAGGTAGGGGTCAAGAGTCATGCTGCTGGGAACGGGCGGGGTGTGCGCCGGAAAGCCGAACGGATCGCAAAACCAACGGTGGAGCCAGCCAGAAAAGAGCCGGCGCCGCGAATCGGCGTTGTACCTGGTGCCGACGGCGAGACTCGAACTCGCACAGCTTTCGCCACTACCCCCTCAAGATAGCGTGTCTACCAATTTCACCACGTCGGCGGCTCATATCAGATGCTCCGGTTGGCATGAGGAAGAGGCTCGCCGGACAACTCAGAATTCTAACTGCAAAGACCTCGGTGACCGGCTCTGCGGGCTGCTGAACGCGCCCGTGCCGCAGGCCGATCGGGGCGCTACTTCTGCGGGATGGCGCCGGCACCGGAAGCGCTCGGCGCCACCGTGACGGCTGACGGCGCGACGACCCCTGCCGGCGCCGATGCCGACGCTGGCCGCACGCTGCCCGGAATTTGCGCAGCGCCCGACGCCGTCGAGGCCGGCGCCGAAGCGCCCGTGGCCGGGCGGTCGAGGACGCTGCCCGCCGCGGCCGCGCGCGGCCGATCGTTGGCGGTGTAGGCGAGCGACAGCGTGCAGATGAAGAAGACCGCGGCGCACACGGCCGTCGACCGCGACAGGAAGTTGGCGCTGCCGGTGGCACCGAACAGGCTTCCCGATGCACCGCTGCCGAACGAGGCGCCCATGTCGGCGCCTTTTCCGTGCTGGATGAGCACCAGCCCGATCATCACCAGCGCCGCAATGATCTGCAGCGCCTGCACGAGGTTCATCACGATGTTCATCTTGATCCGGCTTTCGTGTTCATGGATTCAGCGCGCCGCCCGGCAGATGGCGCCGAAGTCGGCCGCTTTCAACGACGCGCCGCCGATCAGGCCGCCGTCGATGTCGGCCTGCCCGAAGAGCTGCGCCGCGTTGTCGGCCTTGACGCTGCCTCCGTAGAGGATGCGGTTGTCGGCGCCGGAGGGAGCCGCTGCGACCAGCGCCGCGCGCAGATGCGCGTGCACCGCTTGCGCCTCTTCGGGCGACGCCGTCTTGCCGGTGCCGATCGCCCACACCGGCTCGTAGGCGACGACAACCGACGCCATCCGTTCGCCGATGACGTCGATCGCGGCGGCGAGCTGGCGGCCGACGATGGCGTTGGTCTGGCCCGCTTCACGCTCGGCCAGCGTCTCGCCGACGCAGACGATCGGCACCAGTCCGCAGCCGAGCGCAGCGGCCGCCTTGTCGGCGACCCCGCGATCGGTCTCGCCATGCATCGCGCGGCGTTCCGAGTGGCCGACGATGACGTAGCTGCAGCCGAACTCGGCCAGCATCG
>JAYVNL010000401.1:0-2584 GCA_043758495.1 Rhizobacter sp.
GCACAGATCCGCGCCAGAGGGGGCCACGTGCGCGATAAGCAAATCAGGTGCCTGCGGAATCAAGATCGATGCCGTACGACAGGCCCGTGTGATCCTACCGCGGACCTTCCGGGACCATGTAAGCAGTCAAAGTGGAACTGTGAGCGAAATCACGACGCCGTGCCCGGGTCGCGACTCCACCAGGCACTGCCCGCTGAGCCGCTTGGCACGCCGCTTCATGCTTGATACGCCTTGGCCGCGGTTGAGTTCGCGGTCGATGCCACGGCCATCGTCACGGACCTTCAACAACAGGTTTCCTTCGTGGACCGTGCACGAGACCTCGCAGTGCCGAGCAGCACTGTGCTTGATCACGTTGCTGATCGATTCGCGCAGGATGCGTGTCAGTTGCATGTAAGTGCGCGCCGTCAGCACCGGAGATTCGGCTTCCGGCTGGTTGTCCCAACGTGGCTGGATCCCTGCCTGCTCGAGTCGCCCGATCGTCTCCGCACGCCAATCGGCGAGTGCGTCTTCCAACCGAACCGCCTTGCCGGCGAGACCGCGCACCGACAAGCGCATCTCCTCAAGTGCCTCGCGCGCAAGTTGGGGCAAGCGCCCGGGGTCGGCTGTGTGGACGATGGTGAGGAGCTTGGCACCCAGGTCGTCGTGGAGGTCGGCGGCGATGCGCTTTCGTTCCAGTTCCGTGAACTGGCCGACGCGCTGCGCCGTCAGATGCTCCACGCGCGTCTGCATTTCGGCCGTCAGCCGATGCAGCTGACCGACAACGCGATTTCGGTCTTCCTCGGTCGCCCGCAACGCGCGCGCGAACATCAGCAGCAACCGAGAGCCGACGGCGGCGAACGCGACCGGCACGACGAAGCGGGCCGCCGCGAGCTCAGGCGGCTCGATCACCTGCCATTGGACGGCCAGCTCGATCACCAGCGCCACGCTGCCGGCCGCGGCGACGCCGGCCATGAGCCAGAAATCCTGCGGGCGCTGGCGGCGGGTCGCCGACAGGTAGATCGCCATCGCTGCAATCAGCTCCAGCGCCAGGACGACATACCAGCTGCGCGCGATCGCGAACAGCCGCTCGGGGCCGACAAGAATCAGCGAGACCGGCATGAGCACCCATTGCAGCGCGATCAGGGTCTCGATGGTTCGGGAGCGCAGCCCCGCGTAGCTGAGGAAGAACTGCACCGCGAGGGCCAGCAGTACCGCCCACGACGATGCCAGCATGAATTCGGTGACGTCGTTCTGCCACGGCATCTCTCGGGCCAGCGTCGACAGCGATATGCCCACCCAGGCCAAGCACAGCCAGCCCAGATATGCGAAGTAGACCTCGCGCCGGTTCAACCAGCCGACGGCGAGCAACACGCAGCCGAAGCCGATGAGGAGCAGGCTCGTGGCGTCGTTCCACGTCACGCCCCAGAAATAGCGGGCGGCGTGGCTGCTGCGCAGTTGCGACTGGTTGCCGAACTCGACTTTCGACAGGCCGGCGGCAGCTTCGACTGAGCCGACGCGGTCGAGCGCGTAGCCCTGAAGGCGCAGGTCCAGGCTGTTCACGCCCTGGCGTAGCAAGGCCGGCGGCATCGTCATGAACTGCGGCCGGCTGCAGTTGCGGGTGACCGGCTCGCTCATGCGGCCGCCGCTGAAGACGAGAAAGCCGTTCAGTCGGACCTGCAGGTTGCTGCAGGCGCGCTCGACATAGAGCCCGTACAGCTGTTCCGCGGAGGCGTCGGGCGCGAGCGTGAAGCTGGTCCGGTACCAGACGCTGCCGGTGAATCCGCGGTGCGACGCTGCCCAATGATCGGGCAGCGCCACCGGCGCTGTCGCCGCGTCGGCCGGGAAACGGTCGCTGTCGCTGACGGTCGACAGGGCCTGATCGATGACGATCGTCGGCTGTGTAGCGGATGCGCCTTCGAGCGTGCCGGCGGCGAGCGCCGCGACGGTCGCGATCAGCGCCAGCCCGAGAGTGCGCCCGTGGTGCGCGAGCTTCTTCGCTACGTTGACGAGCGGGCCGGCCAGCATCCGGCCGTATTGTGGGGGCGAGTGAAGCAGGCGACGGCGCCGCAGCGCCGCCTCGGCTTGTCAGGCGGCGCTGGCCTTGCGGCGGCGCCGCGCGACCCCGGCGATGGCGACCAGGCCGGTCAGCATCAGGGCGATCTCGGAGGGCTCTGGAACCGGCGCGTAGATCACGTCCTGCTGACCGCGGCTCTCGAGGACGCCGATCGGCCGGCCGCTGCCGGTGCCCAGGTTCGAGAGGAAGCTCGAAGCCAGGTTGATGACGTCGGCGCTGGCCGTGAAGAAGGCGACGCCGCTGCCGAGGTTGTACGTCGCACTTGTCTCGTACGCGATCTCCCAGACCGCGACCTGAAAGGCGGCTTCGTGGAGCGCATCGCCGATGACGCCGGCGGTCGCGAACAGGCGGCCGAGGTCTGCATAGGCGTTGCCGTTGGCGAACGCGTGAGCGCCAGGCGCGGCGACCGAGTAGTCCGAGTACGACGCAGGCAGGCCGATCGACTGGTACAGGTCGACGCAATAGCTCGTGAAGCTGGGGCCGCCGTTGAGCGTGGTCGAGAAACCGCCCGCACCGACGGTCTGGCTGGCG
>JAYVNL010000402.1:0-2567 GCA_043758495.1 Rhizobacter sp.
CGCCAGCTCGTGCGCGGTGCAGCGGCCGATGCCCGAGCCGCCGCCGGTGACGACGATCGTCTGGCCCGAGAAAAGGTCGGCGCGAAAAATCGATCGGTAGCTCGCCATGAGCGCGGATTGTCGGCGTTGTCATCCTGAGCGCAGCGAAGGATCTCGCTCTCGCAAACCCCGAGATTCTTCGCTTCGCTGAGAATGACGAACTCGTTTTCTTGAAGGACGACCATGACGCACGCAATGATCTTCGATGCCGTTCGCACGCCGCGCGGCAAGGGCAAGAAAGACGGCAGCCTGCACGAAGTCAAACCGGTCGACCTGCTCGCCGGCCTGCTCGTCAAGCTGCAGAAGCGGCACGGCTTCGACCCCGCGGCGCTCGACGACATCGTCATGGGCGTGGTCTCGCCGGTCGGTGAGCAAGGCTCGGTGATCGCCAAGACGGCGGCGCTGAAAGCGGGTTGGGACGTGAAGGTCGCAGGCATGCAGATCAACCGCTTCTGCGCCTCCGGGCTAGAGGCCGTCAACATCGCGGCGCAGAAGGTGGCAAGCGGCTGGGAAGACCTGGTCGTGGCCGGCGGCGTCGAGAGCATGTCGCGGGTCGCGATCGGCTCCGACGGCGGTGCCTGGTCGCAGGACCCGGCCACCAATTTCGCGATCGGCTTCGTGCCGCAGGGCATCGGCGCCGACCTCATCGCCACGCTCGAAGGCTGGGGTCGCGACGACGTCGACGCCTACGCGCTCGGCTCGCAGCAGCGGGCCGCCACCGCGCAGGCCGCCGGCCATTTCGACCGCTCGGTGCTGTCGGTCGACGACGAGATCGGCATCGTCCTCCTCGAGCGCGACGAGTTCATCAAGCCGCGCACGACCCGGGAAGGTCTCGGCCAGCTCAAGGTCGCCTTCGCCGAGCTCGGCGCCATGGGCTTCGACGCGGTGGCGCTGGCGCGCTATCCGCAAGTCGAGCGCATCGCTCACGTGCACACCGCCGGCAACTCGTCGGGCATCGTCGACGGCGCTGCCGCGGTGCTGGTCGGCAGCGAGGCGATGGGGCGCACGCTCGGTCTCGTGCCGCGCGCCCGCATCGTCGCGACGGCCCTCTCGGGTGCCGACCCGACGATCATGCTCACCGGGCCGATGCCGGCGACGCGCAAGGCGCTCGCCAAGGCCGGACTCGGCATCGACGACATCGATCTCTTCGAGGTCAACGAAGCCTTCGCCGCGGTGCCGATGCGCTTCATGCGCGAGATGGGTGTGCCTCCAGGGAAAGTCAACGTCAACGGCGGCGCCATCGCTCTGGGCCACCCGCTCGGCGCCACCGGCGCGATGCTCGTCGGCACGCTGCTCGACGAGCTCGAGCGCCGAAATCTCAAGCGCGGCCTGGTGACGCTGTGTGTCGGCGGCGGCATGGGCATCGCCACGATCATCGAGCGGGTGTGACCGCAACCGAGGCCCCGTCCTCGTCATCCTGAGCGAAGCGAAGAATCTCGACCGAGTCGCGCCGAGATCCTTCGCTTCGCTCAGGATGACAACGACCATGATGACAAAGACATGAAGACCCTCCGCTACGAGCTCGATGCCGACGGCATCGCCACCATCACCTTCGACGCTGCCGACGCGCCCGTCAACACGATGACGCTCGAATGGCAGCACGACCTCGCCGAAGCGGCCGCCGCGGTCGAGCGCGACAAGGAGCGCGTCCGCGGCGTCCTGCTCGCGTCCGCGAAGGCGACCTTCTTCGCCGGCGCCGCCCTCAAGCACGTGCTGACGCTGAAGGCCGACGACGCCGCAGCCGGCTTCGCCGAGATCGAGGCGCTGAAGGCCACGTATCGCAAGCTCGAGACGCTCGGCCGCCCGGTCGTGGCGCTGCTCGCCGGCTCGGCGCTCGGCGGCGGCTGGGAGGTGGCGCTGATCGGCCACGCCCGCTTCGCCATTGACGACGCGGCCATCCGCTTCGGCCTGCCCGAGGTCACGCTCGGCCTCATCCCCGGCGCCACCGGGATCACGAAGACCGTACGCCACCTCGGACTGCTCGCCGCGCAGCCTTACCTCCTCGAAGGCAAGCTGTTCGGCCCGCATGAAGCCCTCGAGCTCGGCTGGGTCGACGGTCTCGCCAACGATGCGAACGATCTTCGCGCCCGGGCCGTCGCCTGGATCCGCGACCATGCCGACGCGGTGCAGCCGTGGGACCGGCGCGACTATCGGATGCCCGGCGGGTCGCCGGCATCGCCGAAGCTCGCTGGCGCGATCGCAGTGGCGCCCGCCGTGCTGGCACAGAAGACGCGCGGCCTCTATCCGGCCACGCAGGCGATCCTCGAAGCGATGGTCGAAGGCGCGCTCGTCGACTACGACACCGCGACCCGCATCGAGAGCAGGAAGCTCGCGAAGATCATGGTCGGGCAGAACGCGAAGAACATGATCCAGGCGTTTTTCTTCGACACGGTCGCGATCCGCTCCGGCCGGGCGAGGCCGAAGGGCATCGCGAACTGGCGGCCGAACAAAGTCGGTGTGCTCGGCGCCGGCATGATGGGCGCCGGCATCGCCCACGCCAACGCGGCGCGCGGCATCGCCTGCGTTCT
>JAYVNL010000403.1:0-23135 GCA_043758495.1 Rhizobacter sp.
AAACGCACGCGGATCGTGTCGTCGAAGACCGCGTCCTTCGTGAACCAGACCTTGCGCGCGATGCCGTGCTCGGGGCTCGACGGCGGTGCGAACCAGAAGTCCAGCACCTCGGCGACTTCGCCTTCGTGCGGAATGACGGCAGTCATCTTAGACCTACAGCCGTTGCAGTGCGATCTCGACCGAAGCATCGCCATCCGCGACCCAGACGACGCCGTCCTGCCGGCTCACCTGGAGGCGCATGCCGCGGCCGGCCATTTCGGCCAGGGCGCGACTCTGTTCCGACGGCAGCAACCAGGCCTCGACATTGCGTGTGCGCGCCATCCGGTTCGCGATGCCGGCCCACCATGCCGGTGACGAATGACTGAACGCATACACGCTGACGCGATCGGCACGACCGCTGGCCTTGACCAGCCGGCGCTCTTCCGGCTGGCCGACCTCGATCCAGTGCAACAGCCGGCCGGTGAGGTCCTTCTGCCAGAGCTCGGGCTCGTCGGGGTCCCACATGCCCTTGGCGAATTCGAGCGAGCCATCGCGGTCGTTCAGCGGCACGTTGAGGGCGAACGCGAGCAGTCGCACCATCATCCGCTCGTCGGTCTCGGACGGGTGCCGTGCCAACGTGAGCTGGTGATCCGCATAGACGCCGCGATCGATATCGGCGATCTGCAATGCCGCCTTGCAGACGGTCGCTTTCTGAGCCACCCGGCGACTGTGCCACACGCGGGCCACAATCGCGTCTTCACAGGGCAGGGAGGTTGCGCAGATGAGCATGAAGAAGTCCGATCTCGACAAGATGCTGGCCCGAAAGATCGGTGGCCAGATGAAGGTCGCTGGCGCTTCGGGCCGGTTCGGCCAGGGCGCAGCCGATCAGGTCGACCGCCGCGAGCAGCGCCGCATCGACGCCGCCGCCGGCCTCGTCCCGTTCGCGTGCAAGCTACCGGCCGACCTCGCGGCGACGCTGCGCAAGCACGGCGCCGATCATGCCGACGGCCTCAACGGCGCCGTCGCCGAGCTGTTGCAGAAGGGCCTCGACCAGAAGGCATGAGCGGCGACGCTTTCGATCTCTTCATCATCGGCGCCGGCAGCGGCGGCGTTCGCGCTGCCCGCATGGCGGCGCAGCGTGGCGCCCATGTCGCCATCGCCGAAGACGCGGCTCTCGGCGGCACCTGCGTGAACGTCGGCTGCATTCCGAAGAAGCTCTACAGCTTCGCCGCGCATTACGCAGAGAGCTTCGAGGAGGCCCACGGCTACGGCTGGACGGCTGTGCGACCCGCCTTCGACTGGGCGACGCTCAAGCGCAACCGCGCTACCGAGATCGCGCGCCTCAACGGCATCTACCGGCAACTGCTCGTCGGCGCCGGCGCGACGGTGATCGACGGTCGCGCCAGCATCAGTGGGCCGCACGAGGTAGAGGTCGCCGGCGTTCGCCATGCGGCCGAACGCATCCTCGTTGCGACCGGCGGCTGGCCGGTGCCGCCCGATGTGCCGGGCGGCGAGCTCGCGATCAGCTCGAACGAGATCTTCGACCTGGCCGAGTTTCCGCGCCGTCTCGTCGTCGTCGGCGGCGGCTATATCGCCAGTGAGTTCGCGTCCATCTTCAACGGCCTCGGCGCCGCCGTGACGCAGCTCTACCGCGGCGAGCAGATCCTGCGTGGCTTCGACGACGAGGTCCGCGGCTTCGTCGCTGCCGAGATGGTCAAGAAGGGCGTCGACCTGCGGCTCGGCGCCAGGGCAACGGCGCTCGAGAAGGTGGCCGGCGGCATCCGCGTGAGGCTCGCCGATGGCAACGACATCGAGGCTGACGCCGTGCTCCACGCGACCGGCCGGACGCCGAACACCGCCGGCCTCGGCCTCGAGGCGATCGGCGTCGCCCTCGCCCCGAACGGGGCCGTCGTCGTCGACGAGCGCTACCGCAGCAGCGTGCCGCACGTGTTCGCGGTGGGCGACGTGATCGATCGCGTCCAGCTCACGCCGGTGGCTCTCGCCGAGGCGATGGCGCTGGTCGAGGACCTGTTCGGCGGCACGCCGCGCAGCGTCGACTACAGCCACATCCCGACGGCGGTATTCACGCATCCCAACATCGGCACGATCGGCTACACGGAGCAGGCGGCGCGGGCCTGCTTCGCGAAGATCCGCGTCTACCGCACCGACTTCAAGGCGCTCCGCCACACCCTGTCGGGCAGCACCGAGCGAACGATGATGAAGCTCATCGTCAACGATGCCAACGATCGCGTCGTCGGCCTGCACATGGTCGGCGCTGATGCCGGCGAGACGATTCAGGGCTTCGCCGTCGCCATGAAGGCCGGTGCCACCAAGGCGGTGTTTGATGCCACGCTCGGCATCCACCCCACCGCCGCCGAGGAGTTCGTGACGATGCGCCAGGCCGTGGTGGCATGATTCAAGATCACCCTCCGACCCCGTTTCGACCATGTCGCTGCTGACTCGCGCTCTCCTCGCCTCGATTGTTTTCACCGCCGCCTCCGCCCCGGTCGGGGCTGCCGAAAAGGCACGTGCTGCGACGGCACCCACGCCGGCCGAGCAACGCGTGCTGTCGCCCGCGCAGCTGAAGGATTGCAATGACCAGGAGGCGCGCGTGCAGGCGCTTACCAATGCCGCGATGAAGTCGAAAGCCGAGATCGCGGCCGAGAAAGCCGAGATCGACCGTACAGGGACCGCAATCACCGGCGACCTCGCCACGCTCGACCGCACCAGCGCCGATGCCGTCGATGCGCACAACGCCAAGGCCGAGATGCGCGACAAGCGCATCGATGCCTACCAGGCCCGCGTCGCGGCCTTCAACACCGACGCCGATGGCCTGCAGGAAAAGCGCGCGGCCTACGTGAAGGCCTGTGACAGGCGCCGCTACGACGAGCGCGATCTCCCGACCCAGCCGAAGAAGAAGAAATGAGCCCAGCTGACATGAATCCGCTGCTCCAGGACTGGACCGGTCGCTACGGCCTGCCGCCGTTCGCCGCCGTCCGCGCCGAGCACTTCCGGCCAGCCTTCGCGGAGGCGATGCGCCTTCATCTCGCCGACATCGAAGTCATCGGCGGCGCTGCGGCAGCGCCGACCTTCGCCAACACCGTGGCCACGCTCGACCGCGCCGGCCGCCTCTTCGACCGCATCGGCGGCCTCTTCTTCAACCTGACGGCGAGCGAAACCTCGCCGGCGCTGCAGGCCGTGGAGCGCGAGATGGCGCCGCTGCTGGCCGCCCACGACAGCCGCGTGTACATGAACCGGGCGCTGTTCGCGCGCATCGATGCACTGCACGGCCAACGCGCCGCGCTCGGCCTCAACGACGAAGAGCGCCGACTTCTGGAACGCTTCCACATCGATTTCGTTCGCGCCGGTGCCAGGCTCGCGCCCGCGGAGCAGAAGTGCTACGCCGAGGTGACGCAGCGCCTCGCCGAACTGACGACAAGCTTTGGCCAGAACGTGCTCGCCGACGAGGCGGCGTTTTGTCTTGTGCTTCGCGGCGAAGCCGACCTCGCCGGTTTGCCGCCTTTCGTTCGCGCCGTCGCCCGCCAGGCGGCCGTCGAGCGCGGCCTCGACGACGCCGACGCGGCGGTGGTCACGCTCTCGCGCTCGAACATCGTTCCCTTCCTCACCTTCTCCGAGCGCCGCGACCTGCGCGAGACGGCATGGCGCGCCTGGACCTCGCGCGGCGAGCACGACGGCGACACCGACAACCGAGAGGTCGCCTCGACCATCCTCGGCCTGCGCCTCGAGCAGGCCCGCCTCCATGGCTACGCCTCCTATGCCGACTACGCGCTGAGCGACACCATGGCAGGCAGCCAGGCCGCGGTGACGACGCTGCTGGGGCGCGTCTGGCAGCCGGCGTGTTCCCGCGCCGTCGAGGAGCGCGAGGCTCTGGAGGCGCTGGCACTGTCGCGTGGCGAGCCGGCGCGGATCGAAGCATGGGACTGGCGCTTCTATTCCGAGAAGGTGCGCCAGGTCCGCTTCGATCTCGACGAAGCCGCCATCAAGCCCTACTTTGCGCTCGACCGGATGGTCGAGGCGGTGTTCGACTGCGCTTCGCGACTGTTCGGCCTGCAGTTCGTGGCCCGCCCGGAGATCGTGGCCTACCACCCCGACGTGCGCGTCTACGAAGTGCAGCAGGGTGGCGCCGCCATCGGCCTCTTCCTGCACGACAACTTCGCCCGCCCGACCAAGCGCAGCGGCGCCTGGATGAGCGCCTACCGGATGCAGTCGAAGAACGGCGGCAGCGGCAGCACGGCGGTTCTGCCGATCATCGTCAACAACAACAACTTCGCCAGGGCCGCGGCCGGCGAGGCGACGCTGCTCAGCTTCGACGACGCACGCACGCTGTTCCATGAGTTCGGCCACGGCCTGCACGGCCTGCTCTCCAACGTGACCTACGAGCGGCTTTCCGGCACCAACGTGCTGCGCGACTTCGTCGAGCTGCCTTCGCAGCTGTTCGAGCACTGGCTCGAGGAGCCGGGCGTGCTGAAGCAGCATGCCCGCCACCACCTCACCGGCGAGCCCATCCCCGACGAGTTGATCGCTCGGCTGAAGCGCGCCCGCCACTTCAACCAGGGCTACGAGACCGTGCGCTACGCCGCCTCGGCGCTGGTCGACATGGCGGCCCACGCGCGCACCCGCGCCGAGCCGCTCGACGTGGTCGCCTTCGAGCGCGCCGAGCTCGAGCGGCTCGGCCTGCCGGAGGGCGTCGGTGTCAATCACCGGCTGACGCACTTCCAGCATCTCTTCTCAGGCTCCGGCTATGCCGCCGGCTACTACGTCTATTTATGGGCCGAAGTGCTCGATGCCGACGGCTTCGAGGCTTTCGTGGAAGCCGGCGATCCGTTCGATGCCGCGGTCGCGAAGCGGCTCGCCCGCTTCATCTATTCGGCCGGCAACTCGATCGAGCCCGGCGCCGCCTACCGCGCCTTCCGTGGCCGCGAGCCGACGCCCGAGCCCATGCTGCGCGGGCGCGGTCTGATCGAGGAGACCGTCTCCTAGGTAGCCGGGAAAATCGCCTTCAGGGCGGCGATGAACGGGGCAAAGTTGATCGGCTTGGTCCAGTAGTCGGCAAAGCCGGCGTCGATCCCGCGCTTGATGTCTTCGGGCATCGCGTTGGCCGAGAGCGCAACGCAGCGGATCGCACGGGTGACGGGGTCGGCGCGCAAGCGGCGCAGCACTTCGTAGCCGTCGAAGTCGGGCAGCTGCAGATCGACGAGCACGAGATCCGGCTGCAGCTCGCGCGCCCTCGCCACGCCCCCGGCGCCGGTCGGCTCGGAGGCGACGAAGAGGCCGCCGATCGTCTTCACGAGCTCCTCGACGAGGAGGACGTTCACGGGGTTGTCCTCGATGTAGAGGATGGTGCCGGCGCGGGCCGGATCGCCCACGTCGATGACCGTCGCGGGCCCGGGCGCGGGCGTGGGCACAGGCTCGTCGCGACCGCCGTCGGGAAGCGACCTCGCGGCAGGCAGGCGGACCTCGAAGGTCGTGCCGGTGCCGGGCTCGCTGCTGACCTTGATGGCGCCGCCCATGCCGTCGACAAGCGCCTTGACGATCGTCAGGCCGATGCCGGTGCCCTCGATGCCTTCGTGCTCGACGCCGAACCGGTTGAAGGGCTCGAACAGGCTGGCGAGCTGCTCGCGATCGAGGCCGCGGCCGGTGTCCTGGACGATGAGCCGGGCCTGGTCGCCGACGCTGTCGGTGGCGACGACGACGCTGCCGCCGTGGCGGTTGTACTTGATCGCGTTCGACAACAGGTTGATGAGCACCTGGCGCAGCCGCGTCGGGTCGGCGCGGGCGATGCCGCCGCCATCGCGCACCTCGAGCTCGACGCCATGCTGCTCGGCGAGCGCCCCGACGAGCGGCAGCGTCTCGGCGACCAGCGCCGCCACATCCACCGGCCGCATCGACAGTCGCAGCTCGCCCGACTCGAGGCCCGACAGGTCGAGCACGTCGTTGATCAGCGACAGCAGATGGTCGCCGGCGGAGCGGATGTGCTCGAGCTTGGCGAGCTGGTCGTTCGAGCCGCTGCGGCGAGCCTCGATCTGCAGGATCTGGGTGAAGCCGAGCACGGCGTTGAGCGGCGTTCGCAGCTCGTGGCTCATGCGGGACAGGAATTGCGACTTGGCTTCGATGGCGCGGGCGGCGAGCACCGCCTGCTGGCGCGCGAGATCGGCGTTCTTGCTCTCGGTGACGTCCCAGTTGGCGCCGACCCGGCGGACCGGCCGGCCGGCATCGTCGACGACGACGGCCGAGCGAGAGGCCAGCCAGCGGTAGCTTCCTTCGGCGATACGGACCCGGAACTCGTACGACGTCGGCGCGCCGGCCTGGCCGCGTTGCCGCGCTGCGACCACGCAAGGCACGTCGTCGGGATGGACCATCGCGGTCCGCTCCTCACGGTTTGGGACCCGGTCGCCTGGCGGCAGGCCGCGCAGTTCGAACATGCGCTCGTCCCAGCGCTCGCCGTCGCCGGTGACGTTCGATTCCCACGTGCCGATGCCGGCCTGATGGGTGATGAAGGCGGCGCGCCGGCTGGCCTCCCGCAGTGCGTCGAGGGCATCGTGGCGCTCGGTCACATCCATCGCGACGCCGAGAATGCGGCGCGGTACGCTGGCGTTGCCATCGACGTGGGCCCGCATCACAACCCAGCGGGTGCTGCCGTCGCGGCGGAGCGTGCGGAACTCGATTTCGAAAGCGCCTTCGCCGTGAACGAGGAAGTCGCGGGCCGTCTGGCCGATGCGATCCAGGTCGTCCGGGTGCAACGACTTGGCGAGCCAGCGCCCGAACGTCGGCACCTCGGGCGGCGTGAAGTGGTCGAACAGAACGAACATCTGTTCGTTCCAGTCGGTGTGCTGCGGCTCCAGCGTCATCGTCCAGATGCCGACGCCGGCGGCCCGCGACGCCGCATCGAGTCGCCGCGCCAGCTCCTCGGCATGGCGCAGGTTTTCGAGGCGCTCGGTCATGTCGAGGGCGACGCCGAGGAACGCGATCGGCCGGCCACCGGCGTCGCGCTCGACGACGCGCCTCGTCAGCACGTAGCGCCAGCTGCCGTCGGAGCGCCGGTAGCGCGTCTCGACGTCGACCGGCTCGCCGCTCTTGAGCGCCGTCTGTGCCGAGGTCAATACCGCGGGAAGATCGTCGGGGTGGATGTACGAGCGCACCTCGTCGGCGCGGTGGCCCTCGGGGCGCGCCGGCATGCCGAGCAGTTCGAAGCCACGCTCGCTGCAGAACATGCGATCGGTGCGCAAGTCGTGCCGCCAGATCGAGATCTTGCCGAGCTCGACCGCCATCTGCAGCTGCGTGTTGGCACCGAGCAGGGCTTGCGCTGCTTCGTAAGACTCGGTGTCGTCCAGAACCACGCCCACGGCCCGATCGGGCACACCGTGAATGCCGTTCTTGACTTCCCATTGCGAGTGGATCCAGCGCATCGAGCCATCCGGGCGGATGACGCGGAACCGCTCCGCATATCGGCCGGCGCGCTTGGTCGAGTCAGCGTAGCAAATGCGCTGCCGGTCTTCGGGATGGATGCGCTCGACCGCGGCCTCGTGAGTGGGCGTCTCGCTCCGCGGGTCGAGACCCCAGAAGCCGAAGACGTGGGCGTCCCAGCGGCCCTCGCCCGACGGGATGGCTCGCTCCCAGATGCCGAGGCGGCCGAACTCCTGAGTCGTCTGCAGCAGCTCGCCCTGGCGGCTCGAATGTTGCGAAAGCTCGTGTTCGCGGGTCACGTCGCGCAGCGTCCAGAGCAGCTGTCCGCTGATCGATTGCACGCGGGCGTCGACGCGAATGGTGCTGCCGTCCTTGCGGCGCAACTCGAGGTCGGCGGCCTCGCGCGGCGGCGATGCCAGCATCTCGCCGAGCGCCAGCCTGGCCCGCGTTCCCGACGGGCCGCTGGCCGTGAACGCGAGCAGCGAACTGGCCAGGCTGCCGGGCACGAATCCGGTCGCCTCGACGAAGCCGACGTTAGCCCAGGTGATGGTGCCGATCCGGTCGCTCAGGACGACGAGATCGCTGACTTGATCGATGAGGGCACGCAGCAGCCCGGGCGGTAGTTCGCCGGCGGCGAGGGCGTGGTCGGCGTCACCCATGCGAAGCCTTTGGGCAAGATCGCCCGGTGCAGTGATTCGTGCAAAGTCTAGCCGCCGCCGCAGCAGGCGGCTACGGCCAGCGAGTTCAGTCCTTTGCGACCTGCAGCACGAGCTTGCCGAAATTCTCGCCGCGAAAGAGCTTGAGCAGCGTTTCCGGAAAGGTCTCGAGACCGGCGACGATGTCTTCGCGACTCTTCATCCGACCGTCCTTCAGGTAGCCGGCGAGTTCAGCGATGGCGCCGGGAAAGCGGGCCGCGTAGTCGAACACGACGATGCCCTCCATGCGCGCGCGGTTGACGAGCAGCGACAGGTAGTTGGCGGGCCCCTTGACCGGCTCGGTGTTGTTGTACTGGCTGATGGCGCCGCAGACGATGATCCGGGCCTTGCGGTTGATGCGCGTCAGCACGGCATCGAGGATCTCGCCGCCGACGTTGTCGAAGTAGATGTCGACGCCCTTCGGGCAATGCGCCTTGAGGCCGTCCTTCACCGGATCACGAGCGACCGCGCCAGTGAGGGCGGGCGCCTTGTAGTCGATGCAGGCGTCGAATCCGAGCTCCTTGACCACCCATTCGCACTTCGCCGGGCCGCCGGCGATGCCGACGACGCGGCAGCCCTTGATCTTCGCGAGCTGGCCGACGGTCTGCCCGACCGCGCCGGCCGCCCCGGAGACCACGACGGTCTCGCCAGGCTGCGGCTGGCCGACGTCCATGAGGCCGAAGTAACCGGTCATGCCCGGCATGCCGAGGACGTTGAGCCACTGCGTCAGCGTGCCGACGCGAAGATCGATCGGCTCGAGGCCCGAGCGTGCGATCTGGTCGGCGGTGAATGCCGCATATTCCTGGACGCCGAGCGCACCGCTGACATGCTGGCCGACCGCGAACTTCGGGTTCGCCGACGCGGCGACGATGCCAACCCCGCCGGCCCGCATCACCTCGTCGATACCGACCGGGGCGATGTAGCTCTTGCCCTCGTTCATCCAGCCGCGCATCGCCGGGTCCAGCGAGAGCGACAGCGTCCTGACCAGAACACCGCCGTCGGCGACCTCGCCGACGGGCTCGGCCGTGAAGCTCCAGTCGGCACGCACTGGCATTCCGGAAGGGCGGCGAGCGAGTCGGACCTGATGATTCGCGGTGGCGGTGAGGGTGGTCATGGCGATCTTTCGTGGGCGTAAAAAAGCCGCGGCAGTGCCGCGGCCCGGTCGAGCTTTTCGCGCCCTCTTACAGCACGCGGATGTTCGCGGCCTGCAGGCCCTTCTGGCCTTGCTTGACTTCGAATTCGACGCGCTGGTTTTCGGTCAAGGTCTTGAAGCCCGTGCCGGTGATGTCACGGAAATGGGCGAAAAGATCCGCGCCACCGGCATCCTGAGCGATGAAGCCGAAGCCCTTGCTCTCATTGAACCACTTCACGGTGCCGGTCTGGGTCGGGGTCGTCATGGGAAATATCCTGTCTATGCGATGAATCGAATGCGCAGCAACATGCAGCGCATGCAGCGACACTCAAGAGCCGATCAGGGGGATTTCAGGTGGCCCGCCGCGAGAACCGCGGGGGTAGAACGAGAATCACGAACAACCACTGTCTTGCGTATAACTGTGCCTCTAATGTACACGACCCTTCGCCCTCACGCTCAAGCCATAAGCGCATGAATACGATCACCCCGCTCCTGGGAGAGCCGGCCTGGAAGCACGACGGCGTTCGCGTCGTCGTCGCCGACCGCCTCGATGCCAACACCGCGCAGACACCCGGAATGGACCGCAAGGCAGCGATCAACTTTGCGCGCGTCGGCGCCCGGAAGCTGTGGGCCGGCACCGTCCACATCCATGCCAACGCGAAGACAGGCGCCCATCACCACGGCCATCTCGAAAGCGTGATCTACGTTGTCAAGGGGCGGGCCCGCATGCGCTGGGGCGACGCCCTCGAATTCACCGCCGAGGCTGGGCCGGGCGACTTCATCTACATCCCGCCTTACGTGCCGCACCAGGAGATCAACGCCAGTCGCGACGAGACGCTCGAGTGCGTACTCTGCCGCAGCGACGGCGAAGCGGTGGCGATCAACCTCGACATCGAACCTGCGGAAAAGCCTGAAGAAGTGCGCTGGATCGATCCCACTCATCCTGAAGGTTAGGCATGGCGCTCAAGCTTTCGGCGCTCGACCAGTCGGTCTCGCTCGCCGGCAGCAGCGAAGCCGCCGCCATCCGAGACACGGTCTGCCTCGCCGAAGACTGCGAGCGGCTCGGCTATTCGCGGTTCTGGGTCAGCGAGCACCACGGCCTGCCGACGATCATCGGCAGCGCGCCCGAGATCGTGATGGCGGCGATCGCGGCGCGCACGCAGACGATCCGCATCGGCAGCGCCGGCGTCATGCTGCCGCACTACAGCGCGCTGAAGGTCGCCGAGCAATTCCGAGTCCTCGAGGCGCTGGCGCCCGGGCGCATCGACCTCGGCGTCGGCCGCGCGCCGGGCGGCGACATGCGGACGGCTCGGGCGCTGAACCCAAACGCCGCGGCGTCTGCTGATCATTTCCCGGAGCAGGTCCGCGACCTCCACGCCTGGACGAGCAACGGTACGCACAACGGCATCACGGCGCATCCACTCGGCCCGCACGCGCCCGAGCTCTGGATCCTGGGCAGCTCCGACTACGGCGCCCAGCTCGCCGCCCACTTCGGCCTGCCCTACGCCTTTGCGTACTTCTTCACCGACGGCGTCGGCGCCGAGCAGGCGCTGTCGCTCTACCGCCGCCTCTACACCCCGAGCGAGCGCCATCCGAAGCCAAAGGCAACGCTCTGCATCTGGGCGCTCGCCGCGGGCAGCGACGAGGAAGCCGCCCACCTCGCACTATCGCGAGACCGCTGGCGAATCGACCGCGGCCGCGGCGTGCTCGGGCCGCTGCAGTCGCCCGACGACATCGCTGCACGAGGTTTCGATGCCGCCGAAGAGCAGAGCCTGGCGTCGATGCGGGCGCGCGCCTTCGTCGGCTCGGCGACGACCGTCGCGGCGCGCATCGCAGCGCTCGTCGAGACCTTCGGTCTCGACGAGGTGGTGATCAACACCTGGGCCTACGACCCGGCCGTGCGGCGCACGTCCTACGCGGCGATCGCGGCCGAGTTCGGCGTCACAGTGCTCGCCGCCCGTAAGTGACCAGCCGCCACAGGTATTCGACCGGGCCGTGGCGAAAGCGCCGCAGCCAGAATGCGCTGAGCGGCAGCTGCACCAGGAAGAAAAGCGCGATCGCGAGCAGCGTTTCCAGCGTCGTGCCGATGCGGCCCCACCAGCCCAGACCCCAGCCGTAAAAGATGGCGCTGGCCATCAGCGTCTGCAGGAGGTAGTTGCTGAGCGGCATGCGGCCGGCGCGCTCGAACGGCACGGCCCACGCGGCTGCGGCCCGCCATTGCAGCAGGCGCACAACGGCAAGAGCGTAGACGATCGTCAGTGCAGCGCGGCCGATGGTCTTCGCGAGTCCGAGCCCGAACGCGGCGACCGGCTCGATCGGCTCCGTGCTCGTCGCCGCGACCACGAGCCAGGTTGCGCTTGCGACCAGCACCGTCGCCAACGCCAGTCGGTGCCATCGCGCCGCCGCGTCGCCGAGTTTGCCGAGCTGTCGCGGCCAGCCGCGGCGGCCGACGATGAAGCCCGCCAGGATGCCGGTGGCCATCTGCACGTAGAAGGCGGCATAGCTGAAGAGGCCGAGCGGCGAGCTGTAGCCCCAGGCGAATACGCGCGCCGTTTCGCGGGCCGCATCGAGGAAGGAGCCGTGGCCGAAGGCGGCGTCGTTGGTGGCACGGAAGTCCTCGTACTCGAAGGCGGCGACGGTCTCGGTTTGAAGCGAGAGCAGTACCGGCCGAAGCGCGTCGGACGCGGCCGGGAAGACGAGGCAGGCTGCCAGCAGCGCGACCACCGCCCGCTCGGGGAGCTTCCTGATGGCGAGCAGGCCGAAGCCGAGCACGGCATAGACCACGAGCACGTCGCCCGGCCAGAGCAGCGCGGCATGGCCGAGGCCGATCGCGAGCAGCGCCGCCAGCCGGCGCGCGTAGACCCGTGCGGGGCTCGATGCGCCGGCAGCTTCGAGCCGGCCCAGTTGCAGCGCGAAGCCGATGCCGAACAGCAGGCCGAACAGCAGGTTGAACTTGCCGGCGAAGAAGAGGTCGCGGGCAGCGACGACGGCGCGGTCGATCGCGGTCGCCTCCGGCACCGGCTGCGCGAACAGCGAATGGGTGAAGCCGGGCATGTTCATAATGAAGATGCCGAGCAGGGCGACGCCGCGGAGCACGTCGAGCGTCATGATCCGCTCGCTCGCAGCGACCGGTGCTGCGGGTCCGGGGATGCTCGGATGGTCTGTGCTCACCCGTCGACCCTATCGCAAACCGGGGACTCCCAGAATGTTCGAGACCGCCATTGCCGGCAGCCTGCCCAAACCCGAATGGCTCGCCGAGACCGGCAAGCTCTGGCCCGAGTGGCGATCGAGCGGCGCCGCCCTCGACCAGGCCAAGGACGACGCGACGTTGCTCTGGCTGAAGGTGCAGGAAGACGCCGGCATCGACATCGTCGGCGACGGCGAGCAGTCGCGCCAGCACTTCGTGCACGGCTTCCTCGCTCGCGTCGACGGCATCGACTTCGAGCACAAGGTGAAGATGGGCATCCGCGACAACCGTTACGACGCGATGGTGCCGCAGGTGGTCGGGCCGCTGAAGCTGACCGGCCGCGTCCACGAGCGCGAGGCCAGGCTCGTCCGTGCGCATACGAAGAAGAAGGTCAAGTTCACCTTGCCCGGCCCGATGACGATCGTCGACACCGTCGCCGACCGCTTCTACGGCGAAGGCAAAGAGGGCCGCATCAAGCTCGCCTTCGCGTTCGCCGAGCTGCTGAACCAGGAAGCGAAGGCGCTCGCGGCGGATGGCGTCGACGTCGTGCAGTTCGACGAGCCGGCCTTCAACGTCTACATGGCCGACGCTGCCGACTGGGGCGTGGCTGCGCTCCAGCGTGCCGCGCAGGACCTGCCGTGCACGACGGCGGTACACATCTGCTACGGCTACGGCATCAAGGCCAACATGGACTGGAAGGCAACGCTCGGCGAGCAGTGGCGCCAGTACGAGCAGGTGTTTCCGGCGCTCGCCAGAAGCACGATCGACCAGGTCTCGCTCGAGTGCTTCCACTCGCACGTGCCACCCGACCTCATGCGGCTGCTCGACGGCAAGGACGTCATGGTCGGCGTCATCGACGTCGCCTCCGACGTGATCGAGACGCCCGAGCAGATCGCCGAAACGCTGGCGACGGCGTCGCGCTTCGTCGCCCGCGAGCGCCTCTTCCCCTGCACCAACTGCGGTCTGGCGCCGATGCGTCGCGACGTCGCCGAGGCCAAGCTGGCGGCGCTCGGCCGCGGCGCAGCATTGGCGCGGGCGCGCATGGCAGCGTGAGCAGCGCGATGTTTTCGGCGCCGGTGACGCCGCCCGAGGGCGTCGTCGATGCGATCGCCGGGCCGGGTCGCGCCGTGCTGTCGCCCCAGGGCTTCGCCGCGCTGTGCGGCACGGCGATCGCGGCACTCGATGCGCTGCGGCCGTCGTGGGACAAGCTGCCGCCCGATGCCCACTTGCGCGACGGCGGCCACTATCGCCGGCGTCGCCACGCCAGCTGCGTCGTCGCCGACGGTTCGGTCACGGCGGTGCCGCAGCGCGCCCACTGGCAGCCGATCGAATACAACGCCTTGCACGGCGGCCTCGAGCGCTGGTTCGAGCCGATCGAAGCACATGTCCTGGCCGCGCCGGCCTGGCAGGCGATGCTGCTTGCCTTCGCCGGCATCGCCTCGCGGCTGCGCGGCCGGCAGCCGTGGTTCGTCGAAGCACATCAGTTCCGCATCGACACCACCAACGGCATCGGCAGGCCGACGCCCGAAGGCGCACACCGCGACGGCGTCGACTTCGTCGTCGTCGTGCTCGTGTCCCGCGCAGGCATCAAGGGCGGCGAGACCCGCGTCTTCGATGTCGATGGTCCCGCCGGCCTGCGCTTCACGATGCTCGAACCGTGGACCGCGCTCGTCCTCGACGACGCCCGCGTGATCCATGAAAGCACGCCGATCCAGCCGCTCGATGGCTATGGCCACCGCGACACTCTGGTGCTGACGTATCGCAGCGGCGGCTTCCAGGGCCCGCCCTGAGCAGGCCTGGCAACTACGGGGTGGCCGGCGCCGGCGGGATCAGCAAGCCGCGCTGCACGGCGGGCCGGCCGACGAAAGCGTCGAGCGCACGGGCGATGTTGGTGAACTGCTCGAAGCCGACGAGCTCGCCGGCGCCGTAGAAACCGACCAGGTTGCGCACCCACGGGAAGGTGGCGATGTCGGCGATGCCGTATTCGTCGCCGGCGATCCAAGCGCTGTGCGACAGGCGCACATCGATCACGCCGAGCAGGCGCTTCGCCTCGGCGACGTAGCGGTCGCGGGGCCGCTTGTCTTCATAGTCCTTGCCGGCGAACTTGTGGAAGAAGCCGAGCTGGCCGAACATCGGTCCGACGCCGCCCATCTGGAACATCAGCCACTGGATCGTCTCGTAGCGGCCGGCTTCGTCCTTCGGCATCAGCCGACCGCTCTTGTCGGCGAGGTAAATCAGGATCGCACCCGATTCGAACAGGGCCAGCGGCCGCCCGCCGGGGCCCATCGGATCGAGGATCGCCGGGATCTTGTTGTTCAGGCTGACCGAGATGAACTCGGGCGACATCTGGTCGTTGCGGTCGAAGGCGACGCGATGCACTTCGTACGGCAGCCCGATCTCCTCCAGCATGATCGAGACCTTGACGCCGTTCGGCGTCGGCAGCGAATAGAGCTGCAGACGATCGGGGTGGCGGGCCGGCCATTTCGTGATGATGGGGAAGGCGGAGAGATCTTTCATGTCGTGCTCGTGTCGGGGTCGGGAGTGGGCAAGAAGAGCGCTCCAGGGTAGCCGACTCAGACTGGCCAGCCACCGGGAGTCGCCACGCTCGTGATCGTCGACAGCTCGTCGTTGCCGTCGCCCTCGGCATGGCGGCGATCCGGGGAGTCGCGCTGCCGTCGAACGTCTCGATCCAGCTCGACTTCGTCAAGCCTTTCGAGGATTTCAAGAGGGGTCTAGGCGGTAGTCGGGCAGCGTGTCCGCTCCGACGATCTCGCGCAGCGCCCGCCTGAACTCGAACAGAGCCGACTTACTGCCGCACTTTTCCTGAAGCAGCTCTACGCCGATTGCGAATTGCGCCTGGTCGCCACAGTGCTTCCTAGCCAACTCGTAAATGCGGCGCTCGATGGGCTTTCGCAGGCGAAAGTAGTCGGAGTTGATGGTCAACACCTCATAAGCCTGGACGGCGTTGAAGAGCCATCTAGGAAATCGACGCGGCATCGAAGTAGTCCTCGATGCGTCGAGAGGGGAGGGCAGTCACCAGACTCTCTACTTTGGCTCGTCCTTCACCGTAGTTCGAAACCTGAAGGACGAGCTCAAGACGAGCACGTTGCACGGAATGTGCACACAGATTGGCATCGAGGTCCTGGACCTTTGAGGAGCGACGACATGGAGCGATTTCAGTACGCAGCGGCTACGACGCCGGCTGAGGAGGGCGGTTTTGTCGTTTCGTGCCGCGATCCCCCGCAGCTCGTAATGCAGGGCGAGGACTTGGCGCACGCGCTATCTGAGGTGGCCGATGCCATGGATGAGGTGTTTGCCGCCTACATGTACGGAGGCCTCGCCTTGCCGGCGCCAAGCAAGGCGCGCAGGGGCGAGCACGTCGTTTCACCACCCGCCGAGACGACGGCCAAAGCTGCGCTTTATGTGGCCATGAAGGACGCCGGAATCAGCAAAGTCCAGCTGGCAAAGCGCCTGGGCATCGACGAGAAGGAGGCTCGCCGTTTGCTCGACCCACAGTGCGGGTCCAAGCTTCCGCGCATTGCCGCGGCCATCGAAATGCTCGGTAGACGTCTTGTGATCGGCCTAGAAGCTGCTTGATCGAACGTAGAACGTTCAGCCGGCGGCGCGACATTGAGTGCGTAACCGGACTTCTGACATCCCGGTAGAAGTTGCCAAGTGGGTTCTGACCGACGTCGGGCCAGCGGGATGTCATCGCAATTCGCTACGGTTGATAGGCCGAAATATCATCCAAGCGACTGTTAGAAGTTCTACCGTTGTCTTCTTGCTGGCGGCTCAAACGGGCTGGGCAATAACCCGGCGAGCGCGCAGCACCTGCGGGTGGTTACTCCCCAGCTGCGAGACTAGCCCGTCGGCTCCTCGATTCAGCAGCTCTGTGCCGCCTGGTAAGCGGCTGCGTTTCAAGGCCTCGCCGAGACGGGCGCGCGCCAGCGCCAGCTCCCAGCTTTGAGACCAGCACAGTCGTTCGCGCAAGGCCACAGCCTCTCGCAATGGCTCGACGGCTACTGCCGGTTGGTTTTGCGCGAGTTGCGACTCAGCGCTGCCCAGCAGCGCCAGGGCAAGTGTGGTTTGGCCAGGTGGCCCCGACTTGCGAAGTGGGTCGAGCAAGGCGACGAATCTTGCCGCAGCAAGCGCCGCATTTCCAGCATCAAGTTCGATACGTGCATCGCTCAACCGCACGCGCAGCGTCATAAGGCCACCCTCGCCAAAACGTTCGAGCGCGAACGCGAGGTTCTGCCGCACAAGTTCGCGGGCGATTAAAAAATCCCCGTTGAGTGTCAGTGCCTCGGTAAGGAATAGTCTGTCTTGAATGGCCAGCGGACTTGCCACGCCCGCGAACTTGACAGCCATGTCGACGGCTGTTCGCAGCGTCTGGATTGATTCCGAGGTGCGCCCCTCGGCCGTCAGGACCGCGCCATAGAACCCCATCGCCGATGCAACCGCCGCCGAGTCCCCGGCCCGCTCGCGTTGCTTCTCATAGGCAGTCCTGAGTGTCTTCTCGGCCTCGCCGATCCTGCCCACCCGAAAGGCAAGCGCGCCCGTGTTGCCCAGAATGACCAGTGCGTCGAGATCGTCGCTCTGGCCAAGCTGTGCGTAGATCGAGAGGGTGTTTCGGTAGGCTTCGAGCGCTTCGTCAAGTCGGTTGGACGCGGCCAGCGCTAGTGCCAGCGAGTTGTACAAAATCGCCGTCTCGCGGTGGATGGCTCCCGAGTAAGCCGTGCGCTGCGTAATGGCCGTCTGGAAGGTTTGGATCGAGCCGGTCGGGTTGCCTTGTGCGCGCTGCAGCCTGCCCTGGATTAGCAACGCTTCCAGATGCTGTTCACGGTATTTTTTAGGTGCGCTGGACCAGAAGGCCTCCGCTTTGGGAAGCAGTTCAGCTGCATGCTTGACCTGGCCCCGCAGCAACTCGATGTTGGCGAGCTTTTGTTGGGCGAGCGCTACCGACTCGTGATCGGCTTCGAGCCCGGCCGCTGCAAGGAAGCCCTCCAGCAGAGGTGCCTGACCCTCAACATCTTCGAGCGCAGCGAACAGATCGGTGAGCGTCACCACCACCTTGCCCGCGAGTTGCGGGTCGTTACGGTACTCCTGCAGAACGCGCTGCGCGCTGCGGTCCAGCATTGCCTTGGCGGTCGTCTCCCCCCCAGAGCCCTTTTGCGCAATCGAGGTGCGAAACAAATTCGTGATGTAGTAGCGCACTGCCTCCTCGCGAGTCGCAGCGCGACGGGCCGCGTCGCGCTCGACCTCTGCCCGATGAGCCTGCCACGCCGTGGCGGCTAAGCCGAGCGCCAGGCTCGCCACGACCACTACGCTGCCTGTGACCCCCCAGCGATAGCGTCTGAGTGCACACCGCAGAACGTAGAGTGGCGTGCGGCCACGCGCCGAAACGGCTTCGCAGTGGAGGTGGCGCTCCAAGTCTGAACCCAATTCCCCCACGGCGGCGTAACGCTGCTCGGGGTCCATCTGCAAGGCCATTGCAACGATGGCGTCGAGGTCGCCAGCGAGTGCCCGGCGTAGGGAGCGCCATGTCGTACTGCGCCCAGCCAAGGTAGCCACGTCGTAGTTCAGGCTGCTCGGCGGCACGATCGGGGTGGCCAGCAGGGCCTCGTGCAGCGAAGCAGCAGAGGCATTGGAGTCGTTCCTGCTCAAGCTGTAGGGGCGCCGGCCTGTGAGCAGCTCGTATAGCACTACGCCAAGCGAGTACACGTCTGATGAGATCGTCAGTACTTTCCCCGCAAGTTGTTCAGGTGATGCCGCCTCAGGCGTCAACGCTCGGGCGCGCAGAGCTATCGGCGAACTGTCTTCGCCGTCCGGGTCGCCGAGCAGGCGCGCGATGCCGAAATCCAGAAGCTTGACCTCGCCACCTGCGGTGACCAAGATGTTCGACGGCTTGATGTCACGGTGGATGACAAGCCGGGCATGCGCGTGACGTACGGCCTGAAGCACCTGCCGGAACAGCTCGATGCGTTGCGCCACCGTGAGCCTGTGATCGTCGCAGTAGCGCGTGATTGGCAAGCCATCAATCCACTCCATCGCGAGATAGGGCAGGCCATCGACACTGACCCCCGCGTCGTACAAGCGAGCGATGTGGGGATGTTCTAGACCTGCCAGGAAGTCGCGTTCCTGTGTAAACCGGGCCGTCATTGCAGCCGCGTCTTCTAGCTCCGCGTGTGGGATCTTTAGGGCTACGCGGCGCAAGACACTTACCGTCTGCTCAGCGAGCCAGACCGACGCCATGCCGCCCTGGCCTAGCGGCTCGATCAGCCGGTAGGGCCCGAGCATTTGTCCGGCGGTCAACGCATGCACCGGCACGTACTGCGCCAGCGCAGTGGCCATGAGCCTAAGGGGCGGGTCCTTCAAAGGATCGGAGTGCGCCGGCTGCTCGTGTGCGGCCAGCAGCCGGCGCAAATACGAAGACAGATCGGGCCGCTCACGCTCGCGCACGACGAGCCACGCGGTCCGGTCGTTCGGCGTCAGCGCCAGAGCCTCGTCAAGGAAAGCAGATAGCTCGGGCCACAGGTCGGTTGGGATAGCCATTGACCGCCGTTCCAGTTGCGAGCGGGTTGCGCCGTTCTGTATACCGGGCGCCTCAGGGCTGCAACTGGGCAAGGATGAAGGCGCGCGCCTTGTCCCAGTGACGCCGCACGGTGCGGTCGGCGATGTCCATCGCTACGGCGATCTCGGCGTCGGTGTAGCCGCCGAAGTAGCGCATCTCTACAACTTGCGCCAGCGCCGGGTCAATCGCCTCGAGCTCGCGCAAGGCGTTGTCGACGTCAATCACCGACGTGTCCTCCGCACCCGCGCCGAGGAGAAGCGAGTTGAGCGTGACGCGATCGGCGTCACCGCCGCGCCGCTCAGCCTGGCGCCGTCGCGCGAAGTCGATGACGATGTTCCTCATCGTCTTGGCGGCATACGCGAAGAAATGCTTGCGATCGGCAATGCCGAGCTTGTCGGCAGCGACGAATCGAAGGAAGCTCTCATGAACCAGCCCTTCGGTATCGAGGAGCGTGTTGGGCTGGTGGCCGCGCAGCCGAGACCGCGCGATCTTGAGCAGCTCGGGATAGAGCGCGGCGTAGGCCCGGTCAGCTGCGTCACGATTGCCGGCGTGCGCGGCACGCAAAGTGACCGTGAGCGGCTCGTCGGGCATCGCTGCATTGTGGCATCCACGTCGCGCACCTCGACTCCGCCGGAGGCATCACGGGCCGGTCTTCTGCAGCGAACAACCGACCGTGATGTAGAGGTTGCCGCTCGGGGTAGCGAGCGCACGGGTCAGGAGAATCGACGGGGCCAGCACCAGTGCCCCGGCCGGCACCGGCGCGCCCGGTCCGACGTTGGAGAAGCTGCTTGCGACGACCGGCGTCGTGACCACGGCCGCAGGTGTAATCCTGCGTATGGCGGTGCCCAGGTTGTCGGTCACGTACAGGTTGCCGGCGGCGTCGAACGAGAAGTCGACGGGCCCCGAGAACTTTGCCGCCGCGCCTACCCCGTCGGCGAAGCCGGAGGTCTGGCCGCCGGCGAATGCGGACACCACGCCGGCGGCGCTGATCGCATACACGATCGGATAGTCGTGCCCTCCGACGTACAAGGTGCCCGCAGCGTCCACGGCGACCGAACTCTGGGAGACGACAAACAGCTGGGTACCGGTGCCGATCGAGCCTGCGACGAAGCCGAGGCCGTTCCTCGCCAGGGTGGTAACCGTGCCCGTCGCAGCGATCCGGCGGATGGCCGAATTGCCTCCGTCCATCACAAGCAGGTTGCCGGCCGAGTCGAACGCCAGCCCCGTCGGCGCGTAGAAGCGAGCCGCTGCGCCAGTGCCGTCAATGCCGCCCGAGGCAGCCGTGCCGGCGATGGTCGTGACGACCCCGCCGGGCGTAACCTTGCGGATCGTATTCAGGTCGCTGACGAAGATGTTGCCGCTGCTGTCGACCACCAGGCCTTGCGGCGTCGTGAAGACGCTACCCCCGAAGACCGCGGCGCTTCCCGTTCCGTCGGCGATGGTTCCGTTGCCCGGCGGGCCGCCCGCGATCGTCGTGACGACACCGGCAAAGGTGACCTTGCGGACGCGACCGCCGTCGAAGCTGTAGTAGTTGCCTGCACTGTCCAGCGCTGCGCCCTTGACCTGCGGACCTAGACTGGCGGCTGCGCCGGTGCCGTCGACGATCGGCTGCGCCGGACAGGTTTCCCGCCCGGCGACCAGCGTGTAGGTGCTGGTCGTCGCACAGCTCACCAGCACGTTGGTCACGTTGCCCAACCCCATCGTGGATGGAAAGGTGCCGGCCACAGCGCACGTCTGGCCCGCTGGTTGCGTCTGCACGGTGACGCTGTAGGTGGCGCCGAACGCGACGGTGGTCGGAAAGACGAAGGTCGTCGCGCCCGCCCCGGGCCGCACGGTGTCGCCCCCGTTCGCAAGCACGAGTCCGGCGCCACTCAACCCGGAGACGGTACCGCCGACCGTGAACGCCTGAGGACTGCAGGTCACTTGGACGGCATTGACGGCGGCTGTGCTGACGGTACCGGTACCGCCCGCCAAGCTGCAGCTCAGTCCGGCCGGCTGCGTCACCACGCTTACGGCATAGCCCCCGCCGCTCGCCACCTGGGTAGGAAAGGCAAAGCTAAGCGCGCCGGCTGCAACGGCGATCACGTCGTTGCCGTTGCTGAGTGTCAGCCCGGGACTCGTCAAGCCGGCGATCATGCCGCCGATCGCGAAGGCGGCGGGTGCGCACGTGATAGCGACGTTTGTCACCGATGCCGAGGCAACGGTGCCGCTCGCATTGGCGACGCTGCACACGGCGCCCGCAGGCTGTGTGCGTACGGTCACCGTGTAGCCGGCCCCGCCGGCAACGAGCGCGGGCAGGGTAAAGATAGATGCGCCGCTCGCCGGGCTGACGGTGTCGGTTCCGTTGGCCAAGACGAGTCCGCTCGATGCGAGCCCGGCGAGCGTGCCGCCGACAGTAAAGGCGACCGGATGACAGGTGACTGAGACTCCCGACACGGCGGCTGCAGCAACAGTCCCGCTGCCGCCGCTCACGACGCAGGTCGCGTTGGCAGGTTGGGTTTGCACGGTGACGGCGTAGCCGGCGCCCGAGGCGAGCGAAGTCGGGAAGGAGAAGCTCGTCGCATTGGCGGCGACACTCGCGTTGTCGGCACCGTTGGCAAGCACCAGCCCGGAGGTTGCCAGCCCGGTCACGTTGCCACCGACGGCAAAAATGGAGGGCGTCGGGTCGCTCTCGCTGTCGTCCCAGCAGCCGCCAACAGTTAGCGGGAGGGTGCTTGCCAGGGCGAGCGCCAAGATCGTGCGCTTCAGCCGGAATGTGCTCATCGCGGTTCCTTCGGTTGGTAGAAACAGCCGTCCGAAAGAGACAGCCCGAGCGCGCATTGCGGCGCGTCGGGGGTACATACGAAAAGCGATCATGAAAGCGGACACTGGATACATCCGCCAGACACCCGCGGCGACGGGCCCTTTGTCATCGCGCCATATAAAGGACGTTGTCATTCACGGGAGGCGTGGACAAGGTTCACGGGAGGGAAGGGCGTTGACGGAGGCTCAAAACGAAACCTGAGACGCGGTTCGCGACTGTCGTCGACACGCTCGCCAAGATCCCTCAGGATCGTTCTGACAGTCCTGACAACTGATCGGTGTCGTAACGATTCCGCAGTTGTCCGATGGCCTTCGAATCGGGCCTACCTTCGGCGGTCATCTTTGCCAACTCCACGAAATAGCGCTCATGCCCCGGCGGTGAGACCGTCATCAGCACGCGGGCAGGCTTGTCGCTCACGTTCGTGATGTTGTGCCGGACGCCGGGTGGCACGAACAGAAACGTACTCTTTGTGGCCTGAATACGCTCGCTTCCTACCCACCACTCGCAGTCGCCTTCGAGTACGTAGAACGTCTCCTCCTGGACGCGATGAACATGCTCGCCGGTGGCAAATCCGGCGGGGATGGTCCAATCGAACATGCTGGTGTGCTTCGTCGCTGCGCCGGTTACGAGAAACGCCATCGGCTGACCGCCCAGTGTCACTCCGCCGACTTCACCAGGACGACGAATGATGGGTGATGCACTCATAGGATTCTCCATAGGTCGGTAATCGCAGTGGAGTCAAATGGTGCTCGGGTAGCGCATGTAAGTCCTTAAAGCGCACCGAAATCGTTGCGAAGAATTTGCGAAGCCTGTGCTTGCTCGACTACCCAATGCGAACTCTCCACTTCGGCCCGTTTCGCCTTGATCCCGAGGCTGGGATCATGTTCCGTGGTCTCGAGCCCAGCCCGCTGGGTCGCCGGGGGGTCGCATTGCTGGCCTTGCTTGTTGAGCGGGCTGGTTCGCTCGTATCCAAGGAGTCCTTGATCAGCGCTGGGTGGCCCGGCCTCGTCGTCGAAGACAGCAACCTCACCGTACAGATCGCGGCTCTGCGCAAGGTTCTTGATGGCAAGTCAGGGGCCGGTTCGTGGATTGAGACCATGCCGCGACGCGGCTACCGTTACATCGGTCCGGAAGTGGTTGCCATCGACGCGCCGAGGGCATTGAGTGCCCCGTCCGAGTTGTCGCTGCCCGACAGGCCGTCCATCGCTGTGCTTCCGTTCAACAATCTGAGCCCGAACGCTACACAGGACTACTTCGCGGACGGAATGGTCGATGACATCGTGACTGGCCTGTCACGCATCAACTGGCTGTTCGTCATCGCGCGGCAATCGACTTTCATCTAC
>JAYVNL010000404.1:0-2560 GCA_043758495.1 Rhizobacter sp.
CGCCCTCTGCGGCGAGGGCGGCCGCGGCGTGGTCTTGCGTCGAAAAGATGTTGCACGAGGCCCAGCGCACGTCGGCGCCGAGCGCCTGCAGCGTCTCGACGAGCACGGCGGTCTGGATCGTCATGTGCAGGCTGCCGGTGACGCGCGCGCCCTTCAGCGGCCGCGCCTTGGCGAACTCTTCGCGGATCGCCATGAGGCCGGGCATCTCGGTCTCGGCGATGCGAATTTCCTTGCGGCCCCAGTCGGCCAGCTTCATGTCGGCAACGATGTAGGGCGCGGTGGCCTTCGGTTTCAGAACGGCATTCATGTCAGGGCTCCAGTCTCGAATGAGGAACCCGCACGAAAAGCATCTGAAGGGAGGCAGAACTCACCCACGAGGACATTTCGTGCGGGTGAGCGCGGTTGCAATATCGCTGTTCCAAGCCTGGGACGCGGCGCTGGCGGCCGTGCCTTGCAACGCTCCTCGGAAAGCTGCCGCAATTCTATCGCGGCGTGCCGCAGCGTGTCGGGCGTGGCTCTTATCATCGTTCCGTGCTGCTCCCGCCTTCCGTTTTGCCCTGGGCGCGCTGCGAGCCGCGCCGGCTTGGGGCGCTGCGCGGCGTCCTCACCGACATCGACGACACCCTGACGACCGAAGGCGCGATCCCGATGGGCGTCGTCGCGGCGCTGTCGGCGTTGCGTGCGGCCGGGCTGCCAGTGATCGCCGTCACCGGCCGGCCGATGGGCTGGAGCCGCGCCATCGCCGTCGACATGCCGCTGGCGGCGATCGTCGCCGAGAACGGCGCCGTCGCGCTCATCGCCGAAGGCGGCGAGGTTCGCGTCGAGTTTGCCGATAGCGACGCGGTGCGCGAGGCCAACGCCGTTCGCTTGCGCGCCGCCGCCGAGCGCATCGTTGGCGAGGTGCCGGGCGCGACCTTGTCGCGGGACAGTTTCGGCCGCGTCACCGATATCGCCATCGACCATGCCGAGTTCGCGCATCTCGACGCGGTGCAGATCGAGCGGGTCGTCGCCCTCATGCACGACGAGGGCATGACCGCGAGCGTCAGCTCGATCCACGTCAATGGCTGGTTCGGCGCGCATAGCAAGCTGAGCGGCACCGCGTGGATCGTGCGGCGCTTGTTCGGCCGCGACCTTCTCGCCGAACGCGAGAACTGGCTCTACGTCGGCGATTCGACCAACGACGAGCTGATGTTCGCGAGCTTTCCGCTTTCGGTCGGCGTGGCCAATCTGCTCGACTTCGCGGATCGACTGGTGCAGTGGCCGGCGTTCATCACCGCGTACGACCGCGGCCGCGGCTTCGTCGAGATCGCCGAAAGCGTGCTCGCCGCGCGTGGGCCATGAGCCCGCTGGCCCTCCCAAGGGCGAATACCGGAGCGCCCAGCGCGAAGGTACTCGAATGAGCCGGCGCGAGCCGACCGTGCTCGTCGTCGCTGCGGCGCTGGCGCTCGGCTCGGCCGTCTCGCTCGGCCTGGCCCGCTTTTCGTACGCGCTGCTGCTTCCGGCGATGCGCGCCGACCTCGGCTGGAGTTACTTCACCGCGGGCGCCATGAACACCGTCAACGCGGCAGGCTATCTGCTCGGCGCGCTCGTCGTTTCGCGTGTGCTCGACCGCGTTGGCCCCGGCGCGCTTTTCATCGGCGGCATGGTGACGAGCGCCGTGCTGCTGGCGTTGCACGGTGCCTTCAGCTCGACCGGGTCGCTCTACGCACTTCGCCTGGCCACCGGCGTGGCCAGCGCGTCGACTTTCGTGTCGGGCGGGCTGCTGGCGGCACGCGTTGCCACCGATCCCGGCGAGCGCGCGGCGAGTGGCGACAAGGCGCCGGGCGCCGGGCTGGTGCTCGGCATCTATTACGGCGGCACCGGCGTCGGCATCGTCGCGTCGGCCTGGCTCGTGCCGCCGCTGATCGCGAGGCCGGTCGAGCATGCATGGCAAGCCGCGTGGGTCGGGCTGGGTGCGCTCGCCATGATGGCCGCTGCGGTCGCCGCCGCAGAGACGCGGGCGATCCGCGCCCGCCCGCAAGCACAAGGGACACGCGGCGCGGCCGACCTGCGCGGCCTTGCCTGGGGCCTCGTCTCGTACCTGCTGTTCGGCCTCGGCTACATCGGCTACATGACCTTCGTCGTGACGCTGCTGCGCGAGCAAGGTCTGGCACCCGCCGCCATCGTTGCCTTCTATGCCTTGCTCGGCCTTGCCGTCATCGCCTCGTCGTGGCTCTGGGCGCCGCTGCTGCAACGACATCGCGGCGGCGGGCCGATGACGCTGCTCAACGCGCTGCTCGCGCTCGCCACCGTGCTGCCGGTCGTGAGCCCGCACCCGGTCGCGGTGTTCGCTTCCGGATTGCTGTTCGGCGCCGTATTTCTGTCGGTCGTCGCATCGACGACGGCACTGGTCCGCCACAACCTGCCGCCGTCCGCGTGGGCCGGTGGCATCGGCGCCTTCACCATCGTCTTCGCGTTCGGCCAGATCGTCGGCCCGGGCGGTGTCGGCTGGATCGCCGACGCGGCGGGCGGCCTGCGCGCCGGACTCGCCAGCTCGGCATTCGTGCTGCTCATGGCGGCG
>JAYVNL010000405.1:0-8053 GCA_043758495.1 Rhizobacter sp.
GAGCGGCTCGGGCGATCCGCCCGCCGCCAGCAGGACCGACAGCTCGCCCCACTGCGCGGCGAGCGCCTGGATGGCGCCGGCGCGGCTGCGGATGATGCCGAGCTCGGCGATGCGATCGATCTTCTCGAAGGCGAGCGTGTCGGGTGCCGGGAAGGTGCGGGTGATGTCGGGCCAGGGCGTTGCCAGGTCGGCACCGAAGTGCTCGACGAGGCGGCGCGCCAGCGTGCGGGCGCCGGCGACGGTGACCTGCTGGCCGAGGACGGCGCGGACGGCGAGCTCGAAGCCGTCGGTGCTGCCTGGCAGGCGCAGGCCGGGCTCGCCGGGCAGGCCGGCGAGCGCGGCGTCGATCGTCGCCGGCGATGCGTCGAGGTCGAGCCAGCGCCGCACGAGGCCGATGAGGGCGCCGCTGGCGTCGCCGAGCGCCGGCGCGAACGAAAGGCGAAGGCGCGCGCTCGCGGGCACGAAGCGGGCCTCGAGCCACCCCGCGGCGGCACCGGCGACGCCAGCGCGAACGCTGCGCCGCACCGACAAAGCACCGACGCTTTCGATGCCCGGGATGGCGCGCTGGGCGATGAACGTCAGCAGCGCCTTGGCATCGAAAGGGTCGCGGTAGGCGAGGCTGACCGTGATCGCGCTGCCCTCGCCGGCCGTCCCGCCGTCCTCGCCGCTCGCCGGGCCGCGCACGGGCGTCGCCGTTCGCCGCAGCCGCGTCGGATTCATCCGGTAGCCGTCGGCGAAGGCGGCGTTGAAGCGGCGCAGGCTGCGAAAGCCGCTCGTGAGGGCGACCTGCGCCACCGGCATCCGGGTGTCGGTGAGAAGCTGCTTGGCGAGCAGGAGGCGGCGTGTCTGCAGGTACTGCACGGGCGTGACGCCGTGCTCGGCGAAGAAGATGCGGCGCAAGTGGCGATCGCTGACGCCGAGTCGGCCCGCGATTGCCACCATGGCCGGCGCATCGCCGCTCGCGGCGCTCTCGTCGAGGGCGGCCTGGGCCTGTCGTGCCAGCGTCCGCGACGCATCCATCACGGACCACGGCAGCCCGGGCCCCGGTGCGATCTCGGGCCGGCACTTCATGCACGGCCGGAACGCCGCCGCCTCGGCCTGCGCCGGCGTCGCGAAGAAGCGGCAGTTGCGGCGCGCCGGCATGCGCACCCGGCAGATCGGCCGGCAGTAGACGCCGGTCGATGTCACGCCGACGAAGAGGCGGCCGTCGAAGCGGGCGTCGTGGGCGAGCAGGATTTGGTAGGCCGCATCGCCATCGATCGTCATGCCGCAATTATGGTCAGCGAGTGGGTGTCGACTCGCCGTTTTCGGACACGTCCCGCATCGTCTCGCCACTGTCATCCTGCGCGAAGCGAAGGATCCCGGCTTCGGCGTCGAGATCCTTCGCTTCGCTCAGGAAGACAGCGGCGGGTGCGTCACGACGTTTCGAAACGACCGTGCTTGCCGCTGCCACCGACGAAGCGGCGGGCGCCGCCTTCGGTTTCGCCCGAGGCGAGCGTCGCCCGGCCGAGCGCGAATTCCTGCGCCAACGCCGCGCTGCCCGAGAGGCCGTATTGCTGGCGGGCGCCGAGGCGATCGTTGCGCAGGCATTGCTGCGGGAAGGCGGCGATGTCGGCAGCGAGCGCGAGCGCAGCGGCAAGAGCGCCGCCTTCGCCCACGACGCGATTGGCGAGGCCGAACGACAGTGCTTCTTCGGCGCCGACGGCGCGGCCGGTGAGGATCAGGTCCATCGCGCGACTCTCGCCGATGAGGCGAGGCAGGCGCACGGTGCCGCCGTCGATCAGCGGCACGCCGAAGCGGCGGCAGAAGACGCCGAAGGTCGCTGTCGACGCGGCCACGCGCAGGTCGCACCAGAGCGCGAGCTCGAGGCCGCCGGCGACGGCGTAGCCCTCGACGGCGGCGATCACCGGCTTCGAGAGCGCGAGGCGCGTCGGTCCCATCGGGCCGTCGCGCGCCATGTCGTCGTCGAGGGCGAGGGCGAGTTCGTTCGCTGCGGCGCCGAGCTCGCTCGCCGACTGGCCGCTCGCCACCGTGCGCAGGTCGGCGCCGGCGCAGAAGTGGCCGCCGGCCCCGGTGAGGATGGCGACCTTCGCGTCGGCATCGGCATCGAATTCGCGGAAGGCGTCGGCGAGCGCGCGCGCGGTCGGCCCGTCGACGGCATTGCGGACTTCGGGGCGGTCGATGGTGACCGTCCAGACATCGGTGCTGCGAAGGATGCGTACGGTCGTCATGGTCGGTGCTCCGAAGGCGGGTTAACACGCTCGCAGGCGGGCGGCATCTTCGCTACAAACCGACTGCCTGCGCGGCGGGGCAAAGGATAGCGAACAGCGCCGGAGGAAACCCGTGCAGGCTTTGCAGATCGTCATCGGCGGAATCGCGCAAGGCTGCATCTACGGCCTCATCGCGCTAGGCCTTGTCCTGATCTACAAGACCACCGAGACGGTGAGCTTCGCCCACGGCGAGCTGATGATGCTCGGCGCTTTCGCCGGCTTCGCCTGCATGTCGCTGCTCGGCTGGCCGTTCTGGCTGTCGATGCTCGTCGCGGTCGTCGGCATGGGCCTGTTCGGTGTCGCCCTCGAGCGCGTCGTCATCCGGCCGATCCTCGGCCAGCCGGCGTTCACGCTCGTGATGCTCACGATCGGCATCGGCTACGTCGCCCGCGGTTTGGTGACGATGATCCCGGCCATCGGCACCGAGACGCACACGATGCCGGTGCCGTACAAGGACCAGATCTGGAACGTCGGCGGCCTGATCCTCAACGTCGAGCAGATGGTGGTGATCGCGGCGACGGTGGTTCTGAGCGCGGCCCTGTTCGCGCTGTTCCGCTACAGCCGCGTCGGCATCGCGATGCAGGCGTCGTCGCAGAACCAGCTCGCGGCCTACTACATGGGCATCCCCGTCAAGCGCCTGAACGGCCTCGTCTGGGGCCTGGCGGCGGCGGTCGCGGCGATTGCCGGCGTGTTGCTGGCGCCGATCACCTTCGTCTACGCCAACATGGGGTTCATCGGCCTGAAGGCGATCCCGGCGGCGGTGGTCGGCGGCTTCGGCAGCTTGCCTGGTGCCATCGTCGGCGGGCTCGTCATCGGTGTCGTCGAGGCGCTGTCGGGGTTCTATCTGCCGGAGGGCTTCAAGGACATCGCGCCTTACGTCGTCGTACTCGTCATGCTGGTGGTCAAACCGAACGGCCTGTTCGGCGACAAGCTGCGCAAGAAGGTCTGATGCGATTTCTCTTCAAGACGACGTACCTGCAGGACATCCGCCTCGTCAAGCACGCCGGCCAAGCGCTCTGGTACGGGCTTCTCGGCGTGGTGTTGCTGGTGGCGCCTTGGGCCGCGTCGGAATACTGGCTGGCACAGCTCACGTTCGTGCTGATCTATTCGGTCGTCGGCCTCGGCCTGATGCTGCTCTCCGGCTTCACCGGCCTGTTCTCGCTCGGCCACGCCGCCTTTCTCGGCGTCGGCGCGTATACGGAAGCCTTCCTGGCGAGCCGCGGTTGGCCGTTCCCGCTCAGCTTCGCGGCTGCGGCGCTGCTGGCGGCGGCGACGGGCGTCGTCGTCGGCCTGCCGGCGCTGCGTGTGAAAGGCATCTACCTTGCGATCGCGACGCTGGCGTTCAGCTTCATCGTTGGCGAGGTGTTCTCGCGCTGGGAGAGTGTGACCGGCGGCAACGCCGGCGCCCACCTGACGGCGCCCGCGGCCTTCGGCTGGAAGATCGACGACGACACGTCGTTCTACTTCGTCTGCCTCGCCGTCACCGTGCTGGCCACGCTCTCGGTGCTGAACCTGCTGCGCAGCCCGACCGGCCGCGCCTTCGTGGCGATCCGCGACTCCGAGATCTCGGCGCAGAGCATGGGCATTCACCTGGCCCGCTACAAGACGCTGTCGTTCGCGATCTCGGCCGCGCTCGCGGGGCTCGGTGGCGCGCTTTACGCGCACAAGCTCAAGTTCATCTCGCCCGATCAGTTCGACATCCTGCAGTCGATCGACCTGGTCTTGATGATCGTCGTCGGCGGCATCGGTTCGGTGCACGGCGCCTTTCTCGGCGCCGTGTTCCTCATCACCATGCCGCAGGTAATCGCCCTCGCGAAGGATCTGCTGCCGGCCGTGATCGGTCAGGCGCCGGGGCTGCAGGGCACGGTCTACGGCCTCGTGCTGATCGCTTTCGTGCTGTTCGAGCCGCTCGGTCTCTACGGCCGCTGGCTGAAGGTGCGCACTTATCTGCAGATCTTTCCGTTCTACCGGAAGGGCATGTTCAAGCGCCAGAAGAGTTTCCTGAAGTCGGACCGCCTCAAGTGACTGCCGACGTGTTGCTCTCGGCAAAGAATCTGAGTATTCGCTTCGGCGGCGTGCTCGCCGTCAACGGCGTCGGTTTCGACGTGCGGCGCGGCGAGGTGTTCACGCTGATCGGCCCGAACGGCGCCGGCAAGACAACGGTGTTCAACCTCATCAGCCGCATCTACACGCCGACCACCGGCAGCATCGAGTTCGAGGGCCGCTCGCTCACCGATCTCGCGCCGCACGAGATCGCGGGTCTCGGCATCGCCCGCACCTTCCAAAACATCGAGCTGTTCGAGAACGCGAGCGTGCTGCAGAACCTGCTCATCGGCCGCCACAGCCATCGCCGCACCGGCCTGGCGAGCGAGCTGCTGTTCCTGCCGCAGGCGCGGCGCGCCGAGGTCGCGGCGCGCGAGGCCGTCGAGCGTGTCATCGACCTGCTCGACCTCCAGCATCACCGCGATTCGCATGTCGGCGGCCTGCCGTACGGCGTGCGCAAGGTGGTCGAGCTCGGCCGGGCGCTGTGTACCGAACCGAAGCTGCTGCTGCTCGACGAGCCATCGTCGGGCCTCAACGTCGAGGAGACCGACGACATGGCGTTCTGGATCGACGACATCACCCGCGAGCTCGGCATCACGGTGCTGATGGTCGAGCACGACATGTCGCTGGTGTCGAAGGTGTCGCACCGGGTGCTGGCAATGAACCAGGGCGAGGTCCTGGCCGTCGGCTCGCCGGCCGAGGTGCAGGCGAACGCGGGCGTGATCGAGGCGTATCTGGGCGTGGCCGACGACATGTCCTCCCTGCGGCGGCAAAGGGCTGCGGCATGAACGACACCGCGCTCCGCCTCGCCAACGTCGAGACGGCGTACGGTCCTATCCGGGCGATCCGCGGTGTGAGCCTCGCGGTTGCACGCGGCCAGATCGGCACCGTGCTCGGCGCCAACGGCGCCGGCAAGTCGACCATCCTGAAGACGATCTCCGGAATCATTGACCCGAGAAAGGGCACGGTCGAGTTTGACGGCCGCGACATCACCGCCTCGGACCCGGCCCTTGTCGTGCAACGCGGCCTCAGCCACGTGCCCGAAGGTCGCGAGGTGTTTCCGCTGCTGTCGGTGCGCGACAACCTGCTGATGGGCGCTTACACGAGGAAGGACCGCGACGCCGTCGGCCGCGACATGGAGGGCGTGTACGGCTACTTTCCGATCCTCAAGGAGCGTGCGAATCAAGAGGCGGGGCTGCTGTCGGGCGGCCAGCAGCAGATGCTGAGCATCTCGCGGGCGCTGATGGCGGCGCCGCAGATGATTCTGCTCGACGAGCCGAGCCTGGGCCTGTCGCCGCGGCTGGTGCGCGAGATCTTCGAGATCGTGGTCCGCATCAACCGCGAGCGCGGCACGACGCTGCTCGTCGTCGAGCAGAACGCGAACATGGCGCTCAACGTCGCCGACTACGGCTACGTGCTCGAGAACGGCCGCATCGTCATGGAAGACACCTGCGAGCGGCTGCGTGAGAAGGACGACATCAAGGAGTTCTACCTCGGCATGAAGGAAGCGGGCGCACGGGGAGAGCGGCGATGGAAGAAGAAGAAGACATGGCGGTGAGGTCGTGAAGGGCCTGTGGAACGCGGCCGACCTGCAGCCGGAGACGCGCGTCGTCGTGCCGGGCGAGACGATGACAGCGGTGTTCTGGAACGCCGCCGCGCAGCGGGCCGACCGCGTCGTGATGCGCGAAAAGCAGATGGGCCTGTGGCGCGAGTGGACGTGGTCCGCGACCGCCACCGCCGTGCGCGAGATCGGCGACGGCCTGCTCTCGCTCGGCTTCGCGGCCGGCGACTGCGCCTCGATCCTTGCCAACACCGTCGTCGAATGGGTGTTCGCCGACATCGCCGTGCTGTCGTGCGGCGGCGTCTCCAACGGCATCTACCCGACCGACGCGCCGGCGCAGGTCGAGTACCTCTGCGCCGATTCGCGAACGACGGTCCTGTTCGTCGAGGACGACGAACAGCTCGACAAGGCGCTCTCCGTGCGCGACCGCCTGCCGTTGCTCGAGACCATCGTCGTCTTCGACACCAACGGCCTGCGCGACTTCGCGGACGCGGGCGTGCTCTCGCTCGCCGCCCTGCGCGAGCGCGGCCGCGCCCACGCCGTGGCGCATCCGCGCGAGCTCGACGAACGCATCGCCGGCTGCAAGCCCCGCGACCTCGCCATCCTCGTCTACACCTCGGGCACGACCGGCAAGCCCAAGGGCGCGATGCACTCGCACCACGGCATCGTCTTCACCGTGCGCGGCTACAACACCATCATTCGCCAGGACGAGAGCGACGAGCGGATGTGCTTCCTGCCGCTCTGCCACATCGCCGAGCGCCTCGGCGGCGAGTACTTCGCGCTCTACACCGGCTCGGTGCTCAACTTCGTCGAGAACCCGGAGACGATTCCGGAGAACGTGCGCGAGATCGCGCCGACGGTGTTCACCGCGGTGCCGCGGATCTGGGAGAAGTTCTACTCGAGCGTGGCCATCGCGCTGCGCGAATCGGGGCGCGGGCAGCAAGCCGCCTACGCCTGGGCGATCGGCGTCGGCCACCGCGTGGCGGCGCGAGTGCTCGCGGGCGAGCCGGTCGGCGTGGCGCTGAAGCTGCAGTTCAGAATGGCCCGCCTGCTCGCGCTCGACAACGTGCGGCGATCGATCGGCATCCACCGCGCCCGCTTCTGCGTCACCGGCGCGGCGCCGATCTCGCCGGAGCTCGTGCGCTGGTACCTCGCCCTCGGCGTTCCCATGATCGAGGTCTGGGGCATGACCGAGAGCTGCGGCGCCGCCACCCACACGCCGTCGGCGCGCATGAGGCCGGGCTCGATCGGCCCGGCCTGCCCGTACAACGAGGTCCGGCTTGACGCCGCCACCGGCGAGCTGATGATCCGCGGCGACAACGTCTTCATGGGCTACCTGAACCAGCCCGAGAAGACGGCGGAGACGCTCGACGGCGACGGCTGGCTGCACACCGGCGACGTCGGCACCCAGGACAGCGACGGGTATTTCCGGATCACCGATCGCATGAAGGACATCATCATCACGGCTGGCGGCAAGAACATCACGCCGAGCGAGCTCGAAAACGAATTGAAGTTTTCCCCCTACATCACCGATGCGGTGGTTGTCGGCGACCGGCGCGCCTACCTCACTGCGATCGTCATGATCGATCTCGAGAACGTCGAGAAATTCGCCCAGGACCGCGACGTTCCCTTCAGCAACTACGCCAGCCTCACGCGCGCCAAGGAGGTCCAGGAACTCATCGACGGCGAGGTCGGTCGCGTCAATGCCAAATTCGCGCGCGTCGAGCAGATCAAGAAGTTCTGGCTCCTCGAAACCCAGCTCAGCGCCGAAGACGAGGAGCTGACGCCGACGATGAAGCTGAAGCGAAAGCTGGTCGAGAAGAAGTACGCCGAGCGCATCGAGGCGATGTACCGCGCCTGAGTGGCCGAACCGATCAGCACGGCATGAATCACAACAGAAGGAGACTCTTCATGAAGAACCTCGTCGCCGCCGCAGCGCTCGCTGTCGCCGCCGCCGGCCCGGCGCTCGCTGCCGAGCAGCAGGGCGTGAGCAAGACCGAGATCGTGATCGGATCGATCCAGGACCTCTCGGGGCCGCTGGCCGGCTTCGGCAAGCAGGATCGGCTCGGCATGATGCTGCGCGTCGACGAGATCAACGAGCAGGGCGGCATCAACGGTCGGAAGCTGCGCCTGATCGTCGAGGACCACGGTTACGACCCGAAGAAGGCGGTGCTGGCGG
>JAYVNL010000406.1:0-2556 GCA_043758495.1 Rhizobacter sp.
GATCGTGATCAGGCTCTGCTCGGCTTTCACGGTGTCGCCGGGGGCGACCAGCACCTCGATGACGCCGACGTCCTTGAAGTCGCCGATGTCGGGAACCGCCACATCGACCGTCACAGCAGAATCCTTCGGAAGTCACCGAGGGTCTGGATCAGGAAGGCGTTGAAGCGCGCCGCCGCCGCGCCGTCGACGACGCGGTGGTCCCAACTGAGCGAGAGCGGCAGCATGAGCCGCGGCTGGAACACCTTGCCGTCCCACACCGGCTCGGTCTGGCTGCGGCACACGCCAAGGATCGCCACCTCGGGCGCATTGATGATGGGCGTGAAGTAGCGCCCGCCGATGCCGCCGAGAGAAGAGATCGAGAAGCACCCGCCCTGCATCTCGCCCGGCGAAAGCTTGCCGTCGCGTGCCTTCTTGGCGAGTTCGCCCATCTCGGTGCTGATCTGCAGCACGCCCTTCTTGTCGGCGTCCCTGATCACCGGGACCATCAGGCCGTTCGGTGTGTCGGCCGCGAAGCCGATGTGGAAGTACTGCTTGTAGACGATCTGCTCGCCGTCGAGCGAGGCGTTGAACTCGGGGAACTTCTTGAGCGCCGCGGCGCAGGCTTTGATGAGGAAGGCGAGCATCGTGACCTTCACGCCGCTTGTCTCTTTGCCGATCGCTTCGTTCTCCTTGTTGGTGCGAACGCGAAAGGCTTCCAGCTCGGTGATGTCGGCGTCGTCGTGGTTGGTGACGTGCGGGATCAAAACCCAGTTTCGATGCAGATTGGCACCGCTGAGCTTTTTGATGCGAGTGAGGTCCTTGCGTTCGATCGGGCCGAACTTGGAAAACTCGACCTGCGGCCAGGGCAGGATGCCCGGCATCACTCCGACCGCGCCGGTGGAAGACGAAGCAGCCGGCGCCTTCGCAGCCTGAGCCTTCGTCTGCGTGCCGCCGGCCATCACGGCCTTCACGAAGCTCTGCACGTCTTCCTGCGTGATGCGCCCTTTCGGTCCGCTGCCCCCGACTTCGCCGAGGGGAACGCCCAGCTCGCGGGCCAGCTTTCTGATGCTCGGCGAGGCGTGTGGCAAGGGCCCGACCGGTGCCGTGGGCTCGTGAGCCGGCAGGGCAGCGGTCGGCACGGGGCGATCGGTCGCAGGTGCCGGAGCCGCTGCCGGCTCTGCTGCGGATGAAGGTGGGGGTGCCGGCGTGCTCGAAACCTGCGCGGCTGCGGGCGCTGTTGCCAGTGCAGCCACAGCCCCGGCCGAACCCTCCAGCACCGCGAGCAGGGTTCCCTTCGAGACCTTGTCGCCCACCTGGACCTTCAGTTCCTTCAGCACGCCGGCATGCGAAGAGGGAATCTCCATCGACGCCTTGTCGCTCTCGACGGTGACGAGGCTCTGCTCGGCAGCGATGGCGTCACCCGGTTTGACGAGCACTTCGATCACCGCGACCTGGTCGAAATCGCCGATGTCGGGCACGACGACGTCGATGCGGCCGGCGCTCGCGTTTGCGCTCGCGTTCGCCGGTGCCGGTGCCGGTGCCGGTGCCGGTGCGGTGGTTGTCGACGGGGCAGCGGCTGCGGCTGGCGCAGCAGCTGCAGCCGCCGTTGCGGCCTGCGGCGGCGCAGCCGTTCCGACGGCTTCGCCCTCCAGCACCAGCAGCAACGAGCCTTCGCTCACCTTGTCGCCCACACCGACTTTCATTTCCTTGATCACGCCGGCGGCCGTCGACGGAATTTCCATCGAGGCCTTGTCGCTCTCCACCGTGACGAGCGACTGCTCGATCTTGATCGTGTCGCCGGGCTTGACCAACACCTCGATGATCTCGACTTCCTCGAAGTCGCCGATGTCGGGAACCTTGACTTCCACTGCAGCCATCTTGTTCTCGTCTCCGTCGCTCAGGCGTTGAGCGGGTTGATTTTCTCGGTGTCGATGCCGTACTTCACGATCGCATCGGCCACGCGCTGAGCCGGCACGCTGCCCTCCTCGGCCAGCGCCTTCAGCGCCGCCACCACGATGTAGTGACGGTCGATCTCGAAGTGCGTGCGCAGCTTCTTGCGGAAGTCGCTGCGGCCGAATCCGTCGGTACCCAGCACCTTGTAGGCACGGCCCTTGGGCATGAAGGCGCGAATCTGCTCTGCGTAGTTCTTCATGTAGTCGGTCGAGGCGATCACCGGGCCGCCGAACTTCTCGAGCTGCTGCGCCACGAAGGGCACACGCGCGCGCTCGGTCGGGTGCAGCAGGTTCCAGCGCTCGGCGTCCTGCCCGTCGCGTGCCAGCTGGTTGAAGCTCGGGCAGCTCCACACGTTGGCGGCAATGCCCCAGTCGGCATCGAGCAACTCACGCGCAGCTTGTGATTCGCGCAGGATCGTGCCGCTGCCGAGCAGGTTCACTCGCGGCGCCTTCTTCGCACCTTCCTGCAGCAGATACATGCCCTGGATGATTTCGTCTTCGGTGCCCTGGCGCAGGCCGGGCTGCGGATAGTTCTCGTTGAGCAGCGTGAGATAGAAGTAGACGTTGTCCTGCTTCTCGACCATGCGAACCAGGCCGTGGTGCAGGATCACGCCGACCTCGTGCG
>JAYVNL010000407.1:0-2554 GCA_043758495.1 Rhizobacter sp.
CCCGCGCGGGTTCAAGAGCCAGGTGTACGTTCGCGAGTGCAGCTAGCCGTGGCCCGCAAAGCCAAAGTAGAACTCTATTGTCGAAGGGTTCAATAGGCACGACGGGGGCACCGTAAGACCATTTGTCAACGTACGCGGCACATCGCAGCCTGTTCATGGGTAGCGCCAGCGTAGAACTTGATTGTCGATACACAGCGCTCGATGGCGCTCTGGTCGCCGACGGCGAGCGCGGCCAGGACACCGGCGGCGCGGCGATCGGAAACGTTGGCGTAGATGGCGTCGCGAACGCGCTGGCGCAGGCGCTCGACCGGATGGCCCGCCGCCGTGTCGAGCAGTTGCGGCGGCGGCGCGTCGCGCACGTAGCCGGTGGCGCGCACGCCCTGCTCGAACAGCAGCAATTCGTAGTCGAAGCCGTGCGGATTGAGGTTGCCGTGGGGCTGGCGCAGCCGCACCGTGAAGCGCCAGCGCTGACCGGCGCGCAGCTCGCGCCGCGGCGCGACGGCAGCGGCGTCTTCATGAAAGCCGGCGTACCAGCCGAGTGCGATCGTCTCGGGCACGGCCGGTCGGCGACCGTCGCTGTCGGCCTCGACTTCGAAGCGAAAGCGCAGGCCGCTCGCACCTTGCTGCGGCAGGTTGGCGACGACGCCGGTGAGCACGAGGTCGCGGCCCTCGAGGTTCGGGTCGAGGCCGTCGGCCATGCGCAGCGACGCACGCCAGCCGGCGCCCGCGAAGCCGGCGACCGCGAGCGCGACCACTGCGATGACGAAGCCGCGTCGCGCGAACACGAGAGTCGCGGTCACGGCCACCGCGCCGAGTGCGAGTGCGACATAGACCGCGAGCGGCAACAGCGCGCGCTCCTGCAACTGGCCGGCGACGCCGGCCAGCCAGGCGAGCAGCAACGCCGCCAGCCTGCCGCCGGTACCCGGTCCTCCCATCGCCTGAGTGTAGGATTTGCGCTTAGCCGCCCGACCTGCGAGAACCCCATGTCTTCGATCTACGACCGCCTCACCGATCTCGACATCTCGCTGCCGCCGCTGTCGATTCCTGCCGGCGCCTACGTGCCGTTCGTTCGCACCGGCAACCTCATCTACCTGTCCGGCCACATTGCCAAGCGCGACGGCAAGGTCTGGGTCGGCCAGCTCGGCCGCGACATGACCACCGCCACCGGCAAGAAGGCGGCACGCGCGGTCGCCATCGACCTGCTCGGCACGCTGCACGCCGCCGTCGGCGATCTCGACAAGGTCGAGCGCATCGTGCGCGTGACCAGCCTCGTCAACAGCACCGCCCTCTTCGTCGAGCACCACCTCGTGACCAATGGCTGCTCGGAGCTGTTCGGCGAGGTCTTCGCCGAGAAGGGCGCCCATGCGCGCAGCGCCTACGGCGTCGCGCAGCTGCCGCTCGGTGCCTGCGTCGAGATCGAACTGATCGTCGAAGCGTCGGCCTGACCCGATGCGTGCCCGCCGCGTCGCCCCGACCGGCGGCCTGTTCGCCTTCGTCGCCCTCGCCTCGTTCGCCGCCGTTGCCGCGGCGCTGGTCTCGCAGCACGCCTACGGCATGCAGCCATGCGCATGGTGCGTGCTGCAGCGGCTGATCTTCCTCGCCGTCGGCGCGGTGGCTTTGCTCGGCCTGGTGTGGAGAGGTCGAACGGGCAGCCTGGTCGCCGCCGCCGGCGGTCTGCTGCTCGCGCTCTGCGGCCTGCCGAGCGCGCTTTGGCAGCATTTCGTGGCGGCGCACTCGGCCTCGTGCAACCTGACACTGGCCGATCGCATCGTCAGCACGACGAAGCTCGACATCCTCCTGCCCGACGTGTTCGAGGCGCGTGCGAGCTGTGCCGACGCCGCCGTCGAGCTGTTCGGCGTGCCCTACGCGTTCTGGGCCGCGGCGCTGTTCGTGCTCTGCGCCCTGGCCCTGGTGCAGGCGATCCGCGTCGCCGCGCGCTGACCGCGTCGCCTTCTGAGGCTCAGTCCTCCAACGGCATCCGCAACGCCGCTTCTTCCGAGATTGCGTTCAGGAGGGTAAAGACCGCCGTCTCCGAATAGGCGCCGGGCACCAGCGCCTGGCAGATCGACTGCGCAGTGCGCAGCCTCTCGTAGATCACCGTCGCGGCATCGATCTCGGCCTGCGGCGCGTGGCCGGCCTGCAGCACGTCGAGGCGCTGGTCGAACGAATCGGTGACATCGTTGACGATCTTCTTCATGGCAATCTCCGGCGAGCATGGGGCGAACAGCGATCGTAGTGGTTGCCGCCACCGTCAAAGCGAGTCGGCGGCGACGACGCGCATCGCCTTTGGAATGACATCCTGGCGCCGACCCTTGCGCGCCCGCTTGCCCGCGTAGGGCTCGAGCGCAGCGACGCGCAACACTTCCTCGCGAGCCTTGCCGCCGCGACCGGTGCCGACGATGCGCAGCGCTGTCGCGAAGACGGCGACGCTCACGACCGCGTCGCCGCCGTGGAGGTCGACCAGCGTCAGGCCGCGGCCGCCGTTGCCTTGCAGCTTCAGCTCGTCGAGGCCGAAGACGAGCAGGCGGCCCTGCAGCGTCAGGCAGGCGACACG
>JAYVNL010000408.1:0-8032 GCA_043758495.1 Rhizobacter sp.
TGGGATCCCCGGCGCGCGCTCGTCAAGTTCTCCATCGGGCGAGCGGCCGCGGCTGTGGACGTGCTGGTTGAGAGAAAGTCACCATCCAACGGAGTCTCACTTCGGCGAGATAACGTCCTCTGTATGGCGTGAAGCGTACAGCTATCGAACTTGAAACGACCCAGATTATTTGGCTCTGCTAACGCACATTATTTGGCACTTGCCCAAGCGTTCCAGCAAGCTGGCGTGCGACCTTATGCGTCTAGAGGCGGTGCGCGTCACCAACCCGTGCTGCCCGACGCGCCCTTGAACGGGCCGGTGAGTTCAGGCGTGATCCAGCCGCCGTAGAAGCCGCCGGGCTGCGGGCGCACCGCAGCGCCGTCGACCCGGCAGTCGAGGTTCGCCGGATAGAACGCGACGCAGTCGGCGAGCGCCTCGGCGCCTTCGAGCGGGCGCGGATAGCTCCAGGCCACACCATCGAGCCGGCGCGCGCCGTCGACGAGGCTCCAGTACTGCGCCGGCCCCTTCCATTCGCAGAATGACGAGCCGGGCGATGGCTCGATGAGATGGCGTGCCACGTCGGACCACGGCAGGTAGAAGCTCGGTGGGTGCGACGTCTCGAGCACGCGGATCGCGCGGCGCGTGCGCGCGACCTCGACACCGCGCCAATGGATCGTGACCTCGCGCGCGTCGGGCGCGAGTTGCGGGGGGCGGGGGAAGTCCCAGACGGATTGCTCGCCGGGGGCAGGGGTAGCGGCGAATGGCGGGCGTCGGGTGCCTGTCCATTCCCAGTGAGCGCGGGCGGCAGTGAGCCAGGAGGGAGGCGAGGACATCACCAAGATTTTGCGCCGACGACGGGTTGGCTGCAGGCAGTGGAAAGACTTCGTGGTCAGGATCCGCTTTCCGCGCCAGTTGGCGCGCGGGCAGCCGTCTCGGAAGAATCGGATCACGCCAGAGAGAAGCCGTCCCAAACGGCCCCCTCGAAGGGCGTGAACAAAGGCGATGTTCCGCGAATCGGTTGAGTCCTCGGGTCGTTCGTTCGGCTGGTTCTCGACTGCTCAGCTTCGCTTAGCGGTCAAGCGGCGGAAGAGTGCGCAGATAGGCGACGATGGCATCAAGATCCTTGTCACTGATTCCGGCGTACCAAGCAAACGCCATGGGCTCCTGCATGTGGCGACCGTCTCGCCCCACGCCCTGGGTGATGGCCCGCTTTATCTCGGCATCGCTCCAACTACCCAATCCGGAGTCAGGATGGGAGGTGAGATTCCGCGATACCGAGCCCTTCCAGTTGTCCGGCAACCCCTTTATGAACACGGGCAAAAACGGTCGACCGCCGGCCCCGAGCGATGTCGTGAACAAGGGCGTGCCATTTACGACCGGTGTGTGGCATTCCAGGCAGTGTCCGATGGTGGTCAGATAGGCACCTCGCCGAACCGTGTCCTGAAAGTCGCTTTCGGTGAAGCCACGGTCGGCCTGCGCGAAGGCCTCACGCAGGACCACACCGCGATAGATCGGCATGGGCAGCACATTGCGAACGGGCGGCACCGAACGCAGATAAGCAACGATGGCATCGAGGTCGCTCGGGAGAATGGCCTTGAAGAAGTTGGCTGCCATCTGCGGCGCCAGTGGCTTGCCAGCCAGCGGTCCGTGATCGGGACGTTCGCCGTGCGTGATCGCTCGCTTGATCTCGCTGTCGCTCCATGCGCCGATGCCGGTTTCCAGGTCCGGAGTGATGTTTGCAGCAACGCCGGCAAATATCGGAGTGTCAAAGCCAGTCCCGCCACCAGCAAGTTCCTTGTCAGGAATTGCGCGCCCGTCTGTGTCCTTCGGTGTGTGGCAGTTGCCGCACGCCAGGATGGTCGTGACGAGATACTTCCCTCGATCCTGCTGCGCGTCCCCCGCTGCTGCGGTCGTTATGCCGACGCCGAGAGCGACTGCGCCTGCCAGCGCAGGAAGCAGGGTGGCAGACCATTTTGCGTTGCGCATGTCAGTTCACTCAGGCGTGCGCCCAAGGTTAGTGCTTGTTCCATCTGTCGGTCGGCGGCCCGATGGATGTCGCGCTCGACGTACTGGCATACAGCGCGACGGCCTGTTCCCGCGATGAACCCTCGAGCGGTTTCGTTGAAGGGACCATGCCGGCATTTCCGCCCTCGTCTTGTTCCTGCCCCTACTTGCAGGGTCCCATCAACTTAGCTTGTGTCTTCGTCCCGATGGAGTCGCTGCCATCCCAACTGTCGCCACGATATGAGGTCGTGACGATCCTGGGCGCCTGGCCGCCGCAAATGGCGGTGTAGACGATCTGGTTGCCCACGGTCCTGACATCCGCAATCTTGCAGACGGAAGGCGGTACGACCGTTTCTAGATACGCCTTGACGGAAGTCGCGTCGCCGTTCATTGCCGCCGCATCCTCTCGGGAGATGCAACTGGACGATGGGAAAGTCTTTGCCCCGACGATCGTCGTTCCTACCCATTGCCCTGGCCGAATCCGATCGGCGGCGATCGCTGACAGGGGCAAGCCAGTGAGGACAAGCGCAAGAATCGCCGAGTTGCATCCTTTGCTTGCCATAAAAAACTTTCGACGATGGTGTGAAGTCAGCATACCCCAGGGAACGCCCGGAAGCGAACCTTTGCCAGGCCGAACTGGCGCCTGATGCTTCGGCTGAGCGACCTGGCCGAGTCGCCTGGAGGGAATCAGTGAACTTCAGTCGCCCTGGATGCCAAGCGCCTGAATGGTCCTGCTCCAGTGCACGACGTCTTGCCGCACGATCTGGGCGAACTGCTCGCGCGTCATCGTCTTCGTCTCCAGGCCCTGCTGGCCGAGCTTGCCGGTGACGTCGGCGTCCTGCAATGCCTTGTTCACCGCGGCGTGCAGCTTGTCGAGGATCGCGGCCGGCGTGTCGCGTGGCGCGAACAAGCCGTACCAGGGCTCGTAGGAGAAGCTGCGCAGGCCCGACTCGGCAATCGTCGGCAAGTTCTGCAGCGCCGGCGATCGGTTCGGCCCGGAGGTGACGATCGCGCGCAGCTTGCCCGACTGGATGAAGGGCATCACCGCCGGGATCGTCAGCAGCATCACCTGGATCTGGCCCGCCATCAGGTCGACGAGCGCCGGCCCCGAGCCTTTGTACGGCACGTGGGTGAGCCTGATCCCGGCCGCCGGCTGCAGCACTTCCATCGCGACGTGGCCGGCGCTGCCGAGGCCGCCCGAGCCGTAGTTGATGACGCCGGGCTTCGCCTTGGCCAGGGCGACGAAGTCGGCGAAGGTCTTCACCGGCAGGTCGTTGCTGACGACCAGCACGTTGGGCGTGGCGCCGATGTAGGCCACGGGCACGATGTCTTTCAGCGTGTCGTAGGGCAGCTTCCTGTAGAGGCCGGCGTTGAATGCCAGGCCCATGTGCTGGACCATCAGCGTGTAGCCGTCGGGCGCGGCGTGCGCCAGCATGCCGGTGGCGATGCGGCCGCCGGCGCCACCGCGGTTGTCGATCAGGAAGCTCTGGCCGAGGTCGGTCCCGAGCTTTTGCGCGAGCAGGCGGGCGACGATGTCGACGGTGCCGCCGGCCGCGAACGGCGCAAGCACGGTGACCGGCTTGGTCGGATAGCCGGCCGCGGACTGCGCCCGCGCCGTGCCGAACGGCAGCGATGCCAGTGCGATCAGTGCCGAGCGGCGCTGTGTCTTCATGCGAGGTTCCAGTAGCTCAGAAGTCGAACCGATAGCGCGCGATCCTGGCGTCGTCGAGCGTGACGCCGAGGCCGGGGCCGCCGGGGAGGTCGATGGCGCCGCCGTCGAGGTCGAGCTTGGCGGTGACGATGTCGTCGGCGGTCTTCAGCGGGCCCACGCATTCGAGCCCTTCGAGCACGTGCTCGCTGGTCGCCGCCAGCATGATCTCCGCCATGGTGTTCACGCCGAGGCCGAAACCGTGGCCGATGACCACCTTCATGCCGGCGGCCGTGGCCGTTTCGAGCATGCGGCGGCAGCGCAGGAAGCCGCCCTGCTTCATCACCTTGAGCTTGACGATGTCGGCGCAATCGGCGCGGATCACGGCGATGAGGCTGGCGTGGTCGGTGATCGATTCATCGGCCATCACCGGGATGCCGATGGCCTGGCGTACCTTCGCCATGCCGGCGAGATCGTCGTCGGCGACCGGCTGTTCGAGGAGCTGCAGGCCGAGCGGCTCGAGCAGGCGGGCGAGCGCGATCGCATCGCCAACGCTGTAGCCGGCATTGGCATCGGCGCGCAATGCCATGGTCGGCCCGACCGCCTCGCGAACAGCGGCGACGCGGTCGCGATCGGCAGCGATGCCGCCGCCGACCTTGATCTTGGCTGAGCGGAAGCCCTTGTCGAACCACTTGCGCGCCTCGGTCGCGGCTTCGTCGGGCGGCAGGATGCCGATCCAGGCGTTGAAGCGCACGCGCTCGACCACGGCGCCGCCGAGGTATCGATGGACGGGGATGCCGAGGTGGCGCGCGAGCAGGTCGATGGCGGCCATCTCGATCGCCGCCTTGGCGTCGAGGTGACCGGCGAGCGCAGCGTCCATCACCTGCACGAGCCGATGCGGATTGCCGGCGTCCAGGCCCCGCACCACGGGCGCGAGACGGTCGCGCAGGGCGGCCAGCGACTGCTCGATCGTCTCGACCGAGTAGCCGGGCGACGGATCGATGTTGCCGAGGCCGACGCTGCCGTCGGCAGCAGTGAGCCGCACGACCGCGCTCTTCTGTGCCGTCTTGGTGATGTAGGCGTTGCGAAAGCCCGGCCCGACCAGTGGCACCGCGACGCCGAAGACCTCGACGCGCGCGATCGGCAGGCGCAGCGTGTCGCCGCTCATGGTGCGAACGCGGCTTCGATCGCCGGCCCCTTGATCTGGGTCCGATGCATGACGCGGCGCGCTCCCGGATCGAAAGCGTCGCGGCGATGCAGGGTGCAGCGGTTGTCCCAGAGTACGAGGTCGTGCCGCTGCCAGATCTGCTGGAAGGTGAACTCGGGCTGAGTGGCGTGAGCCCAGAGTTCATCGAGGAGGGCATCGCTCTCGGCGAGGTCCATGCCCACGACCGTGCTGTTGCGGCGGCGGCCGAGGAAGAGCGCCGGTCGGCCGGTGTCGGGGTGGCGGATCACGAGCGGATGGCGGGCGCCGGGCGCGTCGCGCGGGTCGGTCAGCACATTCATGCCTTTTCGCATCATGCCGGCGCTGTTGTAGGTGGCGTCGTGAACGGCGCGCAGGTGGGCGACGCGCTCCTTCAGTGCTTTCGGCAGGGTTTGGTAGGCCAGGTACATGTTCGACCAGAAGGTGTCGCCGCCGCTCTCCGGAATTTCGAGCGCGTGCAACATCGCCGCGCGCGGCGGCGAGTCGACGTAGGTCATGTCGCAATGCCAGACCGCCTCGCCGTCGCCGAGGTTGCCGATCGGAGCGCCGCCGACCTTCACGTTGGAGATGACGTTGATTTCCGGGAACTCCGCGAGGAACGGTTTGCCGTACGGGTTCGGCCCGGGCGGGTCGAGCGGCCCGAGCCGCCGGCTGAAGGCGAGCAGCTCGGGATCGGTCAATGCCTGGCCGCGAAAGCGCAGCACCAGATGCTCGTTCCAGGCGGCCTTCAAATCGGCGATGGAGGCGGCGTCGATGTCGCCGCCGAGGGCGACGCCTGACACCTCGGCGCCGAGCGCGGTCGCCAGCGGGCGAATGGTCATTCGTGACATGCGAAAGGTCCTGTGAGCGGCAGCCAATTCAACCGACCCATGCACGATAGCGCCGTTGCCTTAGGGTCATGCCTATGAATAAACCGATGCCCTAGGTGCCGCCGAAGATCTAGGGCTGGGACAAGGAGAATGGCGGTCCGTTGGCGAGCACGAACCGGCCACGCTGGCGCCGAGTACGACGCCTGGCTGGTCCGCATCAAGGACGGCGACCAGTTCGGCAGCGGCTTCGTGGCGGCCAATCCGAACTCGAAGATCCCGGTGCGGGTCGATCGCAGCGGCACGGCGCCGATCCGGGTCTTCGAATCGGGCGCGATGGAGGTCAAGCGCCAGCTTGACGTGCTCGACCGTCGCCTCGCCGAGAGCCCGTATCCGGCAATGCCCGACCACGGTGACGATGCCGATCGAGCGCCGCCGCGAGCTGCACGACGCCGACGAGCGCCACGACGTCGTGCTCTTCGAAGACGACCACGAGAGCGAGCTCAACTTCGCGGCGCGGCCGCTGCCGGCGCTGAAGAGCCTCGACTCGCGCGGCCGCGTGATCTACATGGGTAGGCTCTCGAAGACGCTCTCGCACGGCCTGCGCATCGGCTACGTGGTGGCGGCGCCGGAGTTGATCCGCGAGCTGCGCGCGCTGCGCCGGCTCGTCGTGCGTCACCCGCCGGCCAACAACGCGCACGCCGCCGCGCGCTTCATCGGCCAGGGCTACCACGACGCCTACATCCGCCGTCTGAACGGCGTGCTTCGGTTGCGCCGGCGCGCCCTTGTCGAAGCCTGCGCCGAACTGATGCCCGAGTGCATCGTCGCGCCGGCGCTCGGCGGCTCGGCAGCGTGGATCGGTCTGTCGCCACTTCCGGATGGGCTACGCGGCGATCGGCGAAGGCGCGATCCGCGACGGCGTTGCCGAGCTGGCGGCGGTGCTGCACCGCGACCGCCGGGGGATGTAGAGTCGGTTATCACTCCAGGGAACGGACCATGAAACTGCAACTGTCGCGCCGTGATTTCTCCCTCACTGCCGCCAACATGATCGCCGGCAGCTCGCTGTTCGGGCTCGGCAGTGCTTTCGCGCAGGCGCAAAAGCAGGTCAACCTCGGTACCTTCGGCAGCATCGACGCGCAGAACTACATCCGCGCCAAGGGCCTCGCCACGAAGACCTTCGGGCCGAACGTGAAGACCGAGTTCATGACCGTGCGCGCCGGCTCGGAAGTGATGTCGGCGATGGCCGGCGGCAGCCTCGACATGTGCAACCTCGGCTCGAGCCCGCTCGTGGTCGGCTACGCCAATGGCGTGCCGGTCACTCTGGTCTACATCTACAAGAACATCATCGACAGCGAAGTGCTGGTGGTGCAGAACAGCGCCAACATCAAGACGCTCGCCGACCTGAAAGGCAAGAAGCTCGGCCTGCCGTACAACACCTCGGTGCACTTCGCGGCGATGGCGATGCTGAAGAACGCCGGCCTCGGCGCCAACGACGTGACCCTTATCAACATGCGCGCCGACCAGATCGCCTCGGCATGGACGCGTCGCGAGATCGACGCCAGCTACATCTGGGTGCCGGTGGCGCCGGTCATCACTGCCGATGCCGGCACCGTGCTCTTCAAGACCGGCGACCTCAACGCCAGCGGCCTGGTGGTCTTCGACGCATTCGCCGTGCGCGATGAGTTCAAGCAGAAGAACCCCGAGCTCGTGCTCGCCTTCCTGAAGGACTTCGAGCAGATCGCGCGCACCTTCAAGACCAACCCGAAGGAAGTGGTCGAGACGATGACCAAGTTCCTGAGCGTCGACGAGGCCGCCGTGATGCGCTCGCTCAACACCTTCTATCCGGTGCCGGCCAAGGAGCAGCTCACCTCGCGCTGGCTCGGCAAGCCCGGCGAGCGCGACACCGCGGTGGTCAGGACCTTGCAGGTCCAGGCCGAATTCTTGAAGGACAACGGTCAGATCACGGCGCTGCCGAAGGACATGAACGGCCTCGTCGACAAAAGCTTCGTCGCCCAGCTGGCGTGACGGCCGGCGCGGTCTTGGCGAAGGCGCGCTTCGCAGGCGTCTCCAAGCGCTTCGGCAGCGGCGACGATGCCGTGCAGGCGCTCGAGCCGATCACCCTCGACCTCGCCGAGAACGCCTTCCTGTGCCTCGTCGGTCCCTCGGGCTGCGGCAAGAGCACGCTTCTCAACATCCTCGCCGGCTTCGAGACGGCCACGACCGGCCGGGTGCTGATGGACGGCGTGCCCGTGACCGGGCCCGACCCGAAGCGCGGCGTCGTCTTCCAGCAGGGGGCGCTCTTCACATGGATGAACGTGGCCGAGAACGTCGCCTTCGGGCCGCGCGCCACCGGCAAGTCGGCCACCGAGGCGGCGCGTATCGCAACGCACT
>JAYVNL010000409.1:0-2550 GCA_043758495.1 Rhizobacter sp.
ATCACGGTGCGTCCGGCCAGCGCCGCGGAGCGACCGCGCACGAGGGCGACGCGGGTGCCGTGCTGGTTCACCACGACCATGTCGTACACGCCGGTGCGGCCGGTACGCGAGACTTCAACGGCATCCGCGGTGAGGACGTCGCCGCGATGCGCCGGGGCGAGGAAATCGACGTTCAGGCCGGCGGCGACGGTGAGCTGGTTGCCGGAGTTGCAGGCGAACGCGAACGCCGAATCGGCCAGCGTGGTGATGAAGCCGCCGTGGCAGATGTCGTGGCCGTTGAGCATGTCGTCACGCACCGCCATCTCGAGCTTCGCCGTGCCGGCACCGAGGGCGACGATGCGCATGCCGAGGCCGCGCGAGGCGCGGTCGGCAGCGAACATGTGCGCGCCGACGGCTTCGGGCGAGGGTGGCTCTGCGGCCATGGTCGAGTCGGTGTTCATCGGGCGGCGCGGCTCAGCGATCGGTGAAGACCGGCGCCCGCTTGGCCAGGAACGCGGCGACGCCTTCCTTGAAGTCGTGGCCGTAGCCAAGCGTGCGCTGCACGCCGGCCTCGTGGCTGAGCGCGGCCGCGAGATCGAGCGATTGGGACGCGTCCATGGCCTGCCGCGTCGCCGCCAATGCGCGCGTCGGCATCGATGCGAGCCGCGTCGCCAGAGCCTCCACCTCGGCCGCGAACGAAGCGTCGTCGACGCACTTCCAGATCATGCCCAGGCGCACCGCATCTTCAGCGGGCAGCTTGTCACCGAGCATCGCCAGCGCGATCGCGTTGGCGCGGCCGACCAAGCGTGGCAGCAGCCAGGTGCCGCCGGCATCGGGAACGAGCCCGATCTTCGCAAAGGCCTGGATGAAGCTCGCCGAGCGCGCGGCGACGACGATGTCGCAGCCGAGCGCAACGTTGGCGCCGGCGCCGGCAGCGACGCCGTTGACAGCCGCGATCGTCGGCACGGGCATCGAGCGCAGGCGCAGTACGAGCGGCTTGTAATAGCGCTCGATGGCGTCGCCGGCGTCGGTGGCGGCGCCACTGCAATCGGGTCGGGGAGCAATCGCCGCGTCGTTGAGATCCTGCCCGGCGCAAAAGCCGCGGCCACTGCCAGTCAGGACGACGCAGCGCACGGCAGGCTCTCCGGCGGCGGCCTCGAGCGCCGCCATGAGCTCGCCGTGCATGGCCACTGTGAAGCTGTTGAGTGCCTGCGGTCGGTTCAGCGCAATCGTGCGCACGGCGCCGGCATTGCTGACGAGCACGAGTCGTTCGGGGTCCGCCACTGCATGTCTCCTTGCCCGGTCGATGCCGGTGTCCGCGCGGATCGAGCCGCGAAACAGATCCGACCGAGCGGTAAGAAGAAGTGTAGACGGCGGTCTTCGACGGCGCAAGCCGCAGGCGCGAAAAGTCTCAGGGCCGCGACAGAAATTGGAGCAGTCGACGTTCGGCAATGTTGAGCCCGGCGCGGCGCTTCGGCGTCAACCGCGCCAGCGCCTCGGGATCGACCACCGCCGCGAGCGACTCCAGCACGCGCGGATGCACGTACGACTTCTTGCAGACGGCGACGCTGTTGCCGAGTCGCTTGGCGACATCGGCGAGCATCTGGTTCGCCGTGCGCGGGCACGGCGCGTCGGCCGCACATCGCTCGGCCCAGAGATCAAGCGCGTGCACGGTCGCGTGCCAGGTGCGGAAGTCCTTGGCGGTGAAATCCGCACCGCTCGCCTCGCGGATGTAGTCGTTGACGTCGGCCGAGCCGACGGTACGGCGCTCGCCGTCGTCGCTTTCGTATTGGAAGAGATCCTGGCCGGGCATCGCCTGGCAGCGGCGCACGACGCGGGCGACGCGCGGATCGTCGAGATCGACTGCCTGCTCGATGCCGCTCTTGCCGCGAAAGCGCAGGCGCAGGCGGCTGCCCTGGATGTCGGCGTGGCGATTCTTCAGCGTCGTCAGGCCGAACGAGCGGTTGGTGCGCGCGTATTCCTCGTTGCCGATCCGCACGTAGGTCGTGTCGAGCAGGCGCACGATCGTTGCCAGCACGGTGTCGCGGCCCGGACGCGCAGCTACCGGTGCAGCCAGGTCGGCCTTCACGCGCGCCCTCACCTTCGCCAACGCAGCGCCGAACTCCAGCATGCGCTCGAACTTGTCGGCGTCCTTGGCCCGCCGCCAGCCGGGGTGGTAGCGGTACTGTTTGCGGCCGCGCGCATCGCGGCCGGTCGCCTGCAAATGGCCGTTGGGTTTCGGACAGATCCACACGTCTTCATAAGCCGGCGGGATGGCCATCGCACGAATGCGCTTCAGCTCCGCGGCCTGGCGCAGGCGCTTGCCGTCGACGCCACGGTAGGCAAAGCCGTCGCCGACGCGCAGCCGCCGGATGCCGGCCGAATCGTCGCTGACCCAGATGAGACCGCGCGGCGTCGGCGGAGCGGCCGCCGCGGACTCCGTCACCGTGCTGCGGTCATCGGCGGCTCGGCCATCGGCTCGCGCACAGGCACGATTTCGCCGGGTGTGTGCGGATCGTCGATCGCTGCCGGCAGGCCGTCCGGCAGGTCGGGCGTCGGCGGCAACGGCGG
>JAYVNL010000410.1:0-2550 GCA_043758495.1 Rhizobacter sp.
CGACGCGCTCGAGCTCGGCATGACGGAGACCATCCGCGCCTACCTGCGCGCGATCCAGCTCGCGGCGCCGCGATGATCTTCGGCGTCGGCACCGACATCTGCGACGTGCGACGCATCCGCGCTGTGCTGGCGCGGCGCGGCGACCGCTTCGCCGAGCGTGTCCTCGGGCCGCACGAGATCGGCGTCTTCCAGCACCGCCGCGGCCAGCTCGAAGAGCGCGGCGTGCGCTACCTCGCTACCCGCTTTTCGGCCAAGGAAGCCTTCTCGAAAGCGATCGGCCTCGGCATGCGTACGCCGATGACGTGGCGCGGCTGCGAGGTTGCCAAGCGGCCGAGCGGTCAACCCGAGTTCCATCTGCACGGCGCACTCGCCGAGTGGTTCGCGGTTCGCGGCCTCAGCGCCCATGTGAGCGTCAGCGACGAGGCCGACTACGCAGCCGCCTTCGTCGTCGTCGAACAGCAGGAGCATCGATGATCGACAGCCACTCACCGGTCGTGCTCGACGTCGCCGGCACCGCGCTCGACGCCGACGATCGCCGCCGCCTCAAGCATCCGCTCACCGGCGGCCTCATCCTGTTCGGGCGCAATTGGGAGAGCCGGCGACAGCTGGTCGAGCTCGCGGCCGAGGTCAAGTCGGTGCGGTCGGACGTGCTCATCTGCGTCGATCACGAGGGCGGCCGCGTGCAGCGTTTTCGAACCGATGGCTTCACGCATCTGTCGCCGATGCGCTTGCTCGGCGAGCTCTGGATGGACGATAGCAACGGCGGCCCCGGTGCTGGCGCCATGCACGCCCTCGAAGCGGCGCGCGCTGCCGGCCGCGTGCTCGGCGCCGAGCTGCGGGCCTGCGGCGTCGACCTCAGCTTCACGCCGGTGCTCGACCTCGACCACGGCGGTAGCTCGGTAATCGGCGACCGCGCCTTCCACCGCGACCCGCGCGTCGTCGCCATGCTCGCGTCGACGCTGATGCACGGCCTGCTGCAGGCGGGCATGCATAACTGCGGCAAACATTTCCCCGGGCACGGCTATGTCGTGGCCGACAGTCACGTCGACGTGCCGATCGACGAGCGGCCGCTCGCGCAGATCCTTGCCGACGACGCGCGGCCCTACCAGTGGCTGGCCGGCGCGCTCTCGAGCGTCATGCCGGCGCATGTCGTCTACACCGCCGTCGACGCGTTGCCCGCGGGCTTCTCGGCGCGCTGGCTGAAGGACATCCTGCGCACGCAGATCGGCTTCGACGGCGCCATCTTCAGCGACGACCTCAGCATGGCCGGCGCGCGCCGGCTCGGCGGCGTCGAACTCGCCTTCGCGGAAGCCGCCGTGCTGGCGCTCGAGGCCGGCTGCGACATGGTGCTGCTCTGCAACCAGAGCGAAGACGGCGGCGCCGCCGTCGACACGCTGCTCGATGGCCTGCTCCACGCGCGCGAGCACGGCCACTGGCAGCCCGACCCCGACAGCGAGGCGCGGCGCCTCGACCTCTTGCCGCAGACGGTGCCGATCGGCTGGGACGACCTCATGCGCCAGCCCGCCTACCAGCGCGCGCTCGAGCGCCTGCCCTGAAGCAGGCGCCCAGTGGCGCTGCAGCCAGCGTCAGGCCTTCGACGCGTCGCTGTTGGCGTGCTCGAACGGCAGCTTGAACTGCGACAGGTCCTTCTTGGTCTCGACCAGGATCAGAGCACCCTCGTCGGCCGGTGCCGGCCGATGGATCTCGCGGGCAACGCGGATATCCGGCGCTGCTGAGGCCATTGCCTCTTGGGCGCTGCGGATCTTGGCGGCGTCGGAATTGACCCATTGCAGGCCGGCCGATTCGGCCACGGCGACCAGCGAGTCCATCGGCAGCGCGTAGGGCGCTGGCGATGGCGCTGCCACCGGTGCGGCCTTGACCGGCGCGACGGATGCCGGGGGCTCGACGCGGGCCGGAGGCGCGACCGGCGCGATCTCCTCGACAGGCTCGACAGGCGCGGCAACAGTCGCCGGCTCCTGCGCCAAAAACGGGGCCGACCAGGCCGAGTCTGCGGCCGGTTGAGGTTGCGAACGGTCCGGGTGCTGCGGCGTGTCGACAAAAGGCGCCGTGAACGGCGAGACGTCGGCGTGCGTCACGGCATGGTTCTCCATGCCCGCATCGAGCGTCGTCACGGGACCGGCCGACGATGCAGTGACGCCGTCGACATCGCCTTCGCGCGGGCCGCGCTCGCCATCGCCGCCGCGGCCACGACCGCGTCCGCGGCCCCGCCTGCGGCTGCCTGAGCCTTCGCTCTCGGCAGTTCCGGCGGTCCCGGGCGGCAGGCTCGAATCCCCGGCGTCGGTCGCCGCGTGGCTGCCTTCCCCCGGCTCCGACAAGACATCGCCGTTCGCGCCCATCGGCGCTGCGGGCTCGCCGCTGCCGTTGACGCCAGCTTCGCTGCTCACGCCCTCGTCACGATCACGGCCACGGCCGCCGCGACGGTTGCGGCGGCGACCGCCCTGGCGATCGTCACTGCCGGCAGCGCTGTCGCCGGCATTGGGCATCGTGTCGACAAAGGGCTGGGCGCCATTCGCCTCGGGGCTCGCCTCG
>JAYVNL010000411.1:0-2535 GCA_043758495.1 Rhizobacter sp.
ATCGGCCTCTTCTACTGGCGGCGCGGCCCGATCGGCCATGCCACCAACACCGGCAACCGCTTCATCGAGCGATTCACGTACTTCGAGCGTGCTGCGCACTGGAGCAACGCGATCGCGTTCTGCGTGCTCGCCATTTCCGGCCTGGTGATGGCGTTCGGCAAGTTCTCGCTGTTGCCTCTCACCGGTGGGCTGCTGTTCGGCTGGCTGACCTGGCTGCTGAAAACGGCGCACAACTTTTTCGGCCCGCTTTTCGCGGTCTCGCTGGTGATCGTGTTCTTCACGTTCCTGCGCAGCAACTGGCCATCGCGCGGCGACCTCACCTGGCTGCTGAAGGGCGGCGGCCTCTTCGGCGGCGAGGAGCCGCCGTCGGGCCGCTTCAACTTCGGCGAGAAGATCGTGTTCTGGGGCGGCGTGTTCCTGCTCGGCAGCATCGTCGTCGGCTCGGGGCTGGTACTCGACAAGCTCGTCCCCGGCCTGCTCTACCTGCGCGACGACATGCAGCTGGCGCACATCATCCATTCCTCCGCCGCCGTGTTCATCATGGTGGTCTTCCTCGGCCACATCTACATCGGAAGCTTCGGCATGCGCGGCTCCTACCGCGCCATGAAGACCGGCTATGTCGACCAGCAGTGGGCCGAGGAGCACCACAAGTACTGGTACGACGACATCCGCGCTGGCCGCATTCCTGCCGAACGCACGAAGGCGGTGCCCGCCGTTGGCCAGCCGGCGGCCTGATTGCACAGAAGGACAGACGACATGAACAAGCCCGCCGTGGTCGCCCTGCTCGCTGTGCTCGCGGCCGACCCGCTGCTCGCGAAGCTGCCGGCGCTGAACGACGAAGCCAAGGCCAAGGCCACCCTGACCGCGGCCAAGTCCGCGTGGACCGACAAGGTCGGCCTCTACAAGGTCTGCCAGGCCATGGACCGCGCCGCAGAGAGGTACCACGCTTCGGCCAAGGCGGCAGGCAAGGACACGACGGTCACCGACCCGATGCCGGCTTGCGCCGCCCCCGGCCCCTTCGTGGCACCGATCGACGCCGCGGCGTCGAAGCCGCTGGAGGCGGCCGAAGCGCATTCGCCGGCCGGCATGGCGGTCGGGCCGCCGAGCAACAAGGCGACCTCCGCCGAAATGACGGGCTCGCTCAAATAGGCGCCTTGGCCGTTCGCCTCACCGCGGCGAGCGCCCCGCTCACCGAGCGCATTACCGCCCGCGACGAGTTCGGCGCCGAGCGCGCGATCAGCATCCCGGCCGAGCGCTCGCTCACTGTTTTCGTCGACAAGCGTGAGCTCGTCACCCTCATGACGCTCGGCGCCGCTCCCGAGCTGCTCGTGCTGGGCTACCTGCGCAACCAGCGGCTCGTGGACCACGCCCACGACATCGATTCGATCACCGTCGATTGGGCCGTCAATGCTGCCGCTGTGAAGACGCGCGCCGGCATCGAGCGCTTCGACGAGAAGACGGCCAGGCGCGTCGTCACCACCGGCTGCGGCCAGGGCACGGTGTTCGGGGATCTGATGGGCAACCTCGACAAGGTGAACCTGCCGCCGCCCGGCGAGCTGTCGGCCCGACTTTCGCAAGCCGCGCTCTACAGCCTGCTCGACGCGGTCCGTCTGCAGGAGAGCACGTACAAATCGGCGGGCTCGGTGCACGGCTGCGCACTGTTCCGGCAAAGCGAGATGCTGCTCTTCGTGGAAGACGTGGGTCGCCACAACGCCATCGACACCATCGCCGGCTGGATGTGGCTGAACAGCGTCGACGGTGCCGACAAAATCTTCTACACGACCGGCCGGCTGACCAGCGAGATGGTGATCAAGTCGGCGCAGATGGGCGTGCCGATCGTCGTCTCCAGAAGCGGCATCACGCAGATGGGCCACGCTCTCGCGACCCGGCTCGGCATGACGCTTTTCGGCCGCGCCGTGAACCGCCACTTCCTCTGCTACTCGGGCTTCGACCGGTTCGATGCGGCACCGGAGCCGGCCCGCACGACCTGATCAGGCGATGCCGGCGAACGGCATCACGTCGACGAGCTCGCCGACAGCGACGTCGCCCTGCGCGTGCCCCAGCACGACGAGCCCGTTGGCCTCGCTCATGCTGCGCAGGATGCCCGAGCCCTGCGAGCCGGTGATGCGGACCTGCCACTCGCCGCCGGCCGCGCGCGCGACGATCCCGCGCTGGTACTCCGTGCGCCCCGGCTTCTTGCGGATCGCGGCGATGCTGGCAGCGCGCAGCATCGGCGGCGGCGCAGGGGTGGCGCCGCTCATGGCGAGCAGGGCGTCGCGAACGAGGGCGTAGAAAGTCACCATCACGGCGACCGGATTGCCGGGCAGGCCGAACAGCACGGCGCTGCGGCCATGACCCTCGATGCGGCCGATCGCCATCGGCCGGCCGGGTCGCATGGCGATGCGCCAGAACAGCACGTCGCCGAGCGACGCCATCACCGCCTTGGTGTGATCGGCCTCGCCGACGCTGACGCCGCCGGAGGTGATGACGGCGTCGGCCTCGGCAGCGGCGGTGCGGAAGGCGGCTTCGAGCGCG